>NZ_JBICMK010000082.1:0-72553 GCF_043106315.1 Pseudomonas sp. FYR_5 | reverse complement strand
GGTAAACCCGCTCCTACCACGGTGGTGAACACACATCGTGGGTTGGGCGCAGGCCGTCGTGTAGGAGCGGGTTCACCCGCGAAAGGGCCGGGCCTGCTGGCCAATTTCCACCCGCCCTTCATCGTTGCCGCCGCCACCGTATTCGCGGGTAAACCCGCACCTCAAGGTGGCCGTGTAAACCTACGAAAAACGGGGCATGCCATTACTGGCATGCCCCGTTTTCATACAGCTGATGCGACTCAGGCGACCTTGACGATCCAGCCTGCTGGTGCTTCTACATCGCCGCTCTGGATGCCGGTCAGCTCGTTGTAGAGCTTCTGGGTAACCGGGCCGACCTTTTCCAGGTCGTGGAACACGTGCAGCTTGCCGTTGTACTCGATGCCGCCGATCGGGGTGATCACGGCTGCGGTACCGCAGGCACCAGCTTCGACGAAACGGTCCAGCTTGCTGATCTCGACATCGCCTTCGATCACGGTCAGGCCCAGACGCGATTGCGCCAGCTCCATCAGCGAGAGGCGGGTGATGCCTGGCAGTACCGAGGCCGATTTCGGGGTGACGAACTCGTTGTTGGCGGTGATGCCGAAGAAGTTGGCCGAACCGACTTCCTCGATCTTGGTGTGGGTCAGCGGGTCGAGGTAGATGGCATCGGCGAAGTTGGCCTTCTTCGCTTCAGCGCCCGGCTGCAGGCTGGCAGCGTAGTTGCCACCGACCTTGGCCGCGCCGGTGCCCTGCGGGGCAGCACGGTCGAAGCTGGAAATCTGGAAGCTGTGCGGCTTCATGCCACCCTTGAAGTACGAACCAACCGGGATGGCGAACACCGAGAAGATGAACTCGGGGGCGGTGCGCACGCCAATGTTGTCGCCGGTGCCGATCACGAACGGGCGCAGGTACAGGGCGCCTTTGCCGTGCGGTGGCACGAACTTTTCATTGGCCTTGACCACTTGCTTGCACGCTTCGATGAACACATCGGTCGGCACGTGCGGCATCAGCAGGCGTGCGCAGCTGCGCTGCATGCGGGCAGCGTTCTGGTCCGGGCGGAACAGGTTGATCGAGCCGTCCTTGCAACGGTAGGCCTTCAGGCCTTCGAAGCACTGCTGGCCGTAGTGCAGGGCCGTGGAGCCTTCACTGATGTGCAGTACGTTGTCTTCGGTCAGGGTGCCCTTGTCCCACTCGCCATTGCGCCATACGGACAGGTAGCGTTTGTCGGTCTTGATGTAGTCGAAACCCAGCTTGTCCCAATTAATGCTTTCGTTGCTCATGACACCCTCATTGTCTTGCAAGTGCCCGATCGCTCGGGCTGCTGTTATATGCGCACCATGCCACCTTAATACATCCTTGGCGGATCGGGAACGGCCAGTCACGAATTGATAGGCTGCGATGCTTTTTTTTCGGTTTCTACAACCGCAAGTACTCATCCAGCGCCAGGTTTTCCAGCAATACCGCATCATGGGACGCCACTATCAGCGCCCCGCGAAACTGCCCAAGCATGCGTTCCAGGGCTGTCAGCGAAGGCAGGTCCAGGTGGTTGCCGGGTTCGTCCAGCAACAACAGGTCGAGCGGCCGTTCGCGGTACAGCACGGCGGCCAGCGCCGCCTTCATACGCTCACCGCCGCTAAGCAGGCCACTGGGCAGTTCGATACGGGCCGCATCCAGGCCCAGTTGCGCCAGGCGGCTGCGCAATTTCCCCTGGGCCATCGTCGGGTTGGCTTGGCGTAGGTGTTCGAGCACGCTACGGTTGCCTGCCAGTGTGCTGCAGTGCTGGTCGAGCAGGGCGGTCTCACCACTGAGGCGCACATTGTCGGGCGATGCCGGCAATTCCCCATTCAGCAGCCTGAGCAGGGTAGACTTGCCACTGCCATTGGCGCCGATCAGCCCTACGCGCTGGCCCAGGCACAAGCGCAGGTCAAGCGCTTTACGGGTGCCATGGGGCAAGCAAAGTGCCTGCAACGCCAACACTTCTCGGCCCGGATGACGCTGAGGTGTGGGCGTGTGCAAGGTAATAGCGCTGTCATGCTCCATCTCGCGGGCGGCGTCACGCACTTTGCCCATAAGCGTTTGCCGAGCATCGCGATGCTCGCGGCGCTGCTTGCCGGCAGTGGCCTGGCTGCGCTCCTGCTTGCGGTCGACCAGAATCTTGGCCTGGTTGGCGTGCTTGGCTTGGCGCCCGGCCCGGGCCTGATGGCGCTCCAGGTCTTCGCGTTGGCGCTGCAGTTCACGGGCCTGTCGTTGCTGCGCCTGCTTCAGCCGGGCAAGTTGCTGCTGGGCCTGCGCCGTCTGGTTGGTTTTTTGCGCACTATAGAGGCTGTAGTTGCCACCATAGGCCTGCAAGCCCAGGCTGGATAGTTCGACAATGCGTGCCATGTGCGCCAGCAGGCTGCGGTCGTGGCTGATCACCAGCAAGCCACGGTCCCAGGCTTCGATCATGCTCAGCAACTGGGCGCGGGCGTTGCTGTCCAGGTGATTGCTTGGCTCGTCGAGGATCAGGTAATCGGCACCGCTGAGCCACGCGCCAATCAGTGCCACGCGCATGGCTTGGCCACCGCTCAGGGTCCGAGCGGGCTGGCGCCAGTCAAGTTGACCCAGGCCGTGGCCCTGAAGCTGCAGCTGCAATTGCTCGCGCATATCCCAGCGCTCGCCAACGGTGTCGAAATCCTGGGGCTCGATGCTGCCTTGCTCGATGCGCTCCAGCGCCGCAATCACCGGTCCCACTTGGGCCAGGTCGGCCAGCGTGGCGCTGCGCTCGATGACTTGCTGGTCCAGCAAATGGACAGGTCCGAGGCGCCGACAATGGCCGCTGCTCGGTTCACGCTGGCCGGCAAGAATCTGCCCTAGCAGGCTTTTGCCCACGCCATTGCGCCCGACCAGGCCGGTGCGGCGTTGGTCGAAGGTTTCGTTGAGGTTGCTAAACAGCGGCCTGCCATCAGGCAAGGCCAAGGAGACGCTGTCCAGCGTCAGAATCGACGTGTTCGTCATGCACAACTCCACAAATGCCGCGACATCTCCGGTACGAACCGGAGGCTGAAGACTGGCCGTCGAACAGACGGCGGCATCAATGGCGCATTGGACGAACACCTCGTAATTTAGAGACTGCGTAGCCTAACGGCCCTCTGGGGCCGGGTAAAGCACCGGCTGCCGGTTGGGGCTCAGCGCTGCGTCTGCAAGCGCTTGGCCCAGTCTCCGCCGTGGCCGTGCGCGCAGGCTTCTTCACTGTCGAATCGCACATGCCAGGCCGGATGGTCCAGCTCAATGCCGGCTTGCTCCAGCGCCAGGCCGGTAAGCGCCAGCATGCGCGCCTTCGCATCACCGACCACGGCCGCTGCCTTGTCGGCCTCTTGCTCGAATACCCAGGTGATACGCAGGCTGCTCGGAAAGTCCTCGGGGTCGAGGCGATGGGTAAGCCAACTGAAGCCGACAATTTCTGCCTTGGCGGCTTCGCAGGCATCGGTCAGGCACGCAACCAACTCCCGCTCCAGGCGGCTCATCTCGCGTTTGCCCAATGCCTTCACGGGTTGGCCTCGTCATTGATCTGCTGGCAAAAGCGCAGGCGGTTGCCGAACGGGTCCCATACCTGCATCTGCAGGCCCCAATCCAGGCGCTCGGCCTCGGGCCGGGCGAAACCGTACTGTTTACCCTGCAATTCACCCTCCAGCGCGCGCAGGTCGTCGAGGCGGGCGAACACGGTCGAGCCAGGGCAGGCATCGCCATGGTGCTCTGAAAGGTGCAGGATCAGGCCATCACGGTGGATCTGCATGTACAACGGCAAGTCCGGGCTGAAGCGGTGCTCCCAGTCCAGGCTGAAACCCAGGAAGTCGAGGTAGAACTCCTTGGCCTTGTCGATCGAGAATATGCGCAGTACAGGTATGGCGGGGGCGAGGGGCATGGTGCGTCCTTGACCGTGGATAAGGCGCCACTGTAGCGCACTTGCGCCCAGCGTTGTCGACCGGCCCCGCAGCAATGGTTGACCACCCGCCAGCCACTGCGTAGCCTTGCCACTTCGAGGTTCTTCGGCCTGGCCGAAGCTAAGACGGGAACGCGGTACAAGCCGCGGCTGCCCCCGCAACTGTAAGCACCGACAACGGATCGACACAGCCACTGCGCCAGCGCGCGGGAAGGCGTCATCCCGCCAGCCCGCCGTTCGACTGAACGGGGCATGGAACGGTGCAAGCCAGGAGACCTGCCTCGTCACGTTTTCGACTTTCAACCGGGCGGGGTGATCCGGTGGCGAACAAGCCCGGCCAGCCTGGCCTGCGGCTGTCGTCCTGCATGCCCGCGCCACACTGCCAAGGGCAATGCGACATGAAAACACTGGCCAAGCTCCCCGTCACCATCGTCACCGGCTTCCTCGGCTCGGGCAAGACCACCTTGCTGCGCCACATGCTCGACAACGCCCAGGGCCGCCGCATTGCGGTCATCGTCAACGAATTTGGTGAACTGGGCATCGATGGCGAAATCCTCAAGCAGTGCAGCATCGGTTGCACCGAGGAAGAAGCCAGCGGCCGCGTCTACGAGCTGGCCAACGGCTGCCTGTGCTGCACCGTGCAGGAAGAATTCTTCCCGGTGATGCGCGAGCTGGTGGCCCGCCGTGGCGACCTCGACCACATCCTCATCGAAACCAGCGGCCTGGCCCTGCCCAAGCCATTGGTACAAGCGTTCCAGTGGCCGGAAATCCGCAACGCCTGCACCGTCGATGCGGTCATCACCGTGGTCGACAGCCCGGCCGTGGCCGCTGGCACCTTTGCCGCCTACCCGGACCAGGTCGATGCCCAGCGCAAGCTCGACCCTAACCTGGATCATGAATCGCCCCTGCACGAGCTGTTCGCTGACCAGTTGGCCAGTGCCGACCTGGTGGTGTTGAACAAGGCTGACCTGATCGACGCCGAAGGCCTGGCCAAGGTGCGTGCCGAGGTGGCCGAAGAACTGCCGCCGGCGGTGAAAGTGATCGAGGCCAGCAGCGGCAAGCTGCCACTGGAGGTGCTGCTGGGCGTGGGTGCCGAGTCCGAGGCGCATATCGATGGCCGCCGAACCCACCACGATTCGCACCACGATGGCGACGATCATGACGATCATGACCACGACGCTTTCGACTCCATCTCCATTGACCTGCCTGAAGCCGACGAAAGCCTGCTGCTCGATGCATTGACCCAGCTGGTGGTGGAGTTCGGTATCCTGCGCGCCAAAGGCTTCGCCGCCATCCCGGGCAAGCCGATGCGCCTGCTGGTACAAGGCGTGGGCACCCGTTTCGACAAGCACTTCGACCGCGCCTGGCGCGCCGACGAGCCGCGCATCACCCGCCTGGTGCTGATTGGCCAGGACCTCGATGCCGCCCAGCTGGAAGCGCGCCTGCGCCAGGCGCTGGGCGCCTGACCCATGCACCTGCTGCGGACCCAGCCCGGTGGTTTCGTACCGGATGACAGCATTGCCGACCTCGGCCAGACACCCGCCGAGCTGGTGATTCTCTGCAGCGGCGATTCACACCTGGCATTGCTCGCCGACACCGCCGAGCAATTGCCCGAAGACTTTCCCAGCCTGCGCCTGGCCAACCCGATGCAGGTGCAGAACCATGCCTCGGTCGACCTGTATGTCGACCAGGTGCTGCGTCACGCCAAGGTCATCCTGGTGTCGCTGCACGGTGGCGTTGGCTACTGGCGCTACGGCGTCGAACAACTGGTCGAGCTGGCCGCCCGTGGCGTGCAGCTGATTCTGGTGCCGGGCGATGACCGCCCGGACCCGGAACTGACCAGCCTGGGCAACGTCCGCGGTGAGCAGGCCGAGCGGCTTTGGCATTACCTGCGCCAGGGCGGCAAGGCCAATGCCATCAACCTGTTCAACTGCCTGGCCAGCCAGTGGCTGGGCCGCGACTATGCCTGGGACGAGCCGCAGCCTTTGCCGCGCACCGCGGTATATCACCCCGCCAAGGGCAGCGCGACACTCGAGGACTGGTACCCGCACTGGCACCCCGAGCAGCCAGTGGCGCCGCTGCTGTTCTACCGTTCGCACCTGCAAGCGGCCAATACCGCGTTCATCGACGTATTCTGCCAGCGCCTGCAGGCTGCCGGCCTGAACCCGTTGCCGATCGCCGTGGCCAGCCTCAAGGAAAGCGCCTGCCTGGAACAGGTCGAAGCCTGGCTGGACGAGGTCGGCGCCGAAGTGCTGGTCAATACCACCGGTTTCGCCTTGTCCAGCCCCGAGCGCCCCAACCTGCGCCCGTTCCGCCGCGACATCCCGGTGCTTCAGGCCATCTGTGCGCAGGACAACCAGCCTGGCTGGGAGGCCAGCGAACAGGGCCTGGGCGCGCGCGACCTGGCCATGCACATTGCGTTGCCGGAGCTGGATGGGCGCATCATCACGCGCCCTGTCAGTTTCAAGGACATGGCCTGGCGCAGCGAGCGCAGCCAGTCCGACGTTGTCTGCTACCGCGCCCACCCCGAGCGCATGGACTTTGTCGCCGAGCTGGCCCGCCGCTGGGTCGAGCTGGCCCGCCTGCCCAATGCCCAGAAGCGTGTGGCCCTGGTGCTGGCCAACTACCCGACCCGCGATGGCCGCATTGGCAATGGCGTCGGCCTGGACACGCCCGCCGCCGCACTCAACATCCTCAAGGCGCTGCAGGCCGAAGGCTACCCGCTGGCCGAACTGCCGGGCAGCGGTACGCAACTGATCCAGCAGTTGCTCGGTGGGGTGACCAACGACCTCGACCACCTCGACCAGCGCCCCTGTGCCCAGAGCCTGAGCCTGGCCGATTACCAGCTGGCCTTCGAGCGCCTGCCGCAGGCCAACCGCCAGGCAGTGCTGGAACGCTGGGGGCCGCCCGAACAGGACCCGATGTACCGCAGCGGCCGGCTGATGGTTGCCGGCCTGCGCTTTGGTTTGACCTTCGTCGGTATCCAGCCGGCGCGGGGCTATCAGGTAGACCCCAGCGCGGTGTATCACGACCCTGACCTGGTGCCGCCGCACGGCTACCTGGCATTTCACTTCTGGCTGCGTCACGCATTTGCCGCCGATGCGGTGATCCACGTCGGCAAGCACGGCAACCTCGAATGGTTGCCCGGCAAAGGCGTCGGGCTGTCGGCGCAGTGCTGGCCGGACGCGCTGCTCGGGCCGCTGCCGAACATCTACCCGTTCATCGTCAACGACCCGGGCGAGGGCGCCCAGGCCAAGCGGCGCACCCAGGCGGTAATCATCGACCATCTGATGCCGCCGCTGACCCGTGCCGAAACCTATGGCCCGCTGCGCCACCTGGAACAACTGGCCGACGAGTTCTACGAAGCGCAGTTGCTCGACCCTCGGCGTGCCCGCGAGTTGCAGCGTGACATCCTCGAGCTGGTCAAGGCCAACCACATTGACCGTGAGTTGCAACTGGAAGGGCAACTGGACGATGCGGCGCTCTGGCTGCCGCGCCTGGATACCTACCTGTGCGACCTGAAGGAGTCGCAAATTCGCGATGGCCTGCACGTGTTTGGTCAGTCACCTGAAGGGCGGCTACGCCTGGATACGCTGCTGGCGTTGTTGCGGGTCGAGCGTGGCGACGGTCGTGGCGGCAATGCCAGCCTGCTGCGGGCCCTGGCGAAAGCACTGGTGCCGGGCTGGGACCCGCTCGATTGCGACCTTGGGCAGCCGTGGCAGGGCATACGCCCTGAACAGCTGCAGGCCATGAGCAATGAACCCTGGCGCACCTGTGGCGATACCCGCGAGCGCCTTGAGCTGTTGGCACTGCAGGTGATTGGGCAGGCACTGGAGGGCACAGTACAGTTACCCGACCTGAGTGAGTGGCAACCGGTGCACGCTGTCGTGCAGGCCCTGTGTGAAGCGGTCGCACCCAGCCTGGACGCCTGCGGCACGGCTGAAATGCATGGCCTGCTGGCGGCACTGGCCGGGCGCTTCGTGCCCGCTGGCCCCAGTGGTGCGCCAAGCCGAGGGCGCCTCGATGTGCTGCCCACCGGCCGCAACTTCTATACCGTGGACGTGCGCAACCTGCCCACCACCACGGCCTGGCGCCTGGGCTTCGCCTCGGCCAGCCTGATCCTCGAACGCCATCTGCAGGACCACGGCGACCACTTGCGTCAGCTCGGCCTGTCGGTGTGGGGCACGGCGACCATGCGCACCGGCGGCGACGACATCGCGCAGGCCATGGCACTGATGGGCGTGCGGCCTGTATGGGCCAGCGGCAGCCAGCGCGTAGACGACTTCGAAATCTTGCCGTTGAGCCTGCTCGACCGCCCGCGGGTGGACGTGACCTTGCGCGTTTCCGGCTTTTTCCGCGATGCCTTCGGTAACCTGATCCGCCTGTTCGACGCCGCCGTGCAGGCAGTGGCCGCGCTGGACGAACCTGACGACCTCAACCCCTTGGCTGCCCGCGTGCGCAGCGAACGGGCAGCGCTGCAGGCTCAGGGCGTGGATGCCGAGCAGGCCGCGCGTCAGGCAGGCTGGCGGGTGTTCGGTGCCAAACCTGGCGCTTACGGTGCCGGGGTGCAGAACGCCATCGACGGGCGCTTGTGGCACAGCCGCGACGACCTGGCCGAGGTCTACCTCAATCACGGCGGCTATGCCTACGGCGGCAGCGACGACGGCACCCCGGCCCGCGCCCAGTTCGCCCAACGCCTGGCCAAGGTGCAGGCGGTGCTGCAGAACCAGGACAACCACGAGCACGACCTGCTCGATTCCAACGATTACTACCAGTTCCAGGGCGGCATGCTGGCGGCCTCGGAAACCCTGTCCGGGGCGGTGGTGGCCAGCTACCATGGCGACCACAGCCAGGCCGACCGACCGCGCGTCCGTACCCTCAAGGAAGAGCTGAACCGGGTAATCCGTGCCCGTGCGCTCAACCCCAAGTGGATCGACGGGGTCAAGCGTCACGGCTACAAGGGTGCCTTCGAGATGGCAGCGACAGTCGACAACCTGTTCGCCTTCGACGCCACCACGCACCTGATCGACGACCATCATTACCAGGGGCTGGCCGATGCCTATGTGCTCGACCCGGCGACCCGCGATTTCATGCGCGAGCACAACCCCGAGGCCCTGCGCGACCTCACCGAGCGCCTGCTGGAGGCCCAGCAGCGCGGCTTGTGGCAGGCGCCGGGCGACTACCGCGAAGCCCTTGAGGACCAACTGCTCGACGGCGAGGAACAGGCTTGAAATGAGTGAACCCGTACAATTTCCGCTGGCGGCCGTGGTCGGTGCAGACGACCTCAAGCTGGCGCTGTGCCTGACCGCCATCGACCCCAGGATCGGTGGTGTGCTGATCGAAGGGCCGCGTGGCATGGCCAAGAGCACCCTGGCCCGTGGCCTGGCCGACCTGCTTGGCGAAGGCCCGTTCGTCACTTTGCCATTGGGCGCCAGTGAAGAGCGGTTGGTCGGCACCCTCGACCTGGATGCCGCGCTGGGGCAGGGCAAGGCGCAGTTTTCCCCGGGCGTGCTGGCCCAGGCCGACGGCGGTGTGCTGTATGTCGATGAGGTCAACCTGCTGCCCGACACCTTGGTCGATCTGTTGCTTGACGT
This sequence comes from Pseudomonas sp. FYR_5, assembly GCF_043106315.1. NCBI lineage: Bacteria > Pseudomonadati > Pseudomonadota > Gammaproteobacteria > Pseudomonadales > Pseudomonadaceae > Pseudomonas > Pseudomonas sp. FYR_5. The sequence continues at coordinate 63,061 of NZ_JBICMK010000082.1, read as the reverse complement.
GGCTGCCAGCGGCACAAACCGCGTCGAGCGTGACGGTATCTCGCACCGGCACAGCGCCCGCTTCGTACTGATCGGCACCATGAACCCGGAAGAGGGCGAGCTGCGCCCGCAATTGCTCGACCGTTTCGGCCTGAACGTGGCGCTGGAGGGCTTACCGGAGCCCGAGGCCCGGCAGCAGATCATTCGCCGCCGCCTGGCCTTCGACAGTGACCCTCAGGCGTTCTGCGCACACTGGGCCCAGGCCCAGGCGCAACTGCGCGAGCGCTGCCAGGCGGCGCGCCAGGCCTTGGCCGACATTGCCCTGGATGACCAGGCGCTGGCCTGGATTACCGAGCGCTGCTACGCCGCCGGCGTGGACGGCCTGCGCGCCGACCTGGTGTGGCTGCGCGCTGCGCGCGCCCATTGTGCCTGGCGCGGCGCTGCGGCTATCGAAGAAGTGGATGTCGAGGCGGTGGCCGAATTCGCCTTGCGCCATCGCCGCCGTATGACGCCCCAGGCCAACCCGCCGTCGGCGCCACCGCCGCCTGACCAGCAGCCTGGCGCCGGCAACCCGGGTGAACGGGGCGGGCAGGGCGACTGGGGGGCATTACCGGCGCAGCCGGTTGCCAGCGGCGCCCGCCGTGAGGTGCCGAACTGGGCAAAAAAGCCCTGAGCATCCCCCAGCCACCAGCCAAAGGGGCGGATGCCAGAGCGGGCACAGGCAAGCAGAACGGTACCCGCCGTGGCCCCGTGCATCATGCGGCGGCCGGCCGGGTGGCCTGGCTGCCGACCTTGCTCAAAGGGCGGCCGCGTCAGCGACAGGACCTGTGCTGGCAGCAGCGCAAGGGCAGGCTTGCAGAGTTGTGGCTGGTGATCGTCGATGCCTCGGCTTCAACCCGGCGTCATCAGGCGCTGGCGCAGACCAAAGGGTTGCTGGCGGCATTGTTCGACCAGGCCTATCGCCAGCGCGCCCGCTTGGCCCTGCTGACTGCCAGCGGGCGCACGCCACAGTGGCAGCGCCACGGGCTGAAAGCATCCGCTGCCTTGCAACCTTGGCTGCAGGCCTTGGGGGCCGGTGGGGGCACGCCGCTGATCGCCGCACTGGAGCAGGCGCGGCACTGGCTACAGGCGCGGCAGCGAGCCCACCCGCAAGAAGCCTTGCGTTGCCTGGTCTTCACCGACGGTCGCCTGCAGTACAGCAATATCGTGCAGCCGATGCCATGCGCCACGTTGTTGGTCGATATGGAGCTGGCGCCAGTGCGCCTGGGACGCGCGCAGCGTCTGGCAGAACAATTGCAGGCCGATTACCAGCATTTGCAACAATTCAAGGTGGTGGATTGAAAGGGCGGGTTGCGACACTATGTCGCAATCAGAAAAGTTGTCGCAACAGCAACATAGAAGTTGCACAAGTGCGTGACAGTGCACGCACTTGTTGTGCCAGCCGATATTACTTTGGCATCGACCACGGTTGCAGGTCGTAACCTTTTTCACACAGTTCGGCGCGCACTTCTTCGATCAGGCTGGCCCATTGGGCCGGGTCGGAGTAGATGCGCGACGACACTTGCTTGGCGCCGATGCGGGTGCTGGTCCGGTCGATCACTGCCAGGCTCAGTTCACCAGTACCGTTGGGCGCATCCCAGGCTACGCACTGGAACGGTTCGAAGGCGTGGTCGGCAATCAGCAGTGCTTCGTTGACACGGAGCGGGGCATTCATGGTTCGGTCTCTCTATGGTCCCAAACATCGAAGTGAAGTCCGCGTTGCTTCAAAGTCGCCTCATGTATCGCGAAGTGCAGCGCGGGGTTGTGTGTACTGATGCTCGTTGTTAGTGGATAAGTCACACATTGGTTGTAAATTTTTTTCCAGGGGCGCCGCTGTTCTTGCCTGCGCCGCCTTGTGATGTCGATAAAGTGCGAAAATTCCCGTAGTGGTTTGTAAAAAAATGATTCGGCAGACAAACGGTACTGGGAACCGTCAACTTCGTTGCTACTGTTAAACGAGCGCCACAACTTGCTGTTTTACTTCAAAAAACCAAAAACTGGCGCCAAGGACCGGTCATGCAGCAGCCTGCCGCTCAACGCCGTTTGCTTATCGTCGACCCCTGCGACGATTGCCACCGTTTGTTACCTGGCCTGCGCAACGCAGGCTGGGATGTGGACAGCTGTCTGCTCGGGGCTGCGCTGGACCACACGTGCGATGTCGGGCTATTGCGCTTGCAGGCTTCGCACCTGAGGCACCCGGATGCGGTCAAGGACATGATCAAGCGCAGCAACACCGAATGGATTGCCGTGCTCAGCGCCGATCAGCTGCGCATGCCGGCGTTCGGCGATTTTGTGTGTGAATGGTTTTTCGACTTCCATACCCTGCCGTTCGACGTCTCCCGTGTGCAGGTAACCCTGGGCCGGGCCTTCGGCATGGCGCGCCTGCGCGGCAAGGGGGCTGTCAAGGTCGATGAGACGACCCATGAATTGCTCGGCGAAAGCCGGCCTATCCGCGAGTTGCGCAAGTTGCTGGGTAAACTGGCACCCACCGAGTCCCCGGTGCTGATCCGCGGTGAGAGCGGCACCGGCAAAGAGCTGGTGGCACGCACCCTGCACCGCCAGTCGCAACGCAGCGAGCAGCCGTTCATCGCTATCAACTGCGGGGCGATCCCCGAGCACTTGATCCAGTCCGAACTGTTCGGCCATGAGAAGGGCGCCTTTACCGGCGCCCACCAGCGCAAGGCCGGGCGTATCGAAGCGGCCGATGGCGGCACGTTGTTTCTTGATGAAATCGGCGACCTGCCGTTGGAGTTGCAGGCCAACTTGCTGCGTTTTTTGCAGGAGAAGCACATCGAGCGGGTGGGTGGCAGCCAGCCAATACCGGTGGATGTACGGGTGCTGGCGGCCACGCATGTGGACCTCGAGCGGGCCATTGAGCAAGGGCGTTTCCGCGAAGACCTGTATTACCGCCTGAACGTCTTGCAGGTGGTGACCGCGCCGTTGCGCGACCGGCATGGTGACCTGTCGATGCTGGCCAACCATTTTGCCCATTTCTACAGCGTGGAGACCGGGCGTCGGCCACGGTCGTTCAGCGACCATGCCCTGGCGGCGATGGGGCGGCATGACTGGCCGGGCAATGTGCGCGAGTTGGCCAACCGTGTACGCCGCGGGCTGGTGCTGGCTGAAGGGCGGCAGATCGAGGCGCAGGACCTGGGGTTGCAGTTGCTCGACCCGGAACAACAGCCGCTGGGCACGCTGGAGGAATACAAGCACCGCGCCGAGCGGCAGGCGCTGTGCGATGTGCTCAACCGGCACAGCGACAACCTGAGCGTGGCGGCCAAGGTGCTGGGCGTTTCGCGGCCGACGTTCTACCGCTTGCTGCACAAGCACCAGATACGCTGAGCGCTGCTGAGGTACGCTTGCGCCGTTCTTTGAAGCCGCTCTTACACAAGCCCGTGTAGGAGCGGGTTCACCCGCGAAAGGGCCGGGCCTGCTAGCCAGTTTCCACCCGCCGTTCACCGTTGTCTCTGCTACCGTATTCGCGGCTACCCGCGAAAGGGCCGGACCTGCTGGCCAATGTCCACCCGCCGTTCACCATTGTCGCGGCTACCGTATTCGCGGGTAAACCCGCTCCTACAGGGAACAAGCCTGTGTAGGAGCGGGTTTACCCGCGAAAGGGCCGTGCCTGCTGGCCAATTTCCACCTGCCGTTCACCGTTGTCTCGGCTACCGTATTCGCGGCTAAAGCCGCTCCTACAGGGAACCACAAGCCCGTGTAGCGAAGAGGCCCTGCCAGGCGAACTCAGTGCGGTCCGCGCGGGATGGTCTTGAGCAAGTCTTCCGGGCTGATATGCCCCACCACCTGGGCCACCGCGCTGCCCGGGGTCGGCAGGTCGATGATGTGGCTCTTCATCTTGCCGATCACATGCATCTCGCACGGCTTGCAGTCGAACTTCAGGGTCAGCACTTCGTCACCCTGAATCAGCTGCATCGGTGCCACCTTGGTGCGCACGCCGGTCACGCCCTTGGCCTGCTTGGGGCACAGGTTGAAGGAGAAGCGCAGGCAGTGCTTGGTGATCATCACCGGCACTTCGCCGTGTTCTTCGTGGGCTTCATAGGCCGCATCGATCAGTTGCACGCCGTGGCGGTGGTAGAAGTCGCGGGCCTTCTGGTTGTATACGTTGGCCAGGAATGACAGGTGCGACTCGGGGTACACCGGCGGTGGTGTGCTCTCGGCCTTGCGCCCGCCACGCGGATGCGCCTGCACACGCGCTGCAGTCAGCGCCTCGATGGCTTCGCGGCGCAGGGCCTTGAGCTGCGAGTTGGGAATGAAGTACGCCTGTGGGGCATCCAGTTCGATGTGGTCGGCGTGGTACAGGGTGGTGCCCAGCTGGCCGAGCAGGTCGTGCAGCTGCTCCAGTGCCTGCTGCGGCTTGTTGGCTACGCCGAACGGGCCGTCCAGGGCCACCTGCACACTCACGCCTTCTTCACTGCTCAGGGTCAGCATCAAGCGCTGCTCGCGCAGGACCGCGTGCCACTCCACGCCGACCCGGCGTTCGGAGGAGGTGCGTTGCAGGGCCTGTTGCCAATTGTGGTCGAGATTGCGCGACAGCGGGTGGTTGGGCCGCAGCTTGTGCAGGCCTTCGGGCATTTCGTTGGGTTCGACGCGATAGCGGTAGCGCTTGTGGCCGTCTTCTTCGAATTCGCCCCGCGGTTCGGCGATGTTGGCGCGGAAGCCCACCACTTCGCGCTTGACCAGCACATTGAGGCCGTCGCCGTTGGTCAGCGGTACGTCGGTAACCACGTGCATGTCACGCTTGCCGACCTTTTCCACTACACCCACCGGCAGGCCGGTGAAGGTTGGCGAGTCGAAGGCGCCGATATCGACCTTGCGGTCGGTCACGAAGTAGTCGGTGCTGCCGCGGTGGAAGGTTTTGTCCGGGTCGGGCAGGAAGAAGTGTTGGGTACGGCCGCTGGACGCGCGGGCGTACTGAGGGCGGTCTTCAAGGATGGCATCGAGCTCTTTGCGGTAATGGGCGGTGATGTTCTTCACATAGCCCATGTCCTTGTAGCGGCCCTCGATCTTGAACGAGCGCACGCCGGCATCGACCAGGTCAGCCAGGTTGGCAGTCTGGTTGTTGTCCTTCATCGACAGCAAGTGTTTCTCGAACGCAACCACGCGGCCCTGGTCATCTTTCAGCGTGTAGGGCAGGCGGCAGGCTTGCGAGCAATCACCGCGGTTGGCGCTGCGGCCGGTCTGCGCATGGGAAATGTTGCATTGGCCGGAGAACGCCACGCACAGTGCGCCGTGGATGAAGAACTCGATGGCAGCATCGGTTTCGGCGGCGATGGCGCGGATTTGCTGCAGGTTCAGCTCCCGCGCCAGTACCAGTTGCGAGAACCCGGCCTGGTCGAGGAACTTGGCCCGCTCCAGAGTGCGGATGTCGGTCTGGGTGCTGGCATGCAGCTCGATCGGCGGGATGTCCAGCTCCATCACCCCGAGGTCCTGCACGATCAGCGCGTCAACGCCGGCATCGTACAGCTGGTGAATCAGCTTGCGCGCCGGTTCCAGCTCGTTGTCGTGGAGGATGGTGTTGATGGTGGTGAACACGCGTGCATGGTAGCGATGGGCGAACTCGACCAGTTCGGCGATATCGCTGACTTCGTTGCAGGCGTTATGGCGCGCGCCAAAGCTCGGGCCGCCGATATAGATGGCGTCAGCGCCGTGCAGGATCGCTTCACGGGCGATGGCCACGTCACGGGCAGGGCTGAGCAGTTCCAGGTGATTCTTTGGAAGGGACATGTCGTTATATTTTCGGGCTGTCACGGTTTAGGCGGGCATTGTAGCGGTGAAACGGGCTGGCGGCATCATTGGGGTGCCGGGAGGTGCGGGATCGGCTGGGAGTACGCGCAACTGTGGGAGCGGCTTTGGGTCGCGAACGGGCCGCAGAGCGGCCCCGGCGATTTTGCGGTCAGTCAACGATGTCGGGGGCGCTGCGCACCCCGACAAGCGCAGCTCAGCGCTTGGCAGCCATCGCCGTCACTTCCACACGCATGCCTTCAAATGCCAGCGAAGCCACGCCCACCGCCGCACGCACCGGCCAGGGCTTGCTGAAGAAGCGCTGGTACACTTCGTTGAACGCCGCGCGGTCGGCCATGTCGGTCAGGTAGATGGTCAGGTGCAGCACGCGGTCCATACCGCTGCCGGCCTTTTCCAGGGCCACTTTCAGCGCCTGCAGGGTGCATTCGCTCTGCTCGACGATGCCGCCCAGTTCCAGGCTGCCGTCGGCGTGGGTCGGGATTTGCGTGGTGACCAGTACGCCGTTGTACTCGGCAACGTCCGAGGAAATCGACTCGGCGTCCGGGTCCGGGGTGTAGATGATGTCTGCATTTGCCATGGTGTGTTTGCCTTGCAACGGAAGGAAAACGGCAAGCCTACGCGAGCGCACCGGCCCGGTCGAGGGTGCCTCGGCGTTTGAAATGCGCGGCGTTCGCCGTCAGAATCGCGGCCGATTGCAAAACCAGGGGTTTACGTTGAACGAACAGACTTTGTCCAGGCGCCTGGAGCGCGTGGCCGCCCATGTACCGCAGGGCGCGCGCTTGGCCGACATTGGCTCGGACCACGGCTACCTGCCGGTGGCCTTGATGCTGCGTGGCGTGCTCGAGGCCGCTGTAGCGGGTGAGGTGGCACAGACGCCGTTCGCCTCGGCCCAGCGCAATGTGCGCAAAAATGGCCTGCAAGAGCGGGTCACCGTGCGCCTGGCCGATGGGCTGGCAGCGGTCGAGCCGCAAGACCGTATCTCGGTGGTGAGCATCTGCGGCATGGGCGGCGACACCATGTGCGAGATCCTCGAGGCCGGCAAGCAGCGCCTTGGCGGCGTCACGCGCCTGGTACTGCAGCCTAATGGCGGTGAGCGCGAACTGCGCCAGTGGCTGGCGGGCAATGGTTACCAGATCGTCAGCGAAGAGCTGTTACGGGAAAACCGCTTCGATTACGAGATCATCGTCGCCGAGCCGGGCAGGGGGGTGTATAGCGCTGAACAACTGTACTTCGGCCCCGTGTTGATGCAGGAGAAAAGCGAGGCGTTTGTGGTCAAGTGGCGGCGCATGCTGCGGCAGAAGCAGCAGACCCTGGCCAATTTCCAGCGGGCCCGCGATGCGGTGCCTCAGGCGAAGATCGACGATTTCAATCAGCAGGTGGGCTGGATCACCCAGGTGCTGGCCTGATTCACTGCTGCGAGCAGTTGCCCATTTCCCGGTAGTCGATTTCGCGCTTCTGGCCCTGATGGTCGACGTACACCATGTGTGCGGTGCCCACCTGGCAGTCGGCGGCGTTACTGGCCGGGGTGATGGAGATGACCTTGGCCACGTCCAGCGGCATGCCGTATTCATATTGGCTGCTGACTGGCTGGTTGTTGCCGGCATCGGCAAAAGCACCGAACGAGGCGAAGGCAGCGGCAATGGCAAGGACAGCGATCGAGCGTTTCATGACAGGCTCCTTTTTTAATGGATGGCTAATGATCTATTCATTGGTCATCCACAATAAATGGGCTAAACCGTGATAGATTCCTGCTTTTGACGCAACAATAAGGAGCACCCCTTCATGGACATGCTGCATGCCATGCGTACCTTCACCCGTGTGGTGGAATGTGGCAGCTTTGCTGCAGCTGCCAATGCTCTGGATATTTCTGCAGCGCAGGTTTCGCGCATCGTTGCCGAGCTGGAGAACCAGCTGCAGACCCGCCTGCTGCACCGCACCACCCGGCGCTTGCGCATGAGCGAGGCGGGTGAGCGGTTTCTGGAGCGTGCGCGGCAGATCATGCTGCTGACCGAAGAAGCCGTGGGCGAAGCGCGAGGGGCGCACCTCACGCCTCGCGGCCATCTGCGTTTGCACTGCCCACACGGCATGGGGCTGTTGCTGATGCCGCTGGTGGCCGGCTACAACATGCTTTACCCGGAAGTGGTGATCGAGCTGACGCTGTCGCAGCGCAACCCCGACCCACTGGCAGAAGGGCATGACGTGGTGATCACCGTGGACGGTGCGCTACCGGATTCGCAACTGATCGCTGTGCCACTGGGCAACATTTTCAGCATCCCCTGCGCGGCCCCCGGTTACCTGGATACCCACGGTGTACCGGAGCGCCCCGAAGACTTGCACGGCCATCGCTGCCTGCGCATGGCTTACCCGATGTACGAAGGTGACTGGGTGTTCCCGCAAGGGGTTGACCAGTGCGTGATTGCCCCGAACGACAGTTTCTCTACCAACGTCGCCGACGCCATGCTGGTGGCCAGCGAGCTGGGCATGGGCATAGGCCTGCTGCCGTTCTACACCGCCAGCCAGGCGATCGGGCAGGGGCGCTTGTGCCGGTTGCTGGCACCGTATCGGCTGCGGGAAAGTGCGCTGTATGCGATGTATCCGTCACGCCATTACCTGGACGCCAAGGTGCGCACCTGGATCGATTACCTCAAGGAGCAACTGCCGGCGCTGTTCGAGGGGCATGCCAGGGTGGTGGATGATACGCGGTATTGGCGCTGAGGCGAGAAGTTTGCCGCTGATACATCCCGGTGGGAGCGGGCGCGCCCGCGAACACCGGCAAAGCCGGTGCCATCCACCGCGTCGCCCGCTCCCCCAAAAACCGCGCTGCCTTTGCGTTACAGCGGATAGTTTTTCAATTCCCGTGCAATCAGCATGCGCTGGATCTCGCTCGACCCTTCATAGATCTGCGTAATCCGCGCATCCCGGTAATAGCGCTCCACCGGGTAGTCTTCCAGATAACCGTACCCACCATGCACCTGGATTGCCATCGAGCACACCCGCTCGGCCATTTCCGAAGCGAACAGCTTGGCCTGTGACGCTTCCGACAGGCACGGCTTGCCGGCGCTGCGCAGGCGGGCGGCATGCAGGATCAGCAAACGTGCGGCGTTCACCTGCACCTGCATGTCGGCCAGCAGGTTGGCGATGCTCTGGTGTTCATTGATCGGCTTGCCAAACTGTATGCGCTCACGTGAGTAGACCAGCGCCGCTTCGAATGCAGCGCGGGCGATGCCCAAGGCCTGGGCGGCAATGCCGATACGGCCGCCTTCGAGGTTGGACAGGGCAATGGCCAGGCCCTTGCCACGCTCACCGAGGATATTGGCGGCAGGAATGCGGCAGTTGTCGAAAGTGACCGCGCAGGTGTCGGAGGCGCGGATGCCCATCTTGTGTTCGCTGCGGTCAACCTTGAACCCAGGGTTGTCGGTGGGCACCAGGAACGCCGACAGGCCTTTCTTGCCCAGCTCCGGGTCGGTCACTGCGAAGACGATCGCCAGGCCGGCACGGCGGGCATTGCTGACGAACTGCTTGGCACCGTTGATGACCCACTGGCCATCCACCAGTTCGGCGCGGGTGCGCAGGTTGTGCGCCTCGGAGCCAGCCTGTGGTTCGGTCAGGCAGAAGCAGCCAATCACCTCGCCGCTGGCCAGGCGTGGCAGCCACTGCTGTTGCTGTTCGGCGGTGCCGTAGGCCAGCAGCGGGCCGCAACCTACCGAGTTGTGGATGCTCATCATCGCCCCGGTGGCGCCGCAGCCGGCGGCGATCTCTTCCACGGCCAGGGCATAGGCGACATAGTCGGTGTAGCTGCCGCCGAAGTCCTCTGGCACCACCATGCCCAACAGGCCCAGTTCGCCCATCTTGCGCACCACGCCATCATCGATCCAGCCGGCCTTTTCCCAGGCCTGGGCATGGGGTGCGATCTCGCCACGGGCAAAGTCCCGGGCCATGTCGCGGATCATGATCTGTTCTTCGCTCAGTTCGAGGTCTTGCATCTGTGTACTCCCGGGCTCACAGGCCTTCGAAGAATTGTTCGACCCGCTGGCTTTGCAGCGCGGCCAGGGTCGGCGGGTTCCAGCGGGGCTGCTTGTCCTTGTCGATGATCAGGGCACGCACGCCTTCGATGATGTCGCCGTGCTGGAACCACTGGCGGTCCAGGTGCAGTTCCATGGCAAAGCAGTCGTCAATGCCCAGCTCGCGCCCTCGGCGCAGCATCTCCAGCGTAACCGCCATGGCCAGAGGCGAGCGTGTTTCCAGCTGATCGGCGGTGGCCACCGCCCAGGCGTGGCTGTCGCCAAGGCTCACCGCACGCAGTTGCTCGACGATGGCTGGCAGGTCGGGCAGGGCGAAGAAGTGGTCGATGACCGGGCGCAACTTTTCCAGTGGCGCATCGTCCAGTACCTGGGTACCGAGCCTGGCCAGCAGGTTTTGCAGGTCCTTCAGCGGGTGGTCGCTGAAGTCGAGCTGGTCGAGGCCCTGGTCGAGGGCGGCGAGCTGGTCGCTGGCCAGGTACCAGTCGGCCAGGCCGCAATACAAGGCGTCGGCCGCCTGGATCTGGGCACCGCTGACACCCAGGTAGATGCCCAGCTCGCCGGGGATGCGCGAGAGGAAGTAGCTACCGCCTACGTCCGGGAAGTAGCCGATGCCGACCTCGGGCATGCCCAGCCGGCTGCGCTCGGTGACCACGCGCAGGTCGCAGCCCTGGGCCAGGCCCATGCCGCCACCGAGGGTGAAGCCGTCCATCACCACCAGTATTGGCTTGCGGTAGCGGTGGATGACCAGGTCGAGGGCGTACTCTTCGACGAAAAAGGTTTCATGCAGCGTGTCGCCGGCCTTGAAGCTGTCGTACAACGAGCGGATGTCGCCACCGGCACAGAACCCCTTGGGGCCTTCGCCGCGCAGGACCACGGCGTGCACGTGCGGGTTGTCGGCCCACTGATCCAGGTGCTGACGCAGGCTGCGCACCATGTCCAGGGTCAGGGCATTGAGACCGGCCGGGCGGTTCAGGGTCAGGTGGCCGATCTGGTTGCGGACCTCGGCCAGTACGTGGTCGGTTGCTGCCGGGGTATGAGCGTGCGCAGTCATTGCGTTCTCCCTGCTTTGTTATTGATTTTCCAAGTGAAGTCTGGAGTTCGCTGGAGGATCGCTGGATCCTGGCATGCGAATTTGCCTTGTACAATCGACAATTGTGCAAGGGTACCGTGCGTTTTTACCTTGTGCGAGGCCAGCGCGCGCCTGTGGCGTAGCCTTTACCCTCACGGGATTTCGCCCCCCGATTCGGGGGAACCCGCTGGGGGATCCTCCCCAACCTGATTCGGTTGACATCGCAAGTTGCTGACGGATATGAAATTTTTCTTCTGGCACACACCTTGCTCCAGCTCCCCGCAGAGATCCTGTGTCCCGGAGGTGCAGCATGTCGACGCCGCTCAAAGGCCCCATCGTGTCATCACTCGTACTGGCCTTGCTTGGCTGGGAAGCAACCAGCGAGGCGGCTGTGCAGTGCCAGCGCACCCTGGTCGCCAACGTGGTGGCACTGGATCAGCCACTGATGTTCAACCGCCTAGGCGCGCAGAACGCCAACGGCATGATGTTTGCCCTGCGCGAGGATGTGGTGGACGACAAGCTCGTCCCGCTGAGCATGGGCGGGGCCGCCGTGCCGGGCAAGGTCACCCTGCGCCCGGACAAGCGCCCGCGGCCTATCGTGCTGCGCGTGGCGGCCGGTGACTGCCTCACGGTCAACCTGACCAACCTGCTGGATTACAAGGCGAACCCCAACAAGCACGGCATCGAGGCCGAAGAGCCCGAGGGTGAGGAAGAGGGGCCGGAGGTTGAAAACGAAGGCGGCGAAGGCTTTGTCGCCGACGAGCAGGTGGCCGAGCGCATGGTCGGCTTCCAGGTCAACGGCATGCAGGCGGTGAACAGCATTGCCGATATTTCCGCCTATACCGGGCGCAACGGCAACTTCTTCGTCAGCCCCGGCAGCACCCGCAGCTACACCTTGTATGCCGAGCGCGAAGGCGCCTTTGCCGCCACCAGCAAAGCCGCTACATTCGGCGGCGAGGGTACGGCGGGCAACGTTTCCAATGGCCTGTTCGGCCAGGTGGTAGTGGTGCCCAAACTGGGCCGTACCTACCGCAATACCCTCACTGAAGAAGAAATGCGCCTGGCCACCACCGGTCGAACCGCCACCGGCCAGCCCGTGATCGACTACGAAGCCCGTTATCCGCAGGTCGAGCCGTGGATCGCCGAAGGCAAGGCCGGCAAGCCGATCATTGCCATGGTCAACGGCAACGAGATCATCAGCAGCGAGACCGATGCCATCGTCATGGGGCCCAACCCCGACGGCAGCTTCCCCAGCTCTACTTACCCGCTGGAAAGCACGGGCAAACGCAACCCGGCGCTGCCCAACCGACTGGAGGCGTTCCGTGATTTCGCCTCGCAGTTCGCCGACGAGGTTGCCGGTACCCAAGCCTTCCCTGGCTACTGGGCCGACCCGGTGATGGGCCATGTGCTGGAGCCTACGCGCGATTCGTTCATGATCAATTACGGTTCTGGTGGCATGGGCGCCGAAGTGGTGGCCAACCGCTTGGGGGTGGGCCCGATGCACGATTGCCTGTCGTGCGCCTATGAAGAGTTCTTCCTCAGCGCCCACACGGTTGGCGATATCGGCACCCTGGTGGATGTACCGGCAAACGTCGGCCTGGAACACATCCGCCCGGGCGAAGTGCCGCCGGCCAGTGCCGTCGGGGTCAAGGCCAGCATGGCCCTTTACCCCTCAGAGCCTGCCAACGTGCACCACAGCTATATCGGTGACTTCACCAAGTTCCGCAACACCCACAACGGGCACGAGCAGCACATCTTCCACTTGCACGGCCACCAGTGGCTGTTCAACCCCAATGACGACAACTCCGACTACATCGATGCCCAAGGCATCGGCGCTGGCGTCGGCTACACCTACGAAATCGCCAACGGTGGATCGGGCAACCGCAACCGTGTTGCCGGTGATGCCATATACCACTGTCACTTCTACCCGCACTTCGCCCAGGGCATGTGGGCCATGTGGCGGGTACATGACGTGTTCGAAGAAGGCACGCGCCTGGAGGTAAGCGGGCAGGGCGAGAATGGCTTCCACAGTACCCCGTTCGCCCTGCGCAGCGGTAAGCCGGCCGTTGGCGCCCGGGCCCTGCCCGATGGCGAGATCATTGCCGGTACGCCTATTCCGGCCATCGTGCCGTTGCCCGGCAAGGCAATGGCGCCCATGCCCGGCAAAGTCGTGGTCGTGCCCAAGCTCTCCGAGGCGTTGGTTGCCGCCAACGATGATGACCACGAAGACGAGGATGATGACGACTACGCCAGTGAGGCGCCCGTGCGCAAGGCCGTGGGCTCGCTGGCGCTGGTCGACCGCACCGAGGCCAACCGCAACGCCGACGGCACGTTGAAAAACCCAGGCTACCCGTTCTGGATCGGCGGTATGGAAAGCAGCGTCGGCAATCGCCCGCCAACCCCGCCCCTGGACATGCTCGACCCGGCCCTGGCCCGGCAACTGAAAGACAGCGGTAAAGCCCTGTGGGCCAACCTGGATGCGAACCAGGTCGATGGCTGGGACGGCGGCCTTGGCCGCCATGCACTGGACGGTGTGTCCGCCGGTGGTGTAGCGGATACCACCACCACCAAACTGGACTTCACCAAGGTCGTGCACAAGGCCAAGCCCATCTACCTGCCTGAAGAGGGCACCGATGTCGAGCAGGCAGCCATGCAGTTCCACGCCATGGGTGAACACCCCAGCTATGCACTGATCCCCGGTAACCAGCCAGTGGCCAAGGCGTTCCGCACCAACGGCGCCTTGCCGACTGCGGGTGCGCCGTACTACGAGCCCTGCATGGATGACCGTGGAAAACGCCTTACGCAGTCCTCCGGGGTCGGTGAGTTCAACAGTGGAGAGAGCCTGACGGGTGTGAACTTCCGTGGCGCCTCGGCCTTCACTGCCGACCGCCCACGCATCTACAAAGGGGCCAATATCCAGTTCGACGCGGTGTACAACAAAGTGGGCTACCACTTCCCGCAGGCACGCATCATCGCCCTGTGGGAGGACGCCTGGCCGGTCATTACCAAGCAGCGCCCGCCAGAGCCGCTGGTGATGCGCATGAACACCTTCGACTGCGCGATGTACCAGCACACCAACCTGATCCCGAACATCTATGAGATGGACGATTACCAGGTGCGCACCCCGACCGACGTGATCGGCCAGCACATCCACCTGCCCAAATGGGACCTGACCGCCGCCGACGGCTCGGCCAACGGCTGGAACTACGAAGACGGCATTCTTTCGCCCGGTAGCGTGGTCGAGCGTGTGCATGCCATTCGCACTTACAACGGTTGCACCGAAGGGGATAGCCGCGATGGCACCGCTGCCTGCCCGAAAGCCAGGCAGCACCCGTACTTCGGCCGCTTTGGCCGCGCCGACTGGCTGGGCGCACGTACAGCCATGCAGCGCTGGTTCGCCGACCCGCTGGTGAACGTGCATAACGTCGACCGTGGCCTGGGCACCATCTTCACCCATGACCACCTTGGCCCATCGACCCACCAGCAAGTGGGCCTGTATGCCACCGTGCTGGCCGAACCGGCCGGCTCCACCTGGTACCACGCCGAAACCGGCGAGCAGCTGTACAACCCGGCCACGCGCCAGGACGGCGGCCCGACCTCGTGGCAGGCGGTGATCCAGACCGGCGACCACGATGGCGACGGCAAGAACGACAGCTACCGCGAGTTCTTCCTGGAGTACAGCGACTTCCAGCATGCCTATGAAGCCGGCGTGTACGTTGGTGCCGGGCCGGACGGCATTCCCAATGCCCAGTCGTACCCGGCCACCGCCGACAGCTTCCGCTACGCCATCAACCCGCCCGTGCGTGGCAAGGCGTCGAGCCTGCTTGAGGCCATCGTCGAGGAACGTGGTGGGATCAACCCTGGCTGCCCAAGCCGGCCATGCCCGCAGGCGATCTCGGTGGATGACCCGGGGATGTTCGTCGTCAACTACCGTAACGAGCCCCTGGCCCTGCGCGTGTATGACCCGAACAAGGTTGGCCCGGACGGCAAGCGTGGCATGCAGGCCGACGGCCTGGCCGGCGACCTCAGCTATGCCCTGCAAACCCGTACCGACCGCGCTATCCCGGCGATGAACCTGTCGCCATCGGCGATCACCTCAGCGGTCGGCCCCACCGGCGGCACCACGCTGTTCCCGCCACATATCAACACGGCTGGCGCCGAGCCGGGCGACCCGTTCACCCCGTTGCTGCGTACCTACTCCGGTGACAACGTGCGCCTGCGCATGCACGCCGGAGGCCACGAAGAGGAGCACAACGTCACCCTGCACGGCGTGAAATGGCTGCAGAACGGTTCTGGCTTCGGTAGCAGCTCCAACTCGGGCTGGAAGTCGTCGCAAATGATCGGCATCTCCGAGCAGCTGGGCTTCATGGCGCCGGTGTCGATGATCTCCAGTTCGGCAGCCACCAACGGCGACTACCTGTACTCGCTGGACGCCGCCCTGGAAGGCTACTGGAACGGTATCTGGGGCATCATGCGCAACTACACCGCGCAGCGTGCCGACCTGTTCCCGCTGCCCAACAACCCGCAGCCGGTGGCCATGCGCAACACCGTGAACTTTAACGGCATCTGCCCGAAAACCACGGCCAACCCCAACGGCATTGGCACCCGCACTACGGTCAAGCGCAACTACGAGATCGTCGCTGCGCTGGCCAACGACATCCTCGAAAACCGTAACGGCGTCAGCATCAATGACCCGGCGGGCATCGGCCAGCATGTCGGCGGCGCGCTCAAGGCCGACGGTGGCACCCTGGTGTTCAACAGCCGCAAAACCGCCATCCCGCTGGTCAGTGGGGTAGACCCTGAAGATGGGGCGACCTTCACCATCGGTGGCCACAGTGCGCCGCTGCATGACCCGACCGCGATCCTGTACGTGCGCAAGGCTGACCTCGATGCCACCACCGGTAAGCTCAAGCCGGGTGTCCCGGTAGAGCCCCTGGTACTGCGCGCCAATGCCGGCGACTGCATCAGTATCACCCTGGAGAACCGCTTGCCACTGGTGATGCCAGACCTGTCGAGCACTGCAGTAATGCACAACGTGGTCAAACGTGACCGCTTCGACAGCGAAGGCTCCACCGCCTTTGCCAACAACCTGATGCGGCCGTCCAGCCACGTGGGCCTGCATGCGCAACTGCTGGCCTACGACATCACCAAGTCCGACGGTGCCAACGTTGGCCTGAACCCGGTGCAGACCGTGCCACCGCGTGCCGGCACCAGCGGCGCTTACCCGACCAAGGAGTATCAGTACTACGCCGGCCACCTGGAGCGTGAAGGCAAACCGGTGTCGCAATTGGGCCGCACAGTGGACAACATCAAGACCACGCCTATCGAGTTCGGTGGCCTCAACCTGACCCCGTCAGACTTCATCAAACAGCCGCAGAAAGGTCTGGTGGGTGCCATGAGCATCCTGCCGCAAACCGCCACCTGGACCGAGGATACTGCGACCCGTACCCAGGCCACGGTGAAGGTCAGTGGCCAGCCGGACTACCGCGACTTCGTCACAGTGTGGCAGCGCGCACTGAACATGCGCTGGGCCGACGGTCGTCCGGTAGAAGGTATCAATGTCGAAGGCAACGGCGCTGCCGGTGACCCGCAAGACAACGGCAACATGGCGGTCAACTACAAGACCGAACCGTTGTGGCTGCGCTTCGGCATGGCGCCCGACTCGCCATTCGGCCGCGCCAATGGCCTGGGCTTTGGTGATGTACCCAACGCCCACATGGCCTACGCCAACGCCCTGGTCGGTGGCGACCCGCAAACCCCGGTGCTGTACGCCAAGCCTGGGCAACCGGTGCGCAACCATATCGTGATGCCCAGTGGTGGCAGCCGCGGCATGGTCTACCAACTGGACGGGCACGTATGGCCACTGCACAACTACCAGGCCGAGAAGAGCGATGCGGACGGTTACCCGATGAGCATGCCCGGTATCGGTTCGGTGCGCTTTGGCTACAACCCGATGGCCATGTACATCGGCGCGCAGGAAAGCGTACTGCCAGCAGCGCACTTCAGCTTCATGCTGCCGAGTGCCGGCGGTGCCAACGCGGTGGCGGGTGACTACCTGTTCCGCGACTACGCCGCCTACGGCAACCTTTCGGGGCTGTGGGGGATCTTGCGGGTGACCAACGAAGCGCCGCCGGCAACGGCCCCGGCGCAGTGACGGAAGGGGAACGCGAGCATGAACAAAAAGACTCGCCCTGCTTACCTGGGGGTAGTGTTGGGGGTAGCGCTGATCGGCCTGGGCGTGGCGTACGAAAAGCTATGGTGCGACCCGCGCGAGCTGTTGCAGGAGCGGGCCAATCCGCAGGCCTTGCACCGGCTCAGCCGGGACGGCGTAACCGTGGAGTTCGAGGCCCGGCCATTGGCCGGAGGGGAACTGAAGGAGGGCGATTTCGCCAACATCCGCTTCAAGCTCAGCGACCAGACCAGTGGTCAACCGCTGTCGGGCATGGCCCCGGGGGCCTGGATCGACCCGGTGCAGTCGGCCCCGGCGGGGGACCGCGAGCAGAGCTGCAAGGCGCGTGTGGCGCTGTTTCTCAAGAGCAGCATTGGGGCCCGGCCGCTGCTCGACCTGAACAGCTACTTCTTGCTGATGTTGAACAATGACGCCAGCCTCACCGTGATCGACCCGACGGTGTCGGTGGGCGGCGTGACCAGCACCATGGCCCGCATCGAGCTGCCAGGCCGGCCCATGGACTGGGCGGCCATCAGCGATGACAAGCAGGTTTTCGTGTCGATACCAGAGCGGGGCAAGGTTTCGGTGATCGATACCGAGACCTTCACCCGCGTGGCCGACCTGGATGCCGGTGACCAGCCGCTGCGCGTGGCCCTGCAGCCGGACCAGCTTCGGCTGTGGGTCGGCAACAACAGCAGCGACCCGGCCAAAGGCGGGGTAACAGTGATCGACGTGCCGGGGCGCAGCGTCCTGAAACACTTCAACACCGGAACCGGGCACCACGAAATCGCCTTCAGCGCCGACTCGCGCTACGCCTACGTCAGCAATCGCGACAACGGCACCCTGAGCGTCATCGGCATCCCGGAAATGCGCCTGGCCAAGACCATCAAGGTGGGCCCGCACCCGCTGTCGGTCAGCTATTCGGCGCTGTCCCAGGCCGTGTACGTGGTCGATGGCGAGGAGGGCAGCGTAAGGGTGTTCGATGCCCGCAGCCACCAGTTGCGCCACACGGTCCAGGCCGAGCAAGGCCTGGGGCCGATGCGCTTCAGTCAGGATGGCCGCTACGGCATCGTGCTCAATACGTTGGAGAACCAGGCCCTGGTCATAGACGCCAGTACCGACAAACTGATCCACCACGTTCCGGTGGCGGCCGAACCGTACCAGCTGACGTTCACCAAAGGCTATGCCTATGTGCGGGGCCTGGCCTCACCGAGAGTGAGCATGATCAATCTGGCCAGCCTGGGAGAGGGGCGCTCGCCAATCGTGCAAAGCTTCGAGGCCGGCCCGGCAGCGCCGCGCCAGGCCGGTGACCTGCCACTGGCCCAAGGGCTGTCGGTATCGCGTGATGACAATTCGGTGTTCGTGGTCAACCCGGTGGACAACAACACCTACTTCTACACCGAAGGCATGAATGCGCCGATGTCCGGCTACAACAACCGCGGCCACCAGGCCCGCGCCGCCCTCGTCGTTGACCGCAGCCTGCGCGAAGTGGCACCTGGGGTGTATGGCTCGACGGTGAAGCTGCCCGCTGCCGGCAAGTTCGACGTTGCCTTCCTGCTCAACCAGCCGCAAATCATTCATTGCTTCAGCACCGAGGTGGCCGCAGGGGCCAATGCCAGCAAACCCAAAGGCGCGCGTGCCGAGTTCATCGGCCTCGACCAGCCGCTGCCGCAGCACAGCGACTTCACTGCGCGAGTGCGGATTGTCGGTGACGACGGGCAGCCGCGCCTGGGCCTGAACGACCTGAGCCTGCGCTACTTCCTGGCGCCATCGTCGATGCCGCGCAACCTGCAGCTGCAAGAGGTGGGCGAGGGGGTCTACCAGGCGGCGCTGAACTTGCCTGAGGCCGGTGCCTGGTACCTGCATGTGCAGTCGCCCTCGTTGGGGCGCAAGTTTGCCGAAGAAAACTACACCAGCCTGCGCGTTCTGCCGGCTGCTGCAACCAATGCTTCCCAGACTGACGTGAGGAATGTGCGATGAACGCCAAGCATGCTTGCACACTGTTGGCCCTGAGTCTGGCATTTGCCAGCAACCTGGTAATGGCCCACGCCGGTCACGACCATGACGGTCACGCCGGACAACCGCCGGCGGCGCATCAGGAAAAGACCAGCGTGCGCTTTGCCGATGTTTCGCTGCTGAACCAGGACGGCATGCCGGTACGCCTGGAGAAAGACCTGGTGGATGACCATCTGGTGGTCATGGGCTTCATTTACACCAGTTGCACCACGGTATGCCCGGTGGTGTCGTCGATCATGGGCAAGGTCCAGCAGCAACTGGGTGGCCGGGTAGGCGAGGAGGTCCGCATGGTGTCGATCAGTGTCGACCCCCAGCGTGACGACGCCAAGCGCCTGCAACATTATGCCAAGGCATTCCAGAAGGGGCCGGGCTGGAGCTGGTTGACTGGTACCCCGTACGCCATCACCGAAACCCTGAAGGGGCTGGGCAGCTTCAACGCCGACCTTAGCCAGCACCCACCGCTGATACTGGTGGGTGACGGGCGTAGCGGGCACTGGACGCGTTACTACGGCTTCACCGACCCGGCTGTCTTGATCGAAGAGATCAACCGCCTCAGTGCGCGCCGGGTACATGCCAAGAGCACCGCCATCGCCGACCATCACGAGGTGCAACCATGAGCACTGCAACCGCCCACCGCGCTGGCATGCGTGCTTTCGACTGGCTGGTGCTGGGTAGCTGCCTGTGGATCCTCACGTCGGTGGCGTTCGCCCACGAAGGCCATGCGCCGCAACCCCCGGAGCCGCAGCCGGCACCGCAGGCGATGGCCAGTGGTGGCGGTACCCGCGACGCCAAGACGTGGTTCACCGACACCGTGTTGAAGGACCAGAATGGCCGCGAGCTGCGCTTTTACAGTGACGTGCTCAAGGACAAGGTGGTGATGCTCAACGTGATCTTCACCCACTGCACCGATGCCTGCCCGCTGATTACCCGCAAGCTGCGCGAGGTGCGTGAGGCCATGGGGCCAGCGCTGGCCGGCCAGGTGACCTTCGTGTCGATCAGCAGTGACCCGCTGAACGACACCCCCGAGGTGCTGAAGGCGTTCGCCGCCAAGCAGGGGGTGGAGGGGCCGAACTGGTTGTTCCTGACCGGCGACAAGGCCAACGTCGACTTGGTGCTTGGCCGTATAGGGCAGTTCCTGCCGAGTCCCGAGCAGCATTCGACGCAGCTGATTGCCGGTGATGTTGCAGGTAAACGCTGGAGCAAGATTCGCCCGGATGCACCGCCAGCGGCGATTGCCCAGCGCATGCAGCTGCTGACTCAGCCACTGGCAGGTCGGTGAGTATCATGGGCCGCCTGGGGAATTGGCGTCTGTGGCATCAGCTGTTGTGGGAGCGGCCTTGCGTCGCGAAAGGAGCGCGCAGCGCTCCCCTCTTTCTGCGCTTGAGCTGCCACTGCCGGGGCTGCTGCGCAGCCCTTTCGCGACGCAAGGCCGCTCCCACAGGGCTTGCGATTTGGCTCACATGCGCGCTTGGCATGGCATCTTCGACCTCAGCCTTGGCCCTGAACCTGACCGACCACGAACAAGCCGGCAAACGCCTTTACCGCGAGGGCGTTTCCAGTAGCGATGCTCAATTGCAAGCCCGGGTGGGCGCCAGCGACATCACAGTCCCCGCCAGCGTGCTGCCCTGCGCCAGTTGCCACGGCAACGATGGCCGTGGCCGTGCCGAAGGCGGTGTGCGCCCCCCCGGCCTCGACTGGCAACGCCTGGCACTCGGCCAGGGCCTGCGCGAGGCCAACGGCCGTCGCTACCCGGCCTATACCGACAGCAGCCTGGCGCGGGCCATCCAGCAGGGTATTGACCCGGCTGGCAATCGCCTGGACCCGGCCATGCCACGCTTCGAACTGACCTTGGCCGACCAGCGCAACCTCACCGCCTATCTCAAACGCCTGGCCCAAGAACGCGACCCTGGTGTGGAGGAGGGCGTGCTGCGCCTTGGCACCCTGCTGCCCGCGAGCGGTCCGCTGGCCGAAGCCGGGCAGGTAGTGCGTGCCGTGCTGGAAGACGGCGTGGATCAACTCAATCAGCAAGGCGGCATTCACGGGCGGCGCCTGGAACTGGTCGTACTAGACCCAGGTTCCGACCCGGTCAATGCCGAACGCGCCCTGCAACAGTTGCTCGAGCAAAAGCGGGTGTTCGCCCTGATCGCGCCATTGGCGCCCATGCTGGACCTGCGCCTGACGACCTTGTTGGCGCCACAGAACGTGCCGATGGTCGGCAGCACCCCACGCAGCGGCGGCAGCGAACAGATCTTCGACCCGCTACCCGGCTTGCCCGAGCAGTTGCTGAGCCTGGCGGAGCATGCCCGTCGAGCGCTGGGCCTGGCACCGGATGAGTTACGTGTAGTGTTTGCCGGTAACGAACACGCAGCCTTGGCCGAGCAGGTACGCGAGCGCTTACGACAGCAGGGCTGGGCGCCACCCGCTATCCTGGCTTTCGACGGCCAGGCCGTGGACGGGCAGGGCATCGTCTTTCTTGGCCGCGCCCAGGCCTTTGCCGAGTTGGCGGCGGCGTTGCAGGAGGCCGGCCGCGAGCCCTACCTGTTCGCCGCCTCCAGTCAGGTAGCCGGCGCTGTGGCGCGATTGCCGGCGCAGTGGTCGCAGCGGCTGTTTCTGGCCTACCCCTACGTGCCTGAGGACTGGACCGAGCAAGGCCTGGCTGCGCTCGCCGGGCTTCAGCAGCGCCAGGGCCTGGACCCGCGCCAGGCGTCGTTGCAGGTCAATACGCTGTGCGCGTTGCGCCTGCTGAGCGAAGCGCTGAAGCAGATTGGTCGTGATGCCAGCCGCGAGCAACTGATCGCTGCGCTCGAAGGCCTGCACGATGTGCCCACCGGCCTGACCCCGGCACTGGGCTTTGGCCCTGGTCGCCGCCAGGGCATGGCAGGTGCCCATGTGGTGGCGGTGGCCCTGCCCGGGCCGCGCTTTACTTCGGTCAGCCCCTACCGGCCAGTGCCGGTCAGCCCTTGAGCGGAGGTTGTCATGCGTATCCTGTGGTTGTGCCTGTTGCTGGTGCTGACCAGGGCGAGCTGGGCCGATGTGCCGGCGGCGCGGGTCAATGGTGTCGAGATCGGGTTGATGCGCCTGGAACGCTACTTCAGCGAGTACCTGGACGCCCAGGGGCGGGCGGTGACCAGCATCCGCAACCCAGGCCTGTATAAACGCCTGCGTGACCAGGCGCTGGACGAGCTGATCGACAAGGAGCTGTTGTGGCAGGAAGCGCAACGCCAAGGCATTGCTGTCAGCGATGAACAAGTGTCGGCGCAGGTTGGCGAGATCGAAGCGGCATTTGGCAGCCCGGCGCTATTCGAAAGGCGGCTGGCAGAGGCGGGCTTCGACAGGGCGCAGTACACTGAATACACCCGGCATGAGATGGCGGCACAGCAAGTGTACGCCCTGCTCAGCGCAGTCGACGCGCCGAGCCAGGGCGAAGTGGAGGCATTTTATGATGCCAATCAGGAGAGGCTGCAAGGAGCGCAGAACCAAAGTGATAATCCATCGGTCATACGCGAGCAAGGCCTGGCCTTGGCCAGGGCAACGCTCATCGGTCAGCGGGAGGCGCAGGCGCGCCAATCCGTGCGCCAACGTTTGCGCGAGTCCGCTAAAGTGGAAATCGCCGACTGAGCCCGTTGATGGCGCTTGCCCCAATGCTGGGGAATTAAGGTTTGGCAATATGCCATCATTTTCCCCGCTTGTGGGGAACGGGTGGGGTGCGCCTGCTCAGCGTATGTCGGTTACTGGCCGGCACCCTAGTAAAATCAGTGGCTTACAGTGGTGCAACATGACTATTCACGCCTGGCACGAAGCCTGCTCAAGTCTTTACAAGGGCGTACTTCGCAGACCGGGGAACCGGGCAGTATTTGGGAGTCGACCTTGGTGAACAGAGTATTGGTAGTCGATGACGAACAGACTCTTGCGCAGAACCTGCAAGCGTATCTGCAGGCGCAAGGCCTGGAAGTTCATGTTGCCCACGACGGTGCCAGTGGTATCGAACAGGCTGAAAGCCTGGCACCGCAAGTAGTTGTGCTGGATTACCGCCTGCCCGACATGGAAGGTTTTCAGGTGCTGGAGGCTGTACGCAAGAACAGGCAATGCCACTTCGTGCTGATCACCGCCCACCCCACCGTCGAGGTGCGTGAGCGGGCCGCCGAACTCGGTGTGAGTCACGTCCTGTTCAAGCCGTTCCCACTGGTGGAACTGGCGCGTGCGATCTTCGACCTGCTGGGCATCGAGCGCCGGCGCAGGGCCACGGACAACCCGGCCGAAGGGTTCGTCGAACGACGCCAGAACAGGAACGAATCGTTCCCCCTGCAGTTGTACGATGGAAGCTGGGTGCTGGCCGACCGCCGCCGTAATGGCGCCAAGCCACCGGAGCCCGACGACGATCAACTGCTCACAGGGGAATAGCGGCGCCCGCACCCCTGGCCGAGCCAGCCTGCGACGCGCCCCTGAGCGGAGTCGCAGGCCATGCCAGAAGCATTCGATGCAACCCCGGAATCTGCAAAGCCTGCACCGATGTCTTCGCGGGCATGCCCGCTCCCACAGGATGTATGCAGCCCACAGACCTGTGATGTACCTGTGGGAGCGGGCATGCCCGCGAAGAACCCAGCAAAAATTTCCGCCTACCCCCGCGAACTGCTGGCCCAGGCCCGTTTGCAAGCCACTGACGAGCGCCTGCTCGACTGCCTGGAACGCCTGGCCTGCGACACCCCCGACACCTTCACCCGGCGCCTGGGCCTGACCCTGCATTATCCGGTACTCGACAGCCACAGCCTGCTGGCCAGCACCCCACGCTTCGACAAGGTGGCCTTGGCCCAGTGCCTCAAGCGCGAATGTGTGCTGATCGAAGAGGGCGGCCAGTTGCTGGGCGTGTTCGCCGACCCCTTCGATCCCGCTCGCCTGGCCTGGATCGACGACGTACTGCAAGGCGCGCCGCTTTACCTGGCCCACGCCGCCGACCTGGCCACCTTCCTGGCCCGTCATGAAGAAAGCTTCCACGCTGTCGATGCCCTTGACCACGACGCTGAAGCCAGCAGCGAAAGCGACCCGCTGCAACGCCTGTCGCTGGCCAGTATCAGCGAAGATCAGAGCCGCGTGGTCAAGCTGGTCAACTCCACCCTGTACGACGCCCTCAAGCTGCACGCCAGCGACATCCACCTGGGCATGACCGGCCAGGGCCTGACCATCAAGTACCGCATCGACGGCGTGCTCAACGGTGCAGGCAAGGCCAGTGGCAGCGCCTTCGCCGACCAGGTGATCTCACGTATCAAGGTCATGGCCGAGCTGGACATCGGCGAAAAACGCGTGCCCCAGGACGGCCGCTTCAAGGTGGCCGTGGGCGACCGGCAAATCGACTTCCGGGTGTCGATCATGCCTAGCATCTTCGGTGAAGATGCGGTGCTGCGGGTGCTCGACAAGCAGGACTTGTCCGACCGGGTCAGCGGCGTGCAACTGCAAGCCTTGGGCTTTGCCGACGAGACCTTGCGCGCCCTGCGTCGGTTGGCGGCAGAACCCTACGGCATGATCCTGGTCACCGGCCCTACAGGCAGCGGCAAGACCACCACCCTGTACGCCATGATCAGCGAGATCAACCATGGCATGGACAAGATCATCACCATCGAGGACCCGGTCGAGTATCAACTGCCCGGCGTCCTGCAGATCCCGGTCAACGAGAAGAAGGGCCTGACCTTCGCCCGCGGCCTGCGCTCGATCCTGCGTCACGACCCGGACAAGATCCTGGTCGGCGAAATCCGTGACCCTGACACCGCCCAGATTGCCGTGCAATCTGCGCTCACTGGCCACCTGGTGTTCACCACCATCCACGCCAACAACGTGTTCGACGTGATTGGCCGCTTCAGCCAGATGCAGGTCGACCCCTACAGCTTCGTTTCCGCGCTCAACGCGGTGCTGGCCCAGCGCCTGATTCGCCTGGCCTGCCCGCACTGCGCCACGCCCTGTGAACACGATGACGACACCCTGTATGGCTCAGGCCTGACCCGCGAGGGGGTGGCCGGCTGGACGTTCGTCCGCGTCAAGGGCTGCGGCCATTGCCGTGGCAGTGGTTACCGCGGCCGCAGTGCGATTGCCGAACTGCTGCACCTGGATGATGACCTGCGACAAATGATCGTGGAGCGCCGCCCGCTGGCGCAGATCAAGACGCTTGCCTGTCAGCGCGGCCTGCGCCTGCTGCGGGCCTCGGCCCTGGACCTGGTCCGCGATGGCCGCACCACCCTTGAGGAGATCAACCGTGTCACATTCATCTGACCGTTACTGCGCCGTATTGGGCGCCGAGGGTGTCGGCCTGGGTCGCTGGCACAAGAACCACCACCAATGGCTGGGCAGCCGCGCGTTCAGCAGCGACGCCACCCAACCGGCCTGGGATGCTGCCGTCGACGGGTTGGCCGCGCTGCTGGCCGAGCATGCGGTGCGGGGTGCCCAGTTGCGGGTGCTGCTGTCCGCCCGCTACAGCCGTTTCTGCCTGGTGCCCTGGAGTGACGCCATCGGCCACCCTCGCGAGCTGGACGCCTATGCCCGCGCTTGCTTCGAAAACCTCTACGGGCAGCCGTTGGACGACTGGCGCATCGTGCTGTCACCGGAGCCTGCCGGTGCCGCCCGCATCGCCACGGCGCTGCCCGAAGCCTTGCTGCGGCGGCTGCAGGCACTGGGCCAGGAAAGCCGCCTGAGCCTGCGCTCGGTGCAACCATACCTGATGGCTGCCTACAACCGCTGCTGGTCACAGCTGGAGCAGGGTGACTTCCTGTTCGTGCTGGCCGAGCCGCGCCGCAGTGTATTGCTGCTGGCCGCCGGCGGTGCCTGGCAGCAAGTGCTGGCACAAGGCTGCGCTGACAGCGACCAGGCCTTGCAAGCACTGATCGAGCGTACCTGTGAGCTGTACGGCGAGCACCTGCCACGGGTGTACCTGCATGCCCCGGGCCGCTGCGACGTGCCGCAACTGGCGGCCGTGCAACTGTGCCAGCCGGCCGGCGAAGCCGACCCGCTGTGCGCCATGTGGCGGGCGGTGGCCTGACATGCGCCGCCTCGACCTGGAATTTCAGCCACGACGCAGCGGCCCGCTGGTTTGGTCGCTGCTCGTCCTTGCCAGCGCCATGGTCGCCGGCCTGGTGCTGCTGCAGCAACGCTTGCAGACCGAGCAAGTGGCGCTGGAAGCCAGCGTCCATAGCCTGGAACTGCAACTGGGCCGCCGCCCGGCCAGCACCGAACCCAGGAACAGCGCCGCCAGCCGGGAGCAGGCTGAGCGCCTGGCACAAATGCGCAGTGTGTCGCAGCAACTGCAACGCCCCTGGCAGCAGCTGTTCGCCATGCTTGAAGCCATGCCGCAGGACGACGTCGCGCTGCTCGGTCTGACGCCGGATGCACGCAAGGGCCAGGTGCGCATCACTGCCGAGGCGCGCAACCTCGAGGCGATGCTGCAGTACCACCAGCGTCTGGAAGCCAGCGACGAGCTCAGCGACGTGTCGCTGCTCAACCACGAGGTGCTCGCTGCGCGGCCCGAGAACCCGGTGCGCTTCACCCTCACCGCCACCTGGGAGACCGGCCATGCGCGCCCTTGAATCGTTCAGCAGCCTGATCCTCCAGGAGCGCCTGCGCATTGTCGGCCCGGTAGGCCTGGCTGCCGTAGCCGTAGGCCTGCTCGCCATTGGCGTGGGGTGTGCCGGTGTGCTGCCGCAATGGCAAAGCGTACGCGAACTACGCGCCACCGAAGCGCAGGCCAGCGTACAGGTAGGGCGTGTCAAGCGGGGTGAGCTGAAGATTGCGACCCAGCCCGAGCAGCAGGCCCTCGACAGCCTGCGACAGCAACTGCCCGGGCAGCCCCAGGCCAGCGAACTGATCGAGCGTCTGTACCGCCTGGCCAGCGCCGAGCGCATCAGCCTGGCCCGTGGTGAATACGCGTTGGGCATCGACCCCAAGACCGAGCTGGCCCGCTACCAGATCGTGCTGCCTGTGCGCGGCAGCTACCCGCAGATTCGCGGCTTTATCAAAGGCCTGCTCAAGCAACTGCCGACCCTGGTGCTGGAAGACCTTGAGCTGCAACGCAAACGCATCGGCGACAGCGAGCTCAATGCCCGCCTGCGCATGACCCTTTACCTGTCGAGGTCGTGATGAACACACAACGTGCAGTCATCTGGGCCGGCTTCCTCGGCGTTAGCGCGGCACTGGCCTGGGCGCCGGACCATTGGTTTGGCCAGGACGATGGCGTCGCGGCCTTCGCGGGTAAACCCGCTCCTGCAACAGAAAGCGCTGCGCCCATCGTAGGGGCGGGCTTGCCCGCGAAAGGGCCGGAGCAGGCCTCCCGCGACCTGTTCCCAACCCAGCAATGGACCCAACCCAAAGCCCTGGCCACGGTCATCGAACAGCCCGTGGTCGCCGCGCCAGTACTGGCACCCGCTCCGACCGCCCCAGCCTTGCCATTTGAATTCATCGGCCGCATGGGTGACCGCGACGACCTGCAGGTCTTCCTGCAGAGCGGCGAAAAACTCTACGTCGTGCGCCAAGGCGACGTGATCGAAGACACCTATCGCCTCGATCGGGTATCGGCCAGCGAGCTGAACCTGGTCTACCTGCCTTTGCACCAGTCGCAGACCTTGTCTGTCGGGAGCGCACCATGAAGTCGTCAAAGCTGTGCAAGCCTGCTCCGTTTCTGCTCGTTGCGCTGTGCGTGGCCATTGCCGGTTGCGGCTCCAGCGCGGTACGCAAGGACAGCGATCAATTGATGAAGGAGGGCCAGTACGAAGCCGGCATCGCCCGCCTGGAAGAGGCGTTGCGCGACGACCCGCGTGACACAGAGCTGAACATCGCCCTGGCCCACAGCCGCCAGGCGGCTGTCGAGGCCCTGATTACCCAGGCCGACAGCGACCGTGTCCGCCACGACTTCGCCAACGCCCGCATGGGCTATGGCCGGGTGCTCACCCTGGAGCCGAACAACCGCCGTGCCCAGGAAGGCATTCGCCAACTGGAGCTGATCCGCACCCTGGACGAACGCGTCGCGCTTGGCCAGGCGGCACTGCGCCAGGGCGACCTGTTCGGTGCCGAACGCTACATGCGCGAAGTCTTGCGTCTGGACCCGCAGAACCAGAAGGGCATGACCCTGCGCAGCGACATCGAAAACGTGCAGGCACGCACTGCGCAGCCGTACCCGCAATTGCGCAGCAAGCTCGAGCGGCCGGTCACCCTGGAGTTTCGCGATGCCAACCTGAAGACCATCTTCGAAGTGCTGTCGCAGGTGGCGGGCATCAACTTCATCTTCGACAAGGACCTGCGCCCGGACATGAAGGCCACCATCTTCGTGCGCGAGGTGCGCATCGAGGACGCGATAGCGCTGCTGCTGGAACAAAACCAGCTGCGCCAGAAGATCGTCAACGACAACACCGTGATGGTCTACCCCGACTCGCCGCAGAAGACCAAGGACTACCAGGAACTGGTCATGCGCACCTTCTACCTGACCAGCATCGATGCCAACACCGCGCTGAACATGGTCAAGACCATGCTCAAGACCCGCGACGTGTTCGTTGACGAGCGCCTCAACACCCTGACCATGCGTGACACCCCGGACGCCGTGCGCATGGCCGAGAAGCTGCTGCAATCGCAGGACCAGTCCAATCCCGAGGTGGTGCTGGAGGTGGAAGTGATGGAAGTCGCCACCTCGCGCATCCTTGACCTCGGCCTGCAATGGCCCAACACCTTCGGCGTGCTGAGCAACGACGGCAAACCGGTCAGTGTGCTTGACCAACTGAGGGGCATTGACTCCGGCCGCATCAGCATTTCGCCGTCGCCGCAGGCCAAGATCAACGCCCAGGACAAAGACATCAACACCCTGGCCAGCCCGGTGATCCGCGTCAGCAACCGCGAACAGGCGCGCATCCACATCGGCCAGCGGGTACCGATCATCAGCGCCACCTCGGTGCCGTCAACCCAAGGCCCGGTCATTACCGAGAGCGTCACCTATCTGGACGTCGGTCTGAAGCTTGAAGTGCAGCCCACCGTGCACCTGAACAACGAAGTGGCGATCAAGGTGGCGCTTGAGGTGAGTAATGCCACGCCGCTGGAAGCCACGCGCCAGGGCACCATTCCGGTTCAGGTCGACACCCGCAACGCGCAGACCAGCCTGCGCCTGCATGATGGCGAAACCCAGGTGCTGGCCGGCCTGGTGCGCAACGACCACAACGCCAGCGGCAACAAGATCCCCGGCCTTGGCGACATCCCGGGCCTGGGCCGGCTGTTCGGCAGCAACAAGGACGACATGAGCAAGAGTGAACTGGTGCTGGCGATCACCCCGCGCATCGTGCGCAACCTGCCGTACCAGAGCCCGTCGGACATGGAGTTCTCCACGGGCACCGAGTCGGCCATGCAGGTGCGCCAGATGGCGCCACTGCCGCCGATGGACATGCCCGGTAACGCGCCGGCCACTGATGCACCGGTCGTGGACAGCCAGATGGCGGTCGTCCCGACCAACGTGAGCCCACGGCCATGAACACCCGGCGCCGCATGCACGGCTTCAGCCTGATCGAGGTGGTGCTGACCCTGGCACTGCTCGGGCTGCTCGCCAGCATGGCCGCGCCGCTGACCGAAACCGTGGTACGCCGCGGCAAGGAGCAGCAACTGCGCGAGGCGCTGTACCAGATTCGCGACGCCATCGATGCCTACAAGCGTGCCTTTGACGCCGGCTACATCGAGAAACGCCTGGATGCCAGCGGCTATCCGCCGAACCTGCAGGTGCTGGTAGAGGGCGTGCGTGATGTGCGCAGTGCCAAGGGCGCCAAGTTCTACTTCCTGCGGCGCATCCCGCATGACCCGCTGGTGGCGGCAAAGGATGAAGACGAAGGCGGCTGGGGCCTGCGCGCCTACGACAGCAGCCCAGACAACCCGCGCGAAGGCGAAGACGTGTTCGACGTGTATTCCAGGGCCCGCGGCAAAGGCCTGAACAACATCCCTTACGGCCAATGGTGACAGCCATGAAACGCAGCAAAGGCTTCACCCTGATCGAACTGCTGGTGGTGATGGCGATCATCGCCACGCTGATGACCATCGCCATGCCGCGCTACTTCAACAGCCTGGAAAGCTCGCGCGAGGCCACCCTGCGTCAAAGCCTGGCAGTGCTGCGCGAGGCGCTGGACCACTACTACGGTGATACCGGCCACTACCCCGATTCACTGGAACAACTGGTGGAACAACGTTACCTGCGCAACACGCCGGTCGACCCGATCACCGAGCGCAGCGATGCCTGGCAGTTGGTGCCACCGCCCGAGGGCGTGGCGGGCGGTGTGGCCGATATCAAGAGCGGTGCCACAGGGAGGGCGCGTGATGGCAGCCTCTTCGCTGAATGGTAAGGCCAATGACGGCTTCACCTACCTCGGTGTGCTGCTGCTGATTGCGGTCAGCAGCGTGGCCCTGGCCGCCACCGGCACGATCTGGGCGAGCGCCGCCCAGCGCGACCGCGAACGCCAGTTGCTGTGGGTCGGCGGCCAGTATGCCCAGGCCTTGCGCAGCTACTACCGCGCCTCGCCAGGGCTGGCCCAGTACCCCCAGGATCTGGCCGACTTGCTGCAGGACAACCGCTTCCCGCAGGCCAAACGGCACATCCGCAGGCTTTACCCTGACCCGATCAGCAACAGCGACGAGTGGGGCCTGCTGCGCTCGATCGACGGCCGTATCACTGGCGTCTACAGCCGCTCGGACGCTACCCCTTTCAAGCGCAGTGGCTTCAGCGCCGAATGGAGCGGTTTCGAGGGGCTGGAACACTACAGCGACTGGCAGTTCGTCGCCGAGCAGGCCTTTACCGAAAGTGCACGCGGTGTGCAGACGAATGCGGGCCCGGGAGACACGCCATGAAGCGCCTGGCTGCGCTGTGCCTGAGCCTGCTGCTGATTGCAGGGGTGGCCACCTGTGCCAAGGCGGGGGCCGAAGACGAGATGCAGGGCTTTATCGTCGATAACACCATCTCACACATCGGCCACGAGTTTTACTACTACTTCGCCGACCGCCTGCGCGCCACCAGCCGTCTGGACTTCAACCTGGTGGTACGCGAACGCCCCGATGCCCGCTGGGGCAGCCTGGTGACGGTGGAGTTCGAGCGTGAAGTGGTGTATCGCCGGTTCCTGCCACCGAACACCACCGAGCTCAAAGACGAGGCCGTCGCCGCCGCCGACCTGGTCAAGCAGCAGATCATTCAACGCAAGCTGCAGCGCCTGCTACAGGACACCACCGACTTGGAGAGGGACGAGCTATGAACCACCGCATTCCACGTTGCATTGCCGCCTGCCTGCTGGCCAGCGCCTGTGCTGCCCAGGCCACCGAGCTGGTGTACACCCCGGTCAACCCGGCCTTTGGCGGTAACCCGTTGAACGGCACTTGGCTGTTGAACAACGCCCAGGCGCAGAACGACTACGACGACCCGGACCTCAAGGACCGTGCCTCGGCCTTTACCGGCACCACAGCCCTTGAGCGCTTCAGCAACCAGCTGGAGTCGCGGATGTTGTCGCAGTTGCTGGACAACATCAGCAACGGCAACACCGGCAGCATGGCGACCGATGCGTTTCTCATCGACGTCATCGACGATTCCGGGGCCTTGAGCATCAAGGTCACCGATCGTGCCACAGGAGAAATTTCGATCATTGAGGTCAGCGGCCTGAACCCCTGAGAGGGAAGGGCTTTTATGTTGGGGAGAGAACACCATGAAACGTCTGCTGAGCACGCTGCTGATCCTCACCGCCCTGGGCCTGCAAGGTTGTGGCCTGCGCGAACCGATGCCCGCTGAACAGGACTCGGAAACCCCGACCCTGACCCCAAGGGCCTCGACCTACTACGACCTGATCAACATGCCACGCCCCAAAGGCCGGCTGATGGCCGTGGTGTACGGCTTCCGCGACCAGACCGGGCAGTACAAGCCCAACCCGGCCAGCTCGTTCTCCACCAGCGTCACCCAGGGCGCGGCCAGCATGTTGATGGATGCCCTGAGTGCCAGCGGCTGGTTCGTGGTGCTGGAGCGTGAAGGGCTGCAGAACCTGCTGACCGAGCGCAAGATCATCCGTGCATCGCAGAAAAAGCCGGATGTGGCGGAAAACATCATGGGCGAGCTGCCACCGTTGCAGGCCGCCAACCTGATGCTCGAAGGCGGCATCATCGC
The DNA here is from genome assembly GCF_043106315.1 of Pseudomonas sp. FYR_5. Taxonomy (NCBI): domain Bacteria; kingdom Pseudomonadati; phylum Pseudomonadota; class Gammaproteobacteria; order Pseudomonadales; family Pseudomonadaceae; genus Pseudomonas; species Pseudomonas sp. FYR_5. The sequence goes on along the minus strand of NZ_JBICMK010000082.1, from coordinate 30,872 downwards.
CTACGACACCAACGTGCGCAGCGGCGGCGAAGGCGCCCGCTACCTGGGGATCGACATCTCCCGCGAGTACCGGGTGGACCAGGTCACCGTCAACCTGCGCGCCGTGGACGTGCGCACCGGGCAGGTGCTGGCCAACGTGATGACCAGCAAGACCATCTATTCGGTAGGGCGCAGTGCCGGGGTGTTCAAGTTCATCGAGTTCAAGAAGCTGCTGGAAGCCGAGGTGGGGTATACCACCAATGAACCGGCGCAGCTGTGCGTGCTGTCGGCGATCGAAGCGGCGGTGGGGCACTTGCTGGCGCAGGGGATCGAGCGGCGGCTGTGGCAGGTGGCGGGGGATCCAGCTGATGGCAAGGCCACGGTGGACAAGTTCTTGAGCCAGAATCTGCAGCCGTGATTGACTGTTAGGGAAGCTCTGATCAATTCAGCACAGGCCGCCTGACCTGTGCTGAATTTGCTTGAAAACATTGCGAATTTCAGGTTTCGGGCAACTTGATTGGAGTTTCCCTAAAGCATTTCGAGACTTTAGCTTGTTCGATGCAGGCAATAGTACAAGCTACCGGCTAGGCGATCGGCTTTCATTGAGTTAGTGAGAAGTTGAAATGGGATGAGTGCGTTCTGTTTCTTAGTATTTTTACCTGCTCCTGATAGTTGCGCCCGTGAAGCGCACTTGGCCTGCTGAGTAGAGTAGTGGAACCCACTGTAGGGGGGGCATATAGGTTACCGATCTCAAGCAATCCACGGTATAGTGGTATGATTTCAGGGTCTGTCGGGGGCTTGCCAAGATATATCGCATCTCTAGCTTGGTCTCGTTGCTCTAGTGTAACTTCGTCGATACCTGCTAATATTAAGCGGTCTCGGTGCTTCTTTATTACCAGACGGCTGAAATCTTTGCTTCTAACCGAAAAGTAAGCATCACGTGCCGACGCTTTGATCATGACTTCTGTGTGTGGTCCCTTGAATATTTCGAGACTCTCCATGGTGTAGAGGTTTGGCTTTTTTTTGTTTAATATTTTTATGTAATCATCATACATTAATTGGGATGACCGCAGGTTGGATGCTCTTAAATTTCCTAGCCTTGACGAAGGCGGTAATTTTTGCGCGGCCAGAATTTGTAGTGGCAGAACGCTGGAATGGCCACTTGGATCAACAAAGTTGATCGGGTCTCCTTGGCAGTAGGCGTAGCTGTTGATGCCGCCTGATTGAAATGGACTTAAATTGTCCGGCGAACAAAAGCGCATCAAGCACGGCTTGTATCCGCGCCGACCATTCCCAAGTAAATATCCATCGGATATTTTGTCGAGCGGCTGATCGTTGAATGCGAGGGTTGAGTGGTTAGCCGCCATGTGCCAACCATAGGGGGTATAGCGTAGCATCGATCATTGCCCCTGGTTTATTTAATATTGTAGGTATATATAGATTAGTGAATAACGGGCCGCAATCGTTATTTTTAACAGTTGACATATACTGTTGGGGTGTGTGGCCCCCGGGTTAATCCATGCCAGTGGCTCTCACAGTGTTACCTAATATCGCCTCCGGCGCTCAAAGAGGATCTGGTAAGTATGCCCCGCGAGGGGGGACGGTCCCCGAATGAGATGGTGCGGATTGATAGGGAATCGCTCCGGCGTTTTCGTCCAGGCCTCACCGATCACCTTGAAAGGAGTGCGCCATCGCAGCCCTATCGCGACACAAGGTTCCCACATCGGCCGCAGCAGCCGGCCAGGAGTGCGATCAGGCAACAGAAGTGTTACTGCGCATGCCCTCAGCTTGAAACCCTTCCCTGACCTCGGTAGTCTTTGCCCGCTGCTGTCAATCCAGCAGTCGGGTTTGGTCACCCGCAATCATCAAGGCGCACAAGCGCCCGCTCTGCGATACAGTTGGCGCTTTTTTGTGCCCGGCTGTTTCGTTTTATGGCGGCTGTGCGTGGGGCGCCTCCGTGCGCGCCGGTTTCCTTGATTCCCGGTTGACCAACCCGCGTACAGTCGCCACCCATTCGTTTGGTCACGTTGTGTGGCGACTCCAGTGAATCAAGGAGCGACACAATGACAAAAGGCTTACCTGATCCTCCTGTACGCGCCACCACGGCGGCCTCCAGTTTCTCCACCTGCGAATGCAGCCATCCACCGTTGTTCGCCGTTCGTTCCGGCGTGGATTACGAAGATGCGCTGGTGCACCTGTCCACGCTGCTGAAAGGGGCGTTTGCGACCAACCTCAAGGCGCTGGAACTGGCCAAGGGCACCTGCCGTGATCTGCTGTTGAGCAATGACCATGGGTTGGATTCGGCCAAGGCGGTGGTGGAGGCGTTGCTGGATGGGGTTGAGAGGCAGCAGCTGGCTGGGCGGAAGGCGGCGTCGAGTGCCTGACGGGGCTTGGGTATTGGTGATAGCGATCGATATCCCTGATTGACCTCGAGGGCCTCTTCGCGGGCTCGCCCGCTCCCACAGGTACAGCGCAGTCCTCAGGCTTGGTGCGAACCCTGTGGGAGCGGGCAAGCCCGCGAAGCAGGCGACGCGGTGGATCGCACCGGCAACGCCGGTGATCGCCGGCAAGCCAGCTTCCACAGGGATTGCGCCAGCTTCAAGTAACCTGGCCAGCTACACCCCAATCCATCCACTACCAGATGACGCCCAGCCATTTCTCCCGCACACTGCGGAAAATTCCCAAGCCCGTACCCCGTCACATTGCGGGGCACAGCCGGAGTAGAAAATGGCGCGACAACTAATAACAAACGCCCACGACCCGCTGCACGAATCCCGCGAGGCCCGCCTGAAGCTGGCCAGCGAAGGCGAACTACCGCTAGGGATGCTGCGCGACGAGATCGACGCCTCCTGGCGCCGCAGCCTGGGCCACGGCCTGGACTGTCTGCAGGGCGAACAGGTCGGCCTGGGCCTGGAACAGGGCCATGACCTGCGCCTGCTGCTGGAGCGCAACCGCCTGCTGATCGATGCCGTCGCCCCCGAACTCGACTACCTGGTCGCGCGCCAGGGCAAGGCTGGCATCGTCATCCTCGGCGATGCCCAGGCCAACGTGCTGGCCATCGAAGGCCAGAAGCACGTGCTGCAACGCGAAGGCCTGCGCGATCTGCACCCGGGCAGTTGCTGGAGCGAATCGCTGCGCGGCACCAATGCCATCGGCACGGCCGTGGTCGAAGGCCGGCCGACGCTGATCAACTGCGGTGAACACTACCTTGACCGCCTCAGCCCGTTCTCCTGCACATCCGTCCCGCTGCGCGACCCGCGCGGCGAGGTGATCGGCGTGCTCGACATCACCCGCGAAGGGGTGATGGCGCAACCGCAGGACAGCCTGTCGACCCTGATGCTGGCGGCCGGCAACATTGAAAGCCGCCTGTTTGGCCTGTGCCATCCGGAGCACCTGGTGCTGGCCTTCCACAGCCGCCCGCAGTACCTCAACAGTGCCTGGCACGGCCTGTTGGCCCTGAGCCTGGACGGCGAAGTGCTGGCTGCCAACGACAGTGCCTGCCAGCTGTTGCAGGTGCCGCGTCACGAACTGATTGGGCGGCGCAGCACCGACCTGCTGGGCGAACGTTCCCCGGCCTTTATCGCTCGCCTGTGGCAGGGCGGGGTCAGCAGCGTGCAGACGGCCAAGGGCGAGTTCTATTTCCGTGCCCTACAGCTGCCGCGCCATGGCCGGGTAACCCCCAGCACACCATCCAGCAAGCCGGCCTTGAGCAAACAGTCGCCTGCACTCGATGCTCTGGCCGGTGGTGATCAACGCCTGGCGCGCAACCTGCGCATGGCTCGCCAGGGGCTGGGCAACGGTTTGCCAGTGCTGCTGCTGGGCGAAACCGGTACCGGCAAGGAAGTGGTCGCTCGGGCCTTGCACCAGGCCAGCCCGCGTGCCGACAAACCGTTCGTGGCGGTCAACTGCGCGGCCATTCCCGAAGGGCTGATCGAGTCCGAGCTGTTCGGCTACCGTGAGGGCGCCTTCACCGGTTCGCGGCGCGGTGGCATGGTCGGGCGGCTGATGCAGGCCCATGGTGGCACGCTGTTCCTCGACGAAATCGGCGACATGCCGCTCGCCCTGCAAGCACGCCTGCTGCGGGTACTGCAGGAGCGCCGCGTAGCACCCTTGGGGGCGGGTGACGAGCAGGACATCGACGTGGCGCTGATCTGCGCCACCCACCGCGACCTCAAGCGCCTGGTCCAGGAACAACACTTCCGTGAAGACCTGTTCTACCGGGTCAACGGCGTGTCGCTGCGCCTGCCGGCCCTGCGTGAACGTGAGGACCTGGCGGCGATCATCCAGGGCCTGCTGGACAAGGCCGATGCGCGTGGTGTAACCCTCGACCCGGCGTTGACCGCGTTGCTCGAAGGCTTCGACTGGCCTGGCAACATCCGTCAGCTGGAAATGGTGGTGCGCACCGCGCTGGCCATGCGCGAGGATGGCGAGCAGGTGCTGACCCTCGATCACCTTACCGACTGCCTGCTGGACGAACTGGCCAGCAGCACAGCGCCCTCCGGCAGCCTCAAGGACAGTGAACTGGAACAGATTCGCGGTGCCCTGGCGCGCCACCAGGGCAACGTCTCGGCCGCCGCCGCGGCACTGGGTATCAGCCGGGCGACGCTGTACCGCAAGCTCAAGCAGTTGCGCGGCTGACGTGGGCGGCCTGTTCGCAAGGCTGGTGGATTCCAGCGACCCTGTACTCATGCGCCAGGCGTTGGCCTGGCTGTATGGTTTCGTGCGCCCCCATCGGCGTGCCATCGGCCTGTTGCTCAGCTTGTCGCTGGGTGCATCGCTGCTGGCGCTGGCGCAGCCCTGGCTGGTCAAGACCCTGATCGATGAAGGGCTGCTGGCCAAGGATTACCAGACGCTTTGGCACATGGCGGCAATCATGATCGGCGCGGGCCTGCTGGGCACGGTGCTGGCCGGCGTCAACCGCTACCTGCATACGCGCTTGTCGGGGCGCATCCTGTTCGCCTTGCGCGACGATCTTTACCGCCATCTGCAGCAGTTGTCGCCGACCTTTTACGGGCGGCGGCGTATCGGCGACATTCTTTCGCGGCTGGATGGCGATGTGGCAGAGATCCAGCGCTTTGCCGTGGACTCGCTGTTCTCGGCGGTGTCGGCGGTGATCGGCCTGGTGGGCGCGGTGACGTTGATGCTGATGCTGTCGTGGCAGTTGTCGCTGTTGCTGGCGCTGCTGGTGCCGATCGAAGTGCTGTGGCTGCGCTGGATGCGGCGCAAGGTGGAGCGCGAAGTGCGCAACTTGCGTGAGCGCTCGGCGGACGTGTCGTCTTTCCTGGTCGAGACCCTGCCGGCGATGAAGTTCATTCAGGCGGCCGGCCAGCAAGGCCGGGAAGCAGGGCGCCTGGACCAGCTTGGGCAAGGTTACCTGCGCCAGTTGCTGAAGGTGCAGGTGACCGAATTCTTCACCCAGGCCATCCCCGGCACGCTCACCTCGTGGTGCCGCGCCTGTGCGTTCCTGGTCGGTGGCTGGTGGGTGATCCAGGGCACCTGGCAACTGGGCGCGTTGATCGCTTTTTCTACTTACATGGGCATGGCGGTTGGGCCGGTGCAGAGCCTGTTGGGCTTGTACGTGGCGGTGCAGCGCATGGCTGTCAGCCTGGGAAGGGTGATGGAACTGAAGCAGGAAGCGGTAGCGGTGCATCAGACCGCCAACCCGCAGCCCATCCCCGATGGCCCCGGCGAGTTGCGCCTGGAGGCGCTGAACTTTGCCCATGAGGGGCGCCAGGGTGCGGTACTGAAAAACGTGCAGGTGAGCATCCCGGGTGGCCTGAAAGTCGCCATCAGCGGTGCCTCCGGGGTGGGCAAGTCAACCCTGATCGACCTGCTGCAGCGCTTCTACGACCCGGACGCCGGGCGCATCCTGCTGGACGGCGTCGACCTGCGCGACCTCGACCTTGTTGCATTGCGCAGGCAAATCGCTGTGGTCAGCCAGGACATCGTGCTGTTCCGTGGCACCCTGGCGCAGAACCTGGCTTATGGCGTGCCCGAGGCCAGCCGTGATGAACTGGAACGGGTGGTGCGCCTGGCGCGGCTGGACAGCCTGGTCGACAGCCTGCCGTTGGGCCTGGATGGCTTGCTGGGCGAGCGCGGCCAGCAGTTGTCCGGGGGGCAGAAACAACGCATCGCCATTGCTCGTGCAGTGTTGCAGGCCCCGGCGATCCTGGTGCTGGACGAGGCCACTTCGGCGGTGGATGAGGCCACCGAACGTGAAGTGATCGCGGCCATCGACCAGCTGTTCGCTGACCGCACGCGCATCCTGATCAGCCACCGGGCTTCGACCCTGGCCGATGCCGACCTGCACCTGCAACTGCATGACGGCCAGTTGCAGGTACTGGCGCAGGAGGTGATCAATCATGGGCACTGACGTGCGCGTTGGCATCATCGACAGCGGCTGCTCGCCGGAGCAGGCCAACGGCTTGCTGGATGCCCGCCGTTTCTGGCTGGAAGACGGCCAGTTGCGCGAAGGTGAAATGCTCCCCGACCCGCTTGGGCACGGCAGTGCGGTGCTCGCCAGCTTGCAACACGAGGCCGGTCCGGTGTCGGTGCTGGTGGCCCAGGTGTTCAGTGACCAGGCCAGCACCAGTGCGTTGCAGGTGGCTGCTGCATTGCTGTGGCTGGTGGAATCGGGGGCCACGCTGATCAACCTCAGCCTGGGCTTGCAGCAGGACCGGCCCGTGCTGCACCAGGCTTGTGCCGAGGCGCTGGCAGCTGGTGTGCTGTTGTGTGCATCCAGCCCGGCGCAGGGTGGGCCGGTGTACCCGGCCAGCTACCCTAGGGTATTTCGATTGACCGGTGATGCGCGTTGTGCGCCCGGCCAGTGGTCCTGGCTTGGCACCCGGCAGGCGGACTTTGGCGGTTATGTGGGGGCGGGCGGCCGAGCGGGTGCGAGCTTGGGCTGTGCAGCTTTGAGCGGAAGGATTGCGGCTTTGCTGCGTGACGAGCCGGGTAGGGATCGCCAGCAGGTCCATGACTGGTTGCGCGATCACGCGGCGTTCATCGGCCCAGAGCGTCGGGGGCCCAGCCATGGTTGAGCCGCGCATTGTGGTGCTGGGTGCCGGCCCTGCGGGTGCCGCCACGGCCATTGGCTTGCGGCGGCTGGGTTACACCGTGACGGTGGTGTCGGAGTGGCGCCGTTTCGCGGCCGTAGAAGGCGTTTCGCAGCGGGTGCTGGAGGGCTTGCGTCATGCAGGCCTGGGCGGGGCCTTGAGCCAGGCGGCCATGCCGGCCACCCGCCAGGTGCACTGGAATGGCCAGCATCTGCAGATGAACCAGGAGTTTTTGCTCGACCGGCAACGTTTTGACCAAGCGCTGCGCGAAGACCTTCAGCGCGCAGGCGTGCGTGTGGTCGAGGGGCGGGTGCGTGAGGTTGTGCAGGGGGGCGGTCATCATGTGCGCCTGGACGATGGGCAGGTGCTGACCGCTGATTTCCTGGTTGAGGCCCGAGGCCGACAGGCGCCCCTGGCCGCAGACCGCCTGCGTGGGCCGGAAACGGTCAGCCTGCTCAACGTCTGGCAGGGTAGCCCCGGTGCACCTGCGTCGGCGGTGGAGAGCCTGGAGGATGGTTGGGCGTGGATGGCACGGCTGGAAGATGGCCGCTGTTACTGGCAAGTCACCCAGGACGCTGCCGGGCTGCCGGGGAAAGCTGGGTTGGCAGCGTACTGCGTGGCGTTGCGGGGCCGCAGCGCGTTGGTAGCCGAGCTGTTCGACGATCAGGCATTGATACCGGCACAGGTGCATGCACGTAGCAGTACCGCCATACTGGCGGGTGAATGTGTCGGGCAGGACTGGATCCGGGTGGGGGATGCCGCCATGGCCGTTGACCCGCTGTCGGGCAACGGGATTTTTCAGTCGCTCTCTTCGGCATTGCAGGCGCCGGTGGTGATCAATACGTTGCTGCGCAGGCCTGAGCGGGCCGAGCTGGCGCGGCAGTTTCACCAGCAGCGGGTCGAGCAGCTGTTCTTGCGTTTTGCCCGCATTGGCCGGGATTTCTATGCCCAGGAACAAAGCCGGGTGGGGCAACCGTTCTGGGCCCGGCGCCAGGGTTGGCCGGATGCGCAACCCCTGCACCTGAGCACGGACTGGCGAGCGGTGCGAGTGGCACGGCAGCCAGTGTTGCGTGACGGGCTGGTGGATGAAGCCGAGGTCGTGGTGACGGCGGACCAGCCGCTGGGGGTTTGGCATTTGCAAGGTGTAGAACTGGCACCGATAGTTCGCGGGCTTCATGCTGGCCTGGCGCTCAGTGCTGTGCTTGAGGGACAGCAGGTTGAGCATCAGAAAATGGTGCGACGTTGGCTCACAGAACAGGGCTATACCTGAACCCCGGGGCTGCATGGCGTCCCCAGGATCCCGGCTCGGAGCCTCTGGACCGCTACTCGCTTACCGCCGTCAGGTTGCTGCGCCCGACCGCGCGCAGGGGGGCAGTTTCAATCAGCCCCAACCCCAGCACTCCAACAACGATTGCGCACCCTGCTTGTAGCAGCAACGGGGCGCCAAGACCATGAATGTCCGCGAGCCAGCCGCCCAGCACCGGGCTGAGCACGCCGCCGACCACTTCACCCATGCCCATCACCAGCCCGACGCAGGCGGCAATGCGATGAACCGGTACGGTTTCTGATGGAATGGTGGCCATGAAGATCGGCGCCACTCCGCTGGCCGACCAGGTGATGAACAATACCGTGCAAAGCATCCAGAACGGCCCTTGAAAATACAGCGCTGCCAGCGGCGTGAGCGCCCCGATCAGGGAGAACACCACCACTACCAGGCGCCGGCCCAGGCGGTCGGAAAGCGCAGGCACGATGAAACTGCAGAGCGTGGCACTGGCACCTAGCACGCTCATCAAGATACCCATTTCGGTAGAGCCGAACTGCCGCTCGTTCATGTAGTACACCGGCATGAACGCCCACCCCAGCACCATCCACGCCACGTAGAAGCACGCGATGAGCATGCTCAACCAGACGTTGCGATAACGCAGCAGTTCTAACAGCGAACCTGCTGCGACGGGCTGCGAGGCGGACGGTGTCGTCGGCTGGGCAATGACTACCTCCCTGGGCTCGCGCACGTACTTCCAGATCATGCACGCGGCAATCAACCCGGGGATGCCCGCGACGATGAATGCAAGGCGCCAGTGGTAGTGGCTGGCCAGGGCCACGAGCAGCAGGGGCGCGATGCATGAGCCCAGCAGGTTGCTGCCAAAGTTCTGCATGATGCCCATGTTGTGGCCGCGGCGGCTTGCCGTGGAGTTCATCGCCATCAGGGTTTGCGAGATAGGCAGTATCGGGCCTTCGGCCACCCCCATCAGCAGGCGGGCAGCCAGCAGCATGAAGAAGGTGCTGGCCAGCCCGGAGAAGAACGAGCACACCGAAAACACGATCACGGCCACCAACAGGTAAGGCTTGCGGCGCCCGCTGCGGTCGGAACGGGCGCCAAGCAGGTACCCGGACAGTGCCCAGGTCAATGACAAGGCCGATACCAGCAAGCCGATCTGGGTATTGCTCAAGGACAGGTCGGCGGCCACGAAGGGCGCCAGGAAACTCATTGCATTACGGTCGAAGAAAACAAAACCGAAACTGAGGCTGAGCACGAACAGCAAGCGGTTTTCGTAGGAAGAGAACCAGCGGCGCATGGTGTATCTCCTGCATGATTATTGTTATTGGAATACGCGACGTTCAAAGGCGTCCGCCAGCAGGTGATAGCAAACGCTAGGCCAATTGCGCAGGCCAGCCCCAGGCCCTTGCATACAAGGCCTTGAGCCGGGGCTGGAGCGGCGCAAGCCTTGATCTTTGTTGATCAAGCTGGCAAAAGTTGATGATCAAATATCGGCCTGGCCATCGTGTGACACCGCCCGTGCGCAGAACAAGAACAATAGGAGAAGGTATGAGTCGTTCATCCATCGCGGCACCCCGCGAAGCTGTGTCGCGTTCCCCTCAGGCCTATGAAACCAGCAGCCCGACCCCGGCCGACCTGCGTCGCTACCTGCGGTTTTCAGATGAGGATGCGCGTATCTGGCTGGACGACCAGAGCATGGTCATGCTGCATTCCAGCGCGCTGGGTGCATTGCGCCGCGAGTTGATCGAAAGCGTCGGGCGCGAAGGCGCGCGGCGCATCCTGATGCGCATCGGTTATTCGGCGGGTAGCCAGGATGCCGCGCTGGTACGCAAGCGCTGGCCGGCATCGGACGAGCGCAGCTCGTTCATTGCCGGCGGCCGGCTGCATGCGTTGCAGGGTGTGGTGCGGGTGGAAACGGTCGACCTTGACCTGGACATCGAACGCGGCCACTTCCACGGGGAATACCTGTGGCACGACTCGCGTGAAGCCCATGAGCACATAGCCCACTACGGGGTTGGCGACGAGGCTGCGTGCTGGATGACCCTCGGCTACGCCGCCGGTTATGCCAGCGCCTTTATCGGCAAGCTGGTGGTGTACCGTGAGGTCGAATGCGTGGCCGCAGGCGGCCGCTGCTGCCGGATTGTCGGCGATACGGCAGATCGCTTGCCAGATCATGAGCACGGCGCCGAGCAGCGCTACTGGGACCCTGCGCACTTTATTCAGATGAACTCGATCTGGTCGCCCTCCGAGGGCGAGGCGGTACAACCTGCCTGCACGGCCAGCAGCTTGCCGCTGCAAGACGACATGGTCGGCATTTCTGCTGCTTTCAGCGTTGCCCGTCATCAAATTGCGCAAGTGGCACCCACCCGTGCCACGGTGCTGTTCAGCGGTGAGTCGGGCGTTGGCAAAGAGGTGTTCGCCAAGGCGCTGCATCGGCTCAGCCCGCGCGCCCAACAACCGTTGGTGGCGGTCAACTGTGCAGCTTTACCAGAAAGCCTGCTGGAAGCTGAACTGTTCGGTGCCGAAAAAGGCGCCTACACCGGTGCAACGCAGGCGCGTACAGGTCGTTTCGAACGGGCCTCTGGCGGCACGCTGTTCCTGGATGAGGTCCAGGCGTTGAGCATGAGCGCCCAAACCAAGCTGCTGCGCGCCTTGCAAGAGGGAGAAATCGAGCGGGTGGGCGGCAACAGGCCGATCAAGGTCGATTTGCGGGTTATTGCTGCGACCAACGCCAACCTGCGCGAAGCGATTGCTCGCGGCACCTTCAGGGAAGACCTGTTCTTCAGGCTGAACGTGTTCCCCATTCACCTGCCTCCGCTGCGTGAGCGCCGGGATGACATCCCGCTGCTGATGGAGCACTTTTTCAAACACTTCACCCAACTGCACGGCAAGCAGGTCACCGGGTTCAGTGCCCGGGCCGTGGAAGCGCTGCTCAACTACAGCTACCCCGGCAACGTACGAGAGCTGCAAAATCTGGTGGAGAGAGGTGTGATTGCGGCACCCGGGCAAGCATCGATTCGTACCCAGCACCTGTTCCCCTGCGGTGAGCAGGCGCCCCGCGCCGGGTTGGGCGTGGGCGGTGACGGCAGCCTGTGCAAAGCGCCCAGCGAGCCGGACCCGCAGGGCACGCCCATGGCCGAACTCAAGCATGCCATTCACAACCAGCAACTGGAGCAATATCGGCTGGTGTTGCAGGCCTGTAATGGCAATCTGTCTGCCGCAGCTCGGCAACTGGGTATCAGCCGTCCGCAGCTGGCCTACCGACTGAAGGCCCATGGGCAGGGGTGAATTGATGATCGAGCTTGATCAAAGCGGATCAATTTGATCAAGCCAGGCAACGAATACTGTTGGCACAACCCCATGATACAGGGCGTTTCGCCGCGTCCCGGGGGCTGGCACAGCCCTTGCGATGCACCAGGCGCGACTTCCTGAAGCGGTAGTTTCAGGTCGCACTTCATAACAACAAAAACAGAGAGTGCATCATGAATGCTCAACCGAGCGGCACCTGGGTGCCTGGCGTTCGCGTTACCGCCTTGTCCATTGCATTGACCGCCTTTGCGTGTGCTGCCCACGCACAGGAGGCGATCAAGCTGGACCTGCAAGTGTGGAACCTGTCGGTGAAAAACCTGGATACCGGCCCTGACCCTTACCACTATGCCAACAGCGGCAACGTGTTTGCCGGAGTCGAGGGCGACCTTGATGCATTGGCCAACATCGCCGGGGCATCGTTCAGCCTGCAGTACGTGTTCTTCCCGTTCATGCGTGGCGACGGGCAGCCCGCCCAGGACAGTTGGCAGGGCAAGGCCGGGAGTTTCTTTGCCGGGGCACCGATGCACAACGACATCGATACCGGCTACCTGGCTCGCTTTACCTGGAACCAGCGTCTGTTGCAGGACCACCTGGAACTGGCGGTGGGCCGCAGCAATGCCCGTCAGCACTTCTACATGGCCAACTGTGAGAACGTGATCACCTGCAACGACCCGGTCATCGATAACTCCACTGGTATCCTGCCGTACCCCTATGGCAGTTGGGGCGGTTACGCACGTTATCGTTTCGGTTCCGGCAGCTACCTGCATAGCGGGGCGTTCGAGTCAAACCCCCAGCACTACTTCAAACGTACCAAGGGATTTGACTGGGACCCGGGTGATGCCAGCGGTGTGACCTGGCTGGCCGGGGTAGGGGCGAAAGCGGATTTTACCCAGGACCCTTATGCGTACCATTACGAACTGAACGGTTTTCATAACACCGGCGAACAGATCGACCCCATGGACGGCCGCTTGCGCAGGGGGAGCGATGGGCTGCTGTTCAAGTTCCGCCAGACATTGGCCAGAGAAGGCGAGGCCGCCGTGCCCGAGCGGGGTTGGCAGGTGTTTGGCGCCTGGTCCTGGAGCGCCGATGACATGCAGCCTTTTTCCCATTTCGCCGAAGTTGGTGTGACCCGCCTTGGCCCGTTCGGTCGGCCGCAGGATACGCTCAACCTCAAGGCCAGCTACCTGCGCCTGGGTGCGCGCCAGGCAGCCTGGCAAGAGCACGCGCGGCTGCTTGCCACCGGCCGCGATGAGCGTACGCGTCGAGGTGTATCACGTATCGAGCTGAACACGCACTGGCAAGTCACCCGCAACCTGGCACTGGAGCCCAGCGTTCAGTACATCTTCAACCCGGACAACTTCTACAACCCCAGCGCGCCAGTGAGTGGCGACGGTGCGGTAATAGCCCTGGAGGTCATGTACAACCTCGGTTCCGCGCTCGGTTTGTAGGCCCTGAACGCAAACCTCCCGCCGAAGCGGGAGGTTTTAACCGGTGACTATTGAGGCGGTCAGGCCTGCTAGGGGGCTACCATGATCTTGCATTGATGCTGGCGTTGTCGCAGGGCTTCGAATGCCTGGGGCATCTCGGCCAGCGACACGGTTTCGCTGACCATGGTTAGCGGGGCGGCATCGGGGCCGTCCAGCACATCTATAGCGGCGCAGAACTCGTCCATGTTGAAGAACGCCGACATGACCAGGTTCACCTCCTTGGACACTGCCTGGAACGGCATGAACCTGTCCGCGACCGTGCACAGCCCAAGCACCACAACCGTGCCCCGTGGGCGCACATGGTCGATAGCCTGTGCAATCAGGCCTGGGCGGCCGACGCACTCGAAAACGATGTCGGCCGCGCCGCCCAGGTTTTGCGCAATACACGCCGGCAGTGCGCCGTCGCCTACCAGAAAGTGCGTCGCCCCAAGATGCAACGCGCGCTCGCGCTGCCAATCGCCCAAGTCGGTGATGGCGACGGTGGCTGCACCCAGGCGCCTGGCCCAGTAGGCCACTGCCAGGCCGATAGCCCCTGCACCCAGAATCAGTACCTTCGCGCCAGGCTTGAGCCCTGCCCGCATCACACCGTGCAAAGCCACGGCAAGGGGCTCGGCGAGGGCGCTGTCCTTGAGCCCGACACTGCTCGGAATAACCCGGCACTGGTGGCCCTTGGCAGTCGCCCACTGCGCAAAACCACCCCCCTGCAAGCTGAACGCGGGGCACCAGGCAGGCTCACCGCGCAGACAACTGGCGCACTGCCCACAACCGCGCAAAGGTGCCACGGCCACGGCATCGCCGACTTTCAGGTTGTTTACCTGCTTGCCACACTCAACCACACGGCCGCTGTACTCATGGCCCAGCACGCTGCCTGGGGCAATATTGAAAGCCGGGTCCTGGGTCATGTGCAGGTCACTGCCGCAGATGCCGCAGCGACACACCTCTATCAGAACTTCGTCGGCAGCGGGCACAGGCATCGCAACCGTGCCCAATTGCAAGGGCTGGTTCAGGCCTTTGAACAGAATTGCTTGCATCATCGCCTCCTCAGTCCACCCGGCCGAGCATCTGCCCGCCGTCTATGACAATCTGCGCGCCCGTGACGTAATCCGAGGCAGGCGAAGCCAGGAACAAGGCCAGGCCCTTGATTTCCTCGGTGGAGGCGATCCGATGTTGCGGCACTCGCTGAGCGAAGGCCGCGCGGTCGGCCGGGTTGCGCAAACGGCCCCCGGCGATGTTGGTCACGAACGGGCCAGGCGCGATCGCGTTTACGTTGATGCCGTAGCGGGCCAGTTCCATCGCGGCCTGCCGCACGAGTGACGCAGCGCCGGCCTTGGCTGGCATGTAGGGGGTGCCGACGATGGCTTCATTGATGATCGCGGCATTGGAGGTTGTGACGATGATGCGGCCCTGACCACGCGGTTTCATCAAGCACACTGCCGCACGCAGGGTGGTGAACACCGAGGTGAGGTTGGTTGCAAGCACCTTGTCCCAGTGCGCTTCGTCCAACGTCTCCAGTGCGCCTTCAGCGCAGCGCTGGCCCTCGCTGTCCAGAAAGCCGGGGCCAGCGTCGATGCCGGCGTTGGCGAACACAACATCCAGCCGGCCATAGCGCTCGCCGATGCGTTCGAAACAGGCATACATCGCCTGGCGATCGGTGGCGTCCACCACTTCCCCGTGCACGGCGAAACCCAGCGCGGTCAACCGCGCTACGTGTTCTTGCAGGCGTTCGTCGTCCACGTCAAGCAGGGTGACCTGCGCCCCTGCTTCGGCCATCACTTCGGCATAGGCCAGACCAATGCCGCTGGCGGCGCCGGTAACCACACAGGTCAAGCCTTCGACGGCAAATCGTTCCCAGTACTTCATCTGCGCCTCCCTGTCTGTCGACTGCTGCACCCGCTCACAGGAACAACGCCTGGTTGATTGGCAGCCCGTGTTTCTCGCAATGGCTCACGTAATGATTGATGAACCAGAACACATCGGTGGTTTCGGTGTACTGGCCGTGCTCGTCGAAAAACTCGATAGGCCCGTGAATCCAGAACAGTGCCTTCATGCCTTGCGGGTCATCGGAATACAGGGTGTGCGCCGTGCCTGGGGTTTCGAAGACAAAGCTGCCGGGCTTTGCGACCCAGTCGTACTCGTAATATCCCCAGGTGCCCTCCAGCGTTACTGCTGACACGGCTGCGCGGTGCCGGTGAGTGCCGATGCGGCCGCCGCCCTTGACCCAGAGAATGTTGCACACGCTGCCGGTTCGTACATCGAAGCTGAGGTGGCGTATGGCGGCGCAATCGCCGAACGGGACCCAGGGTGATTCATCCTCGCCGGTGCCTATGTGCCCGCCATGCAGGCCATAGCGGTCGACGATGGTGGCATGGGGCTCAGGCGGCAGTTGGACAATGCTTGGCTTCAGGGTGGTGTTCATGAACAGGCCTCGATGTGTTGTTTTTATGGTCGAGCGTTGGCTCGCGAGGATCTTGTGCACAGCCTGTGCCAAGCCCTGAAAGGCCTGATTTACGCAGGTTAGAGCGGGTTAAGGTGGTGAGAATTCATGCAGCTTGGCAGGCTTGATGATTAAATTTGATCAAGCGCGTGGTGCAGAAGGGGCGCGCCGCGCCCCGCTATTGCAGGTCAGAAGAAGGTCCCGACAATCAACTGCAGGTAAGTCCCGGTATCCCGCCCGCCCAACTGCGTACCGCCATTGGCCGCACTGCGCTCCGGTTTGTAGAACCCCACCACCGGACTGATCAGCAGGTGGTCGTTGACCATCCATTCCACATACAGGTCCAGCTCGCGTCCGCCAAGGTTGCCCTGGTCGGTGTCCAGCGTGTCGAAGTCGAAGTACAGTGCGCCGACGGTCAGGTTGTCCCGTGGCTTGCCCTTCAGCGCTACATGGTGCACTTGGCTGTTCTTGTTGAACGGCCCGGCATAGTTGGCTGCCACTTCACCCTGGAACCAGGTGCCGTAGCCCCGGCTCAGGCCATAGAACAGCGGGTCGAAGCCTTCTGAGAAGCGGCTGTAGCGATAGGTGGCGGTAGGTGACCAGGGCAATTGGGAGAAGGTCCAGTTGCCCTCCAGGTACCAGGCATTCTCGCGCCCGCCGGTCTTGTCCTGGGTCACGTACTCGGCGGCCAGCTCCAGGTCTTTGACGCCCAGGTTGCCGCGCCCGCGCAGGCTGGCGGTGTCCATGCCGTCGCGGTGTTCCAGGCCCATGATCTGCGCGTAGCGCTGGTCCACGTCGAGGCCGCGGATCCAGCTCAGGCCGACGGTGCCGGTATCGGCGACGTGCTCCAGGTTGGCTACCGCCAGGGAAGTGTCGGCTTGGTAATGGTTGTCGGACTTCAACCACATCAGGTCACCGCGCCAGCCCTGGTTACCGCCCAGGCGCAGCACGGCGGTGCGGTCGAAGGCCTTGCGCGCGGCCAGGTAGTAGGCACCGCCGCGATCGAAGTTGGCCCCCAGGTCGACCTTGCCCAGGTTGACCGGGTCACCCTGGATCAGGAAACCATCACCCAGGGTGACGACCTGGCGGCCACCGGAAATGTCGACGCCATCTTCGCCCAGCGCCGGAAACAGG
The DNA here is from genome assembly GCF_043106315.1 of Pseudomonas sp. FYR_5. Classification (NCBI taxonomy): domain Bacteria; kingdom Pseudomonadati; phylum Pseudomonadota; class Gammaproteobacteria; order Pseudomonadales; family Pseudomonadaceae; genus Pseudomonas; species Pseudomonas sp. FYR_5. The sequence goes on along the minus strand of NZ_JBICMK010000082.1, from coordinate 14,195 downwards.
TTGGCCGAGCGCCAGCCCAAATACAGGTCTTCGGTGGCGGTGCGGCGTTCGTCGCCCAAGGTCAGGCCGGCGGCGTCGCCATCGCCCCAGGTGGCGGAACTGAGCAGGCTGAAGGCGCCGTAGAGGGTGCCGCTATCGGCCAGGGTCTGGCTGCCGCTGAGGCCGTATTTTACGTAGCCTTCCTGCCAGGCGGTGCTGCCGGGTTGGCGGTTGCCGGCCTGGTTGAAGCTTTCGTCGCTGTGGAAGACACCGAACAGGGCTTCGAGGTTGGCGTTGAGGCTGGTGCCATCGTGGTTGTACAGCTCGTAGGCTTGGGCGGCGGGGGCGGTTAACAGCAGGGCCAATGTGCAGGCGAGTGTGTGCCTCATGGGTTTGCTCCATGGTTTTTATTGTTGTTTTTTTGTTGCCTGTGCCGGCCTCTTCGCGGGTGAACCCGCTCCTACAGGGCATGTGATACCTGGTGTAGGAGCGGGTTTACCCGCGAAGAAGCCGGTACAGGAAAAAGATCAGAGCTTGATCAACACCGATTTCAGCTCCGTGTAATGCTCGATGGCCGCTGAACCCATCTCACGACCAACGCCAGACATCTTGTAGCCACCAAACGGCAGCGCCGGGTCCAGCGCGCTGTGGCAGTTGACCCACACCGAGCCAGACTTGATGCGCGGGATCATGCGGTGCACGGCGGCCAGGTCGTTGGACCAGATGCTTGCACCCAGGCCATAGGGGTTGTCGTTGGCCATGCCGATCACTTCGTCGATGTCATCGAATGGCATCGCCACCAGCACCGGCCCGAAGATTTCTTCCTGTACCAGGCGGTGACGCTGGACCACATCGACAATCACCGTCGGCTTGACGAAGTAACCAGGCCCGAAACCTTCACCCCCGCAGGCGATGGTGGCGCCCAGTTCGCGGCCAAGCTCGATGTAACCAGTGACGCGGTCCTGCTGCTTGGCTGAAATCAACGGGCCCATCTGCACCGACGGGTCCAGCCCGTTGCCCAGCTTCATGGCATTGGCGATCCCGGCGATGTCGGCCACCACGTTGTCGAAGTGCTTGCGGTGCACATACAGTCGCGAGCCTGCGCAGCACACCTGGCCCTGGTTGAAGAAGATCGCCGTGGCCGCACCGGCTGCGGCTTCCTGCAGGTTGGCGTCGGGCATGACGATGGTCGGCGACTTGCCGCCCAGCTCCAGGGTGACGCGGGTCATGTTGTCCATGGCCGCCTTGCCGATCAGCTTGCCGACCTCGGTGGAGCCGGTGAAGGTCAGCTTGTCTACGCCGGGGTGGCGGCTGAGCGCGGCGCCGGCGTTCAGGCCGGTACCGGTAACCACGTTGAACACACCGGCCGGGTAGCCGGCCTCGTCGACCAGCTCGGCCAGCTTGAGCACGCTCAGTGGGGTTTCATCGGCAGGCTTGAGCACCACGGTGCAGCCGGTGGCCAGTGCCGGGCCGAGCTTCCAGCAGGCCAGCAGCAGTGGGAAGTTCCAGGCAACGATGGCGCCAACCACGCCCACTGCCTCGCGGCGCACGAAGCCGTGGAACTGGTCGTTGGGCATCAACGGCATGGACGCTTCGACGGTGCTACCCTCGATCTTGGTGGCCCAGCCCGCCATATAGCGCAGGAAGTCGATGGCCAGTTGCACGTCCATCACCTGGGCCACGGCGGCGCTCTTGCCATTGTTCAGGCATTCCAGTTCGGCCAGCTGACGCGCATCGCGCTCCATCAGGTCGGCCAGGCGCCACAGCAGGTTCTGCCGCTCGCGTGGGCGCATGCGGCTCCAGGGCGAGTCGTCGAAGGCCTGGCGCGCAGCGCGCACGGCGCGGTCGACATCTTCGGCTTCGGCGGCCGGCACTTCACCCAGCACTTCGCCGGTGGCCGGATTGCGGAACGACAGGGTGCGACCGCTGGCGGCGTCCTGCCAGTCGGCACCGATGCGCATCTTCAGCTTGCGTTCGAGAAAGGCGCGGGTGGTGGGCAGGATGGGCAGTTCGGAAAGCATGGGGCTGTGCCTCTTGTCATTGGATGTGACGGGCACTGGCGCAATGGCCGTGCCAACCTGGGCTGATGGCCGCAAAGCGTTGTGGGCGTTGGGTTTTGCCTGAGCGCAAGGTTGCGATTGCCGGGTTGCGCTGTTGCACATTGAGACGGTGTGAGACGGTGGTGAAACAGTGGCTGTTCGGCCTCTTCGCGGGCCCTGTCTCAACATGAAACACCCTGTCGCGAAATGGCACGCTGCAAATGGCCATCCCGGCTCCTGGCCAAGCCCCGAAAACCGCTTAAAAGGTTGAAAGGAAACGCTTTTACCCTAACTGGCACAGTTCCTGTATCACAACCGTCACATGCACACCTGCTGTACCAAAGCGTGCGAAAACGATAAGAACAACAACCGTGGAGGTCTGACCTTGAAGACGACTCGACTCCGGCGGCATGCGGGCAAACTGGCGCTGGTCGCCGCCGCGCTGCTGAGCACCCAGGCCATGGCGGCCGAGCAGGGCCCGAGCCTGTTGCAGAACAAGTGCATGGGGTGCCATATCCCCGAAGGCAACGACACCTATAGCCGCATCAGCCACCAGCGCAAGACGCCGGAAGGCTGGCTGATGAGCATCGCCCGCATGCAGGTGATGCATGGCCTTCAGATCAGCGACGACGACCGTCGCACGCTGGTCAAATACCTGGCCGACAAACAGGGCCTGGCGCCCAGCGAAACCGATGGCGTGCGTTACGCCATGGAGCGCCGGCTCAATACCGTCGAGCACTTCGACACCCAGCTCAGTGAGACCTGTGGCCGTTGCCACTCGGGTGCCCGTGTCGCCTTGCAACGGCGCCCGGCCAAGGAGTGGGAACACCTGGTCAACTTCCACCTTGGCCAGTGGCCGTCCCTTGAATACCAGGCCCAGGCGCGTGACCGCGACTGGCTGCCGATCGCCCTGCAGCAAGTGGTGCCGGACCTTGCCAAGCGTTACCCGATGGACAGCGCGGCCTGGGCCGAATGGCAGAAGGCCAAGCCCAAGGCGGACGTACTGCCGGGGCAGTGGGCATTCAGCGGCCATATGCTGGCCAAGGGCGATGTACGTGGGGTGATGAGCGTCACGGCCGGAGAGGGCGACACCTTCAAGGTCGAGGTCAAGGGTGCTTACGCCGACGGTACACCGTTCAACGGCAGCGGCTCGGCCATCCTGTACAACGGTTATGAATGGCGGGGCAATGTGAAGGTTGGCGATGCCAACCTGCGCCAGGTGTTCGCCGCGCTGGATGGCGAAATGAAAGGCCGCATGTTCGAAGCCGATCACGATGAGCGCGGCCTGGACTTCAGCGCCGTAAAAGAAGGCAAGGCGCAGTTGCTGGCGGTACAACCGGCGTTCATCAAAGCCGGAGGCGAAAGCGAAATCACCCTGGTTGGCAGCGGCCTGACTGGCAAGCCGGACCTGGGCGCCGGGGTGGAAGTGACCGAAGTGCTGGAGCAGACCCCGACCCTGGTAAGGATCAAGGCCCGCGCCGCATCCGATGCCAGGCCAGGCCTGCGCGAGGTGGCGGTAGGTGCGCTCAAGGGCGTGAACCTGGCGGTTTACGACAAGGTCGACGAAGTGAAGGTCGTGCCGGCGTTTTCCATCGCGCGCATTGGCGAGAACGGCGCCTCCGTGCCGAAAGTGCAGGGGCGTTTCGAGGCCGAAGCCTGGGGCAAGGATGCCGATGGCCAGCCGCTGCGTATCGGCTACCTGCCGGCCAGCTGGAGGGTCGAGCCGTTCAACGAGCGTGCTGTCGAGGATGAAGACGTCAAGTTCGCCGGGCAGATGCAGGCCGATGGCGTGTTCGTGCCAGGCGGTGCCGGGCCCAACCCGGAGCGCAAGATGATGACCAACAACGCCGGTAACCTCAAGGTCATCGCCACGCTGGCCGACGGTGGCCAGACCGGCGAAGGGCACATGATCGTCACCGTACAGCGCTGGAACAACCCGCCGCTGCCGTAACGGCAGGCTGCAACGGTTTTCCAACGGATCGATTATCGGGAGGTCGCCATGGGCGTACTACTGAACCTGGTCGAACGCAACCTGCACGAAGTACAGGTTGATGCCGACCGCATGCTGTTTCATATCCCCAGCAGTTCGCTGTTCACCGCTGATGCGGTGACCGGCGGCATCATCGACACCTTGCGCCAGCAAGGCTGCTCGGCCGAGGAGCTGATGCAGCGCCTTGGCCAGCAGTTTGCCGGCGAGGATATCCAGGACACCCTGCGCGAGCTGATCGCGCTGGAGCTGGTCAGCGACGGCTCGCCGCTGACCCCGGAAATCGCCCTCAGGCAGGTCGAGCGCACCGCGCTCAACACCGTGGTGCTCAACGTCAACACCGGCTGCAACCTCAGCTGCACCTATTGCTACAAGGAAGACCTGGACAAGCCTTCCGCCGGCAAGAAAATGAGTACCGCCACCGCCGAAGCCTCGGTGGAGATGCTGCTCAAGGAGTCACCCAACGAGCAGCGCTACAGCGTGGTGTTCTTCGGTGGCGAACCGCTGTCCAACCGGCCGTTGATCGAGCACATGGTGGCTTACTGCGAGCGGCGGTTCGCCGAGGCGGGCAAGCAGGTGGAGTTCATCATGACCACCAACGCTACCTTGCTGACCGAAGAAATCATCGATTGGCTCAACGCCCACCGCTTTGGCCTGTCGATCAGCATCGATGGCCCCAAGACCGTGCACGACCGAAACCGTATCACCGTGGGCGGGCAGGGCACCTATGATGTGGTGCGGCGCAAGGCCGACCTGCTGCTGTCCCGCTACACCAGCCGGCCGGTGGGGGCGCGGGTCACGCTGACCCGTGGCATTACCGACGTTGAAACCATCTGGAACCACCTGTTCAACGAAATGGGTTTTGCCGAGGTTGGCTTTGCCCCGGTTACCTCTGGCGACATGGCCGACTTCAACCTCACTGGCGAAGAGCTGGTGCAGGTGTTCGCCAACATGAAGGCACTCGGCCGGCGCTACCTGGAGGCGGCACTGGAGCACCGCAACATCGGCTTCTCCAACCTGCACCAGTTGATCACCGACATCCACGAAGGCCACAAGAAGGCCCTGCCGTGTGGCGCCGGGTTGAAGATGCTGGCGGTGGACCATGAAGGTGAGCTGAACCTGTGCCACCGCTTCACCGGCTCCAGCCTGCCCACCTTCGGTAACGTGCACCAGGGCGTGAAGCAGGCGCAGCTCAACGACTTTCTGTCGCAGCGCCTGGACCGCAGCAACACCGGCTGTGAAAGCTGCCGCATTCGCAACCTGTGCTCCGGCGGCTGCTATCACGAGAGCTATGCGCGCTACGGCGACCCGCAGCACCCGACTTATCACTACTGCGAACTGATGCGCGACTGGGTGGACTTCGGCATTGAAGTTTACAGCCGCATCATGGCCGCCAACCCGGCCTTCATCGATCGCTACATCACCCCGCGGAAGGCGCACTGACATGAAGCACTTGAAGCCCCTGAACAACAAGGCGCGCATCCTGGAGCAGGCCGCCGCCGAAGACCGTGTCGAAGAAGTGATGGCAATGAGCGCGGTGGCAGGCTGTACGGCCACTACCGACCCGGGCTGGGAGGTGGACGCCTTTGGCGGCGTGAGCTCGCTGTGCCAGCCGATGGAGGCCGACCTCTACGGTTGTTCGGACCCTTGCTGGTGGCCGGCCCAGGTGCCGGACATGATGAGCACCTACCAGGACTGGAACGCCCAGGCGACCAACTCGGCAGAGGACTGGCGCAACCTCGGCACCGTGTTCCCGAAAGACAAGTGACGGCCCAACAAGAATGACAAGGGGAAACCGCATGAAAGCTGGACGCTGCGCGCCATTGGCGCTCACCATCGCCGCCATGGCTTGCGCCGGGCTGGCACAGGCCGACGACACTGGCCCGGCACTGAAGGCTGGCCACGAATACATGATCGTGACCAACTACCCGAACAACCTGCATGTGGTCGATGTGGCCAGTGACACGGTCTTCAAAAGCTGCCGGATGCCCGACAAGTTTGGCCCGGGCACCGCAATGATGGCGCCGGACAACCGCACCGCCTACGTGCTCAACAACCATTACGGCGACATCTATGGCATTGACCTGGACACCTGCAAGAACACCTTCCACGCCAACCTGTCCAGCGTAGCCGGTGAAGTTGGCCGGTCGATATACTCGTTCGCCATCAGCCCCGATGGCAAAGAGGTGTACGCCACGGTCAACCCGACCCAGATGCTGAACGACCATTACGTGGTCAAACCACCGCGGCTGGAGGTGTTCAGCACCGCTGATGGCCTTCAGGCCAAGCCCGTACGCACCTTCCCGATGCCGCGACAGGTGTATCTGATGCGCGCCTCCGACGATGGCAGCCTGTACGTTGCCGGGCCGGACATTTACAAGATGGATGTGAAGACCGGCAAATACTCGGTGGCCCTGCCGTTGCGCAACTGGAACCGCAAAGGCTACAGCGCCCCGGATGTGCTGTACTTCTGGCCGCACCAGAGCCCGCGCCATGAGTTCACCATGCTGTACACCATTGCCAGGTTCAAGGATGACAAGCAGGACCCGGCCACCGCCGAACCGCTGTATGGCTACCTGAGCATCGACCTGAAGACCGGCAAGACCCACACCCAGGAGTTCGCCGACCTGACCGAGCTGTACTTCACCGGCCTGCGCTCGCCCAAGGACCCGAACCAGATCTACGGCGTGCTCAACCGTCTGGCCAAGTACGACATCAAACAGCGAAAGCTGATCAAGGCGGCTAATCTGGAACACACCTACTACTGCGTGACGTTCGACAAGAAGGGCGACAAGCTTTACCTGGGCGGCACCTTCAACGACCTGGCGGTGTTCAACCCGGATACGCTGGAAAAGGTGAAGAACATCAAGTTGCCGGGTGGTGACATGTCTACCACGACGCCGCAGGTGTTCGTTCGCTGAAACGGTGTGGGCTTCTTCGCGGGTAAACCCGCTCCTGCAAAAACCACCGCAGGCCCCAAATGTGGCGCCGTCCGGTGTAGGAGCGGGTTCACCCGCGAAGAAGCCAGCACAGAAAACACAAGAACAACAAGAGAACGCCCATGCCCCAGCCAAGCTACACCCAGGGCAACCAGGACAAGCCCCTGCTGACCCAATGCATCGGCGACGCGTTCGATGCCACCGTGGCCCGCTTCCCCGACCGTGAGGCGCTGGTGGTTCACCATCAGGCCCTGCGCTACACGTGGCGGCAACTGGCCGACGCCGTCGACCAGCACGCCCGCGCGCTGATGGCCCTGGGCGTGCAGCCCGGTGACCGTCTTGGCATCTGGGCACCCAATTGCGCCGAGTGGTGCATTACCCAGTTCGCCAGCGCCAAGGTTGGCGCGATCCTGGTCAACATCAACCCGGCCTACCGCTCCAGTGAACTGGACTACGCCCTTGGCCAGTCCGGCTGCCGCTGGGTGATTTGTGCCGACGCCTTCAAGACCTCCGATTACCACGCCATGCTGCAGGGCCTGCTCCCGGGCCTGGCCAGCGGCCAACCGGGCGCGCTGATCTGCGAGCGCTTCCCCGAGCTGCGTGGCGTGGTCAGCCTGGCGCTGTCGCCACCGCCAGGGTTTATGGCCTGGCACGCATTGCAGGCCCTTGCCGAGGTCGTCAGCGGCGAGGCCCTGGCCGCACGCCAGGCACAACTGCGTTGCGACGACCCGATCAACATCCAGTACACCTCAGGCACCACCGGTTTCCCCAAGGGAGCCACCCTTAGCCACAGCAATATCCTCAACAACGGGTACATGGTCGGTGAAAGCCTGGGCCTTACCGAGCACGATCGGCTGGTGGTGCCGGTGCCACTGTACCACTGCTTCGGCATGGTCATGGCCAACCTTGGCTGCATGACCCATGGCAGCGCACTGATTTATCCCAGCGATGCCTTCGACCCGCTGGCCACGCTGCGTGCAGTGGCGCAGGAAAAAGCTACTGCATTGTATGGCGTGCCGGCCATGTTCATTGCCGAGCTGGACCATCCGCAGTGTGGTGAATTCGACCTGTCGAGCCTGCGCACCGGGATCATGGGCGGCGCGACCTGCCCGATCGAGGTGATGCGCCGGGTGATTGGCGAGATGCACATGGCCGAAGTGCAGATTGCCTATGGCATGACCGAGACCAGCCCGGTGTCCTTGCAGACCGGTGCCGCTGACGACCTGGAGCGTCGCGTGACCAGCGTCGGTCGCACCCAGCCCTGGCTGGAGAGCAAGGTGGTGGACGCCGAAGGCAACACTGTCCCGCGCGGCGAGATCGGCGAACTGTGCACCCGCGGCTACAGCGTGATGCTGGGTTACTGGAACAACCCCAAAGCCACCGCCGAGAGCATTGACGCAGACGGCTGGATGCACACCGGCGACCTGGCGGTGATGGACGAGCAGGGCTATGTGTGTATTGTCGGGCGCAGCAAGGACATGATCATTCGCGGCGGCGAGAACATTTACCCGCGCGAGCTGGAGGAGTTCTTCTTCACCCACCCGGCGGTGGCCGATGTGCAGGTGATTGGCGTGCCGTGCAGCAAGTACGGAGAAGAGATCGTGGCCTGGGTGCGGCTGTACCCGGGGCATGGTGTCAGTGAAGAAACGTTGCGTGAGTGGGCGAGGGCAAGGATTGCGCACTTCAAGGTGCCCCGGTATTTCCGTTTTGTCGACGCGTTCCCGATGACGGTTACGGGTAAGGTGCAGAAATTCCGGATGCGCGAGATCAGTGCCGAAGAGCTGTCTGCCAGATGACCTTTTACGCGCGCAAGGTGAAAGCAACGACCTTGTGCGCGGTGGCGGACACACATCGGTGGTTGGACACAGGCCGTCGTAGGAGCGGGTTCACCCGCGAAGGGGCCGGCCCTGCTGGCCAGTATCCCTGGCTATTCACCGTTGCAGCGGCCACCGTATTCGCGGGTAAACCCGCTCCTACACCTGATCGGTGGCGGACACACATCGGTGGTTGGACACAGGCCGTCGTAGGAGCGGGTTTACTCGCGAACACCGGCAGAGCCGGTGCCATCCACCGCGTTTGCTTTTTCACGGGCATGCCCGCTCTCACAAGATCACCACAGTCCTGGCGTGTCGTGGATTACCCGTGGTAGCGGTGTCATACGCTCAGTCCTGCAGCCGTTCCGGGCTGTTGAAGTTGCTTAGCCGGCGATCACCCTCGGCGCACTCCAGCCCTTGCACCGCCTCGCGCAGCAGGGCCTTCTGCAAACTCCGCTCACCCGCTGCCCAGGCCTGCTCCAACACCGGCAACACCCGCTTGGGCAGTACGCTGAACATCGGCTGCCAGAAACCACCCTGACGCACCATTGCCGCGCTGTTACCGGTCACTGCCAGCCGCAGCAGGTCCTCGATCAATTCGCGATCAACCAGGGGCGCATCGCAAGCCAGCAACACCACCCACCCATGACGTGCCACCTTGAGCCCGGCAATCACCCCCGCCATTGGCCCGGGGAAGTCGGCTTCTGCATCGCCCACCAACCGGTCAGCGTATGCCCGGTAAGCCGCCTGGTTGCGATTGCAGGAAATCACCAGGTCGTCGCTCAATGGCCGCACCACTCGATGAACATGTGCAATCAATGGCTCGCCTTGCCAGTCCACCAGGCCCTTGTCACGGCCGCCCATGCGCTGGCCACGGCCACCGGCGAGAATGAGGATGGAGCAAGGGGGGAGTGCGTCAGGCATGAAAAAGGGTTCCGGGCAGTCATTGCCGGGAACCCTCCCATTTCACGGCGGGCTTGTCCAGTCAGCTTTCGCGGGGCACGGGTTGCCCGTCGCTGTCATGCGCCTGGCGTCGCCCGGACAGGCGCATCACCACCACGAAGAACACCGGCACGAACACCACCGCCAGGGTGGCGCTGAGCATGCCGCCGATCACCCCGGTGCCAATCGCCTGCTGGCTGGCCGAGCTTGCGCCGCTGGCGATGGCCAGGGGCACCACGCCGAGGATGAACGCCAGCGAAGTCATCACGATCGGCCGCAGGCGCAGGCGGGCCGCTTGCACGGCGGCGTCGACGGCGTCCACGCCCTGGTCTACCAGATGCTTGGCGAACTCGATGATCAGGATGGCGTTCTTCGCCGACAGGCCGATCAGGGTGATCAGGCCAACCTTGAAGAACACGTCGTTGGGCATGCCGCGCAAGGTCACCGCCAGCACCGCCCCGAGCACACCGAGCGGAACCACCAGCAGCACCGCAGTCGGAATCGACCAGCTTTCGTACAGCGCTGCCAGGCACAGGAACACCACCAGCAGCGACAGCGCCATTAGCAGGGGGGCCTGGCTACCGGACAGCCGTTCCTGCAGTGACAGGCCGGTCCATTCCAGGCCGCTACCGGCCGGGAGCTGCGCCACCAGCCGCTCGACTTCGGCCATGGCCTCGCCCGAGCTGTAGCCGGCGGCTGGCTCGCCTGAGATCGATACCGCCGGGTAACCGTTGTAGCGGGTCAGCTGCACCGGGCCGCTGACCCACCGGGCCTGAACGAACGCACCCAGTGGCACCATCTTGCCGCTGTCGTTGCGCACGTGAATGTTCAGCAAGTCCTCGACCTGGCTGCGCTGGTCACCTTCGGCCTGCACCACCACCCGCTGCATACGGCCCTGGTTGGGGAAATCGTTGACGTAGCTGGAGCCCACGGCCACGTCCAGCACCGTGCCGATATCGGCAAACGACACGCCCAGTGCATTAGCCTGACGGCGGTCGATTTCCAGTTGCACCTGCGGGCTTTCCGCCAGCGAGGCTTCGCGCACGTTGGTCAGCACCTTGCTTTTGCTGGCGCTTTCGAGCAACTGGTCACGGGCTGCCATCAGTTCGGCGTGGCCCATGCCGCCACGGTCCTGAAGGCGAAATTCGAAGCCGGTCGACTCACCGAGGCCGTCGATGGGCGGCGGCAGTACCGAGTAGGCTATCGCGTCCTTGAGCTGGGTGAAGGCCATGGTCGCGCGGTCGGCGATCGACTGCGCACTGTCGTCGGCGCTGCGCTCGGACCAGTCCTTGAGGGTGGTGAAGGCCAGCGCCGCGTTCTGCCCGCTACCGGAGAAGCTGAAGCCGAGGATCAAGGTGGTGTTGCCCACGCCCGGTTCTTCGGTATTATGCGCCTCGATCTGCGCGGCTACCTGTTCGGTGCGCATGCGGCTGGCGCCCGGCGGCAGTTGAATGTCGGTGATGGTGTAGCCCTGGTCTTCGGTGGGCAGGAACGCCGTAGGCAGCTGGCTGAAGCCGTAGCCCAGCACCGCCAGCAGCACCGCGTACACCAGCAGGTAGCGGCCGCTGCGCTTGAGTGCTTGCACCACCCAGCGCTGGTAGCCGTTGCTCATGCTTTCGAAGCGGCGATTGAACCAGCCAAAGAAGCCTTTGCGTTCATGGTGCTCGCCCTTGGCCACGGGTTTGAGCAGGGTGGCGCACAATGCCGGAGTCAGGCTGAGGGCAAGAAACGCCGAGAACAGGATCGACACCGCCATCGACAGCGAGAACTGCTGGTAGATCACCCCCACCGAGCCTTGCATGAAGGCCATAGGCAGGAATACCGCCACCAGCACCAGCGTGATGCCGACGATTGCACCGCTGATCTGGCCCATGGCCTTGCGCGTGGCTTGCTTGGGCGGCAAGCCTTCTTCGGCCATGATGCGTTCGACGTTCTCCACCACCACGATGGCATCGTCGACCAGAATGCCGATGGCCAGCACCATGCCGAACAGTGTCAGCACATTGACCGAGAAGCCCATGGCCAGCATCACGGCGAAGGTGCCCATCAATGCCACCGGCACTACCAGGGTCGGGATCAGCGTGTAGCGCAGGTTCTGCAGGAACAGGAACATGACTGCGAATACCAGCAGCATGGCCTCGAACAGGGTGTTGATGACCTGCTCGATCGACACCTTGACGAACGGCGAGGTGTCGTAGGGGATGTCGTACTTGACGCCTTCCGGGAAGTAGCGCGCCAGGTCCTGCATCTTCGCCCTTACCAGGGTGGCGGTTTCCATGGCGTTGGCGCCGGGCGACAACTGCACGCTGAAGGCGGTGGCCGGTTTGCCGTTCAGGCGCGTGCCGTACTGGTATTCCTGGGCACCGATTTCAACCTGGGCGACATCCCCGATGGTGACCGTTGAGCCGTCCGGGTTGGCACGCAGGACAATCGCAGCAAACTCTTCGGGGCTGCTCAACTGGCCTTTGACCACCACGTTGGCGGTGATTTCCTGGGTGCTGCGGCTGGGCAGATCGCCGATGCTGCCAGGGGCAACCTGGGCGTTCTGCGCGGCGATGGCTTCGGCTACATCGTTGGGCGTGAGGTTGAAACCGATCAGCTTGCGCGGGTCGATCCAGATGCGCATGGCCCGTTCGGAGCCATACAACTGGGCCTTGCCGACGCCCTTGAGGCGGCGGATTTCGTCCATCACGTTACGTGCAAGGATGTCCGACAGCGCGGTTTCATCGAGCATGCCGTCTTCGGAGGTGAGGGTCGCCAACAGCAGGAAGCCGGTGGACACTTTCTCTACCTGCAGGCCCTGCTGGGTGACTGGGCGTGGCAGGCGCGACTCGACCACTTTCAGGCGGTTCTGCACATCGACCTGAGCCAGGTCCGGGTGGGTGCCCGGAGCGAAGGTGGCAGTGATGGTGGCGCTGCCCAGGCTGCTCTGCGACTCGAAGTACAGCAGGTTGTCGGCGCCGTTGAGCTCCTGCTCGATCAGGCTGACCACGCTTTCGTCCATGGTCGCTGCCGAGGCGCCTGGGTACACGGCGTAGATTTCCACCTGCGGCGGTGCCACGTTGGGGTACTGGGCCACCGGCAGTTGCGGGATGGCCAGCGCGCCGGCCAGCAGGATGAACAGTGCGACCACCCAGGCGAATACCGGGCGATCGATGAAGAATTGCGGCATGAATCAGGCCCTCACTGGCCGGTATGCTGTGCGATGGGTGGGGCAGCGGGTGTATTGTCAACCTGCACCTGGTCACCGGCCTTGACGTGCTGAAGGCCCTCGACCACCACCCGCTCCCCGGCCGCCAGGCCCTCGCTGACGATCCAGCGGTCACCCTGGGCGCTGCCCAGTACAACCTGGCGGTCGCTGACCCGGGCTTGCTGGTCTACCACAAGCACCTTGGGCACACCGGCGCTGTCGCGCAGGATGGCGCGTTGCGGCACGCTCAGGCCCTTGGGTTGCACCGCTTGCTCCAGGCGTACCCGCACGTAGCTGCCTGGCAGCAGGTCGAGGTCCGGGTTGGGGAACTCGCTGCGCAGGGTGATCTGGTTGGTACTGGGGTCGACGCTGATGTCGGAGAACAGCAGCTTGCCCGGCAGCGGGTAGGCGCTGCCGTCATCCTGGATCAGCGTGGCGCGTGCCTGGCCGTCGCCCACCTGCTGCAATTCGCCGGCGCGCAGGGCGCGGCGCAGGGCGTTGAGCTCGCGGGTAGACTGGGTGACATCGGCATGGATCGGGTCCAGTTGCTGGATGGTCGCCAGCGGGGTGGTTTCGTTTTGCCCGACCAGCGCGCCTTCGGTGACCTGGGCGCGGCCGATACGGCCGGAAATCGGCGCGGTCACGGTGGCATAGCCGAGGTTCAGCCGGGCGCGCTCCAGCGCCGCCCTGGCTTCGGCCACTTCGGCATCGGCCTGCAGGAAACTGGCCTTGGCGTTGTCGTACTCCTGGCGGCTGACGGCTTTATCGTCGACCAGCTCGCGGTAGCGCTGCTCTTGCAGGCGCGCCTGGTACCGGGTGGCCTCGGCCTTGGCCAGCGTGGCGCGGGCGCTGTCATGGTCGGCCTTGAACGGCGCCGGGTCGATCAGGAACAGTACATCACCCTGCTTGACGTCGCTGCCTTCGCGGTACACTCGTTTGAGCACCACGCCTGCGACCCGCGCACGCACTTCGGCGGTGCGTGGAGCGAGGATACGGCCGCTAAGTTCACTGCTGATGGCCAGTGGCTGCAGTTGCAGGGTTTCCACGCGCACTTGCGCAGTGGGGGCCTGTTCGTCTGGTTCGGCGCTGTCGCTGCAACCGGCCAGGGACAGGCTCAGGAATGCCATGAGCGCCAACGGGCGCAGGCACGGGGAGAGGGTAGTAGGCATGCGGATCTTCCGATGATGACCCTGTATATGCTAAGGCACACGCTGCCTGGGCGGCTGTTAATACCTGTAGGGCGAGTGTGAAAAAGTGTGAAGAATGATCCTGTCGAGTGGTTGGGTTCTATATTCTGCATGGGCC
>NZ_JBICMK010000081.1:0-102997 GCF_043106315.1 Pseudomonas sp. FYR_5 | reverse complement strand
GCAGCCATGGTAGGGGCGGGTTTACCCGCGAAGAGGCCGATACAGGTTTACATCATCGCGAGGCGAGCGCCGCGTAGCTGTTCATCAGGTTGCGGTAGTTGGGAATACGCTGCGACAGCAGGTTGCCCAGCCCTTCGATGTCGTTGCGCCAGTCGCGGTGCAGTTCGCAGGCCACCGAGAACCAGTTCATCATCTGCGCACCCGCCTGGGTCATGCGCACCCAAGCCGCTTGTTGCACGGTTTCGTTGAAGGTACCCGAGGCATCGGTCACCACGAACACTTCAAAACCTTCCGCCAGCGCCGACAGGGTCGGGAAAGCCACGCACACATCGGTCACCACACCGGCGATGATCAGTTGCTTGCGGCCCGTGGCCTTGATTGCCTTGACGAAGTCTTCGTTGTCCCAGGCGTTGATCTGGCCCGGACGGGCAATGTACGGCGCATCCGGGAACATTTCTTTCAGCTCGGGCACTAGCGGGCCATTCGGGCCTTGCTCGAAGCTGGTGGTGAGGATGGTCGGCAGGCCAAAGAACTTGGCCAGGTCGCCCAAGGCCAGCACGTTGTTCTTGAATTCGTTGGGCGAAAAATCCTGCACCAGCGAGATCAGACCGGTCTGGTGGTCGACCAGCAGCACCACGGCGTCGTCTTTGTTCAGGCGCTTGTAATCGGGTTGGCTCATGGGGTGACTCCTTGGGTTGGGATAACGGGCCGGCACTGCCCGCAGGGGTTATACCGGTGGATAGCATTGGCTTAAGAAAGTGTCTGCGCCTGCCGCCAGGCCTTGGGTGGCTGGCCGACCAGGCGGCTGAAAGCACGGGTGAAATGGGCCTGGTCACAAAAGCCGCATTCCAGGCTCACGTGGGTGATAGGCGCCTCGGTTGCAAGCAAGCGCTTGGCCTTTTCCATGCGCGCCAGCAGGCGCCAGGCCTGCGGCGAAAGGCCGGTGTTGACTTTGAACGCGCGGGAAAAATGGCTGCGGGTAAGGTTGCATACCGCGGCGATCTCGATGATCGACAACGGGCTATGCAACATCAGCTCCTTGGCCCGGCGCAGCCGCGCGGGCGTGAGTGCGCCGGGGGTTTGCAGCGGCGCTTCGGGCGTCCCAGGGTACATGGCGACTCTCCTGTTCAATGCAGAAAGTCTCGCCCCCGGCACATGACGAAGTCCTGAGCCAAACCTGAATTATTGTTAATTGTGCGCTGCTGGCCCTGAGCGTTTTGCCGATACCTTAAGATGCGTTTCGTATTCAGCTTCTGGCCGCTACCCGCGGCCGGCATTCAAGGCGAAAGAGGTATGCAGGAAAAACCCGCACACCGCACCGTGGCCATGGTGCTGTTCAACGATGTGCTACTGCTGGATGTCACCGGCCCCATGGATGCATTCGCCATCGCCAACCGGTTCTTGCCAGCAGAACGGCAATATCGGCTGCTGACCTTGGCCGAGGGACAAGCGGTGGTACGCGGCTCATGCGGCCTGAAGGTAGTGGCAGACCGGCGCCTGGAAGACTTGCCGGAGGCCGTCGACCTGTTGCTGGTCCCGGGCGGCCCAGGGGCTTATGCCGTCGCCTTGCCAGGGATCGAGCGCTGGCTACCCAAGGCCGTGCGCCAGGCCAAACGCTTCGGTGCCATCTGCACCGGGGTGTTCCTGCTGGGTCGGGCCGGGTTACTCAATGGCTATCGCTGCACCACCCACTGGAATTACGTGGAGCGCCTGGCACAGGCGTTTCCCGAGGCCAAGGTGGAGACCGAGCAGATTTATGTGATGGACCGCTGCCTGATCACCTCGGGCGGTATCACTGCAGGGATCGACCTGGCACTGGCGGTGGTTGCCGAGGACCATGGCAAGGCGCTGGCCCTGGAAGTGGCCAAGGTGCTGCTGGTTGCCCGTCATCGTCAGGGCGGGCAGACACCTTACGGACCGTTGCTGGCTGCGGTTCCACGCGATGACTCGCCGATTGCCCGGGTACAGGCCTATATAGTCGACCACATCGAGCAGGCATTCACCGTGCAGAAAATGGCCGAACTGGTGGCCATGAGCGGGCGCAACTTTGCCCGAACGTTTCTGCGCGAGGTGGGAATGACGCCGCTGCAGTACCTGCAGAATGCGCGCATCGACAGCGCGCGCAAGCTGCTCGAAGGCAGCGACCTGCCGTTAAAGGTTGTGGCAGCGCAGTGCGGGTTTGGCAGCGACCGGCATTTGCGCAAGGTATTCTGTGAGCGGATTGGCATGACGCCGGCGCAGTATCGGGCACAGTTTGGTGGGGGATGAGCGCGGGCCACTCCCACAACTGACCGCAGCCACCGTCTCTTTTTTCAGGACAATGTTTCTTCCCGACATCAGATTGTCTAATGCCAGCCCAGCCTCCAGAATCGTCGGCCAACCTGTAATAACGCTGCCCCGGCAGCTCATGGAGTAAGAGCCAATGCCACACGAAGGCAGCCTTCTGCAAACTGCAGTGATCTTCCTGCTTGCCGCCGTCCTCGCCGTCCCCCTGGCCAAGCGCTTGCAACTGGGTGCCATGCTCGGCTACCTGCTCGCCGGTGTGGTCATCGGCCCGCAAGCACTTGGCCTGGTCCACGACACAGAAAGGGTGGCGCACATTTCCGAACTGGGCGTGGTCTTGCTGCTGTTCATCATCGGCCTGGAGCTGTCGCCCAAACGCTTGTGGCTGATGCGCAAGTCGGTGTTCGGTGTTGGCACTGCCCAAGTGCTGCTGACCGGCGCGGTTATCGGCGCCATCGCCCTGTTCGGCTTCAGCCAGACGCTGCCCGCGGCCATCGTGCTCGGTCTGGGCCTGGCGCTTTCGTCAACCGCCCTTGGCCTGCAGAGCCTGGCAGAGAACAAACAGCTCAATGCCCCGCACGGCCGTCTGGCGTTCGCCATCCTGTTGTTCCAGGACATCGCCGCGATCCCGCTGATCGCCTTGGTACCACTGCTGGCCGCCACTGGCCCGGACACCAGCAGTGGCGACAGCCTGGAGAATGGGCTGAAGGTATTCGCCAGCATCGCCGTGGTCATCATCGGCGGCCGCTACCTGTTGCGCCCGCTGTTCCGCACCGTGGCTCGCACCGGCCTGCCGGAAGTGTCCACTGCCACCGCACTGCTGGTGGTGATCGGCACCGCCTGGCTCATGGAACAAGCCGGTATTTCCATGGCCCTGGGCGCCTTCCTCGCCGGCCTGCTGCTGGCAGACTCGGAATACCGCCACGAGCTGGAATCACAGATCGAACCCTTCAAGGGCCTGCTGCTGGGGCTGTTCTTCATCAGTGTCGGGATGGGTGCAAACCTGCACCTGCTGCTGGAGATGCCGCTGGTGGTGCTGGGCCTGACCCTGTTGCTGGTGGCCGTGAAGCTGGTGCTGCTGGTCGGCACCGGTCGCCTGGCCGGCGGCCTGAGCGGCGCCAGCGCGCTGCAACTGGGCATGGTGCTGGCCGCCGGCGGCGAGTTCGCCTTCGTGGTGTTCAAGCTGGGCAAGGACCAGGGCCTGTTCGATACCCAGACCTACGACCTGCTGCTGATGACCATTACCCTGTCGATGGCCATCACCCCACTGCTCATGATTGGCTGCGCCCACGCCCTCAAACGTGCGCAGCCAGTGCGTGAAGTGCCCGAACATTACAAGGCCATCGACGCCGGCACACCGCGGGTGGTAATCGCCGGCATGGGCCGCATGGGCCAGATCGTCGCGCGTATCCTGCGGGCACAGAAGATCCCGTTCGTTGCCCTGGAAACCTCGGTGGATGCCATCGAGATGACCCGTATGTTCGAGCAGGTGCCGGTGTTCTACGGTAACCCGCTGCGCCCCGAGGTACTGCATGCGGCCAAGGTGGGTGAGGCGGAGTACTTCATCATCACCATCGATGACCCGGAAGCCGCCATTCGTAGCGCTGAACGGGTAAAACGCCTGTACCCGCACCTGAAAGTGCTGGCCCGGGCGCGTAACCGCCAGCACGTGCACAAACTGGCGGATGTGGGCGCCGAACCGATTCGCGAGACATACCACTCCAGCCTGGAAATGGCCCGCCGGGCACTGGTGGGGTTGGGCCTGAGCGATGAACAGGCGGCGGACCGCATTGCACGGTTCACCCAGCATGACGAAGAGGTGCTGGAGGCCCAGGGGCAGGTACGTGATGACCGGGCCAAGGTGATGCAGACGGGCAAGGAGGCGCGGGTGGAGCTGGAACGGTTGTTTGAATCGGATGCGGATTGAGGCCTTTTGGCGCATGCCTTGAGGGTTGTAGTGCCTGTGAGATCGAGCGCCGCCCGCGCGGCGCTTCGCGGGTAAACCCGCTCCTACGTCTGTTTCGGGCCAGTTATTCCTGTGGGACGCGCACGCGAGCCCCCTGGCGCACGCCTCGATATCGCGTCGTACAAACAAGGCGGTCGCGCGCGCCTGGCACAGGAGGGACTGGCCAGAAACAAACGTAGGAGCGGGTTTACCCGCGAAGCGCCGCGCGGGCGGCGCTCGATCTCATGGGCGCCCAAAAACTATCGCCAGGCACCTGGAAGCCATCCTGCAATTTCCTGACGATCACCTCGCCGCCATGACGCGAACACACAAAAGCCATCACAAAATCGTCTAATTCTCAGCTGGGTCCTACTTCCCCGCGAACCATTTCCTACGTTCACGCCAATCCCAAGGAATTATCCTACGCATCGTGTCGACGCCCATCTGATTGTCCGGGGAAGGCCTGCTCTCTAGGCTGACCGGGTCGCTGTCGGTTCAGCGATCGGGTGTGGAAACCCGGATGTGATGAAGGGCTGCCGTTATGGCAGTTGTGCGCGTGAGGCCGTTTGGCCTACCGGCTTGCCTTCTCACCGGTTTTCCACCCCGCGCACAACTGCCGCCTTCTGCGTGGAAACGGGTGGTTGCAGTTCAATCCTGGAGAAGGAATTGCCATGAAAAGAATCGTCCCCGATCCACCCCTCCCCAACACCACACAACGCTCTTTCAGCCGCTGCGATGCCGGCCATCCCCCATTGTTCACCGTAAACCCCGGCGTTTCCGCCCACGATGCCCTGGTGCATGTCGCCCAATACCTGCGCGGTGCCTACGACTGTGGCTACAAAGCCTTGGAGCATCTGGATGACACAGGCAAGAGCCTGTTCTGGAGCAACCTGAACGCACTCGAAATGGCAGAAGGTTTGGTTGAGGCATTGCTGGATGGGATTGAGTCACAGCCAATAAGTTGAAGTGATTTACATCAGCCCTGAGCAGGCTGCAATGACTAGCCTGCTCTGCCCAAATGCCGGAAATACCCTACACGACGCGTCACCCTCCATCTGATTGTTAGGGGCCCCCCTTCGCCATAGGCTCACCTGGCCGCCGCCACATCAGCGACTGTTCCCAGTCAGGTATTTCATTGAGCCCCAACAGCCCAGCCGCAAAAAATGCCGAAAAGAAAGGCCAGAACTCCTGGCTGGACGAACAATTACCCGACCTCAGAACACTTGCGCGTGAACTACGCGCCCAGGCTATCGAAGAACTAGCGCCTGCTGATTCGCATGACGCTGCAGTCGAGGTTGCTGCACTGCATCTGGGCTTGGACAGCAAAAACGTTGAGGTAGTCAGCATCAGCAGCCCACTGGGCGACATCCGGATTCAGCGCAGCTGTATCTACCACATCGTCGAGAAGAGACAGGACGCCCGGGAACGCTATGTAAAGGTAGCGCTGGATACGTTAATCGGACCATTTGAGGTATGGCAGGTCGCTTACACCAATGACACTTTCAGGCTGGCCTTCATCGGCGTCTACGAAACCAGGCGCCAGATGCTGGTAATCGTGCCCCTCGACAACGGCAAAACGCTGTGGAATTTCATGCAGTGCGATGCAAAAGCACTGAACAAACATCGCCACGGGCTGCTGCTCTACAAGCGGTACAATTTTCTGCCAAGAAAAGAAAAGGGCCACTGTCACCAGTGGCCCTGTATTTGCGCTTGATATTCATATACACACCCTCAAGCAGGGGTGTGGAGGTCTCACCCGACGCTGATGATTCAGCCATCGACGGGGTTCCTACGCCAGCTTTTACCGCTGAATGGCAGCTGGTTTCGCGCTCAGTTCAAACGCTAACAACACTCTACGATCAAGTCAACGGTAGCCCCAAGGGGAGGCTACCCATCAGGTTACTTAGTGTTACTTACCCGCAGTCAGCGCGTTATAGCTGGTCATCAGGTTGCGATAATCCGGAATGTGGTTGGAGCATAGTGCAGCCAACCCTTCGACATCGTTGCGCCAATCGCGGTGCAGCTCGCAGGCCACGCCGAACCAGGTCATCAGTTGGGCGCCCGCCTGGCTCATGCGGTCATGGGCAGCATCGCGGGTCATTTCGTTGAAAGTGCCGGAAGCATCAGTCACCACGAACACGTCAAACTCTTCTTCCAGGGCAGACAGGGCCGGGAAAGCTACGCACACTTCAGTCACAACGCCGGCGATGATCAGTTGCTTCTTGCCAGTGGCTTTCACGGCCTTGACGAAGTCTTCGTTGTCCCAGGCGTTGATCTGGCCAGGGCGGGCAATGTACGGCGCATCCGGGAACAGGGCTTTCAGTTCCGGCACCAGCGGGCCGTTGGGGCCTTGCTCGAAGCTGGTGGTGAGGATGGTCGGCAGGTTGAAGAACTTGGCCAGGTCAGCCAGCGCCAGCACGTTGTTCTTGAACTTGTCCGGCTCGATATCGCGCACCAGGGACAGCAGGCCAGCCTGGTGGTCGACCAGCAGTACGGCAGCGTCGTCTTTGTTCAGGCGGTTGTAGGTGAATTTGCTCATGGTCTGTGCTCCTAAGGGTTATGAATTTTTCAGCAATCCGGGGTGTTTCGCGTTGATGGGCACAGATTAAAATCATCACCTTTGCGGCGGTAGTTAGCAGAATCTGGCTTTAGCGTTCTGATTTATGAACGATGGATTTGTCGGGGGCTGTGCCGGCCTCTTCGCGGCTAAAGCCGCTCCTACACGGACCGCATAACCCTGTAGGAGCGGCTTCAGCCGCGAAGAGGCCGGCAAAGGCAACCAAATACCCGGAGACCGATCATTGGAAGACCTCAACTCCCTCTACTACTTCACCCAGGTCGTCGAACATGGCGGCTTCGCCCCGGCCGGCCGGGCGCTGGACATGCCCAAGTCAAAACTCAGCCGGCGAATCGCCGACCTTGAAGACCGTCTGGGCGTGCGGCTGCTGAACCGCACCAGCCGCCACTGCTCGCTGACCGAGATCGGCCAGGCCTACTACAACCGTTGTCTGGCCATGCGTGTGGAGGCAGAGGGCGCGGCGGAAATCATCGAGCGCAACCGCAGCGAACCGCGCGGGCTGGTGCGCATCAGTTGCCCGACCACCCTGCTCAACTCCTGGGTCGGGCCGATGCTGACCCGCTACATGCTCAAGTACCCGCAGGTGGAGCTGTTCATCGAAAGTACCAACCGCCGTGTCGACCTGTTGCACGAGGGCTTCGATATTGCTCTGCGGGTGCGCTTTCCGCCGCTGGAGAACACTGACATGGTGATGAAGGTGCTGAGCAACAGCACCCAGTGCCTGGTCGGCCAGCCTCAATACCTGGCGCAACTGCCCAAAGGGTTTGACCCACAGCTGCTGGGCACACTACCCAGCGTGCATTGGGGCAGCGCACAGCGCGAGTACCAGTGGGAACTGTTCCAGGGTGAGGACAACAGCCGCAGCATCGTCATCCCGCATACGCCACGTATGGTGACTGATGACCTGTTTGCCTTGCGCCACTTCGTGGTAGCTGGAGTGGGGATTGCGCACTTGCCGCGGGTGGCGGTGCGTGAGGACCTGGCGGCGGGACGTCTGGTTGAGCTGATTCCGGACTGGCACCCGCGCTGCGGTATCGTGCATGCAATCTTCCCATCGCGGCGTGGGTTGCTGCCGTCGGTGCGGGCGCTGATCGACCATCTGGCTGAGGAATTTGCCATCAGCGACATGGCTTGAGGTCCCGACTGGCTGAGCCGGCCTCTTCGCGGGCATGCCCGCTCCCACTGGTATTTGCACAAGGCTCGGGGCCGGTGGTGGCCCTGTAGGAGCGGCTTTAGCCGCGAAAGGGCCGGTACAGGCAATGCAAATCCCCACCCAGCACACCCTTACAAGACCTTGGGTCTACTCTTCTTCCACACTCCCGGATCATCCCCCGGAGCCCCTCATGATCCGCGCCACTCACGGACCAGGCCGCGCCCTGCTCGCCACCCTCGCCCTCTGGCCGGCGCTCAGCCAGGCCGATGAACCCGGCTGGTCGCTGCTCAGCCGCAACTATTTCCTGCACAGTGACTTCCGCTCGCCCTCCGGCAGTGGCCAGAACTACCGCCAGGAATGGGCCCAAGGCTTCATCGGCGAGGTGCGTTCCGGTTTCACCGAAGGCACTGTCGGCGTCGGCATCGATGCCCATGGCTTTCTTGGCCTCAAGCTCGACGGCGGCCGCGGCCATGCCGGCACCGGCCTGCTGCCACGCAACAGCGATGGCCGCGCCGAATCCGAGTACTCCAGCGCCGGGGCCGCGCTCAAACTGCAGCTAGGCAACACCCGGTTGCGCTATGGCGAGATGATGGTGGAAACCCCGGTGTTCGACACCGGTGACAAACGCCTGCATCCGGAATACGCCACCGGCTGGCTGGTGGAAAACACCGACCTGCCCGACTGGCGCCTGCAGGCCGGGCGTTTCACTGCCTTCAACAACCAGGACAACAGTTCCACCCACGACGACTTCAGCGGCTACGGCGCCAGCACCCACAACCGGGCCATCAGCCTGGCCGGTGCCACCTTCGCGCCCAACGGGCCGTTCGGCGCCGCACTGTATGCCGGGCAGCTGGAAAACACCTGGCGCCAGGCCTACCTCAACCTGATCCTGGCCGAGGGCAACTGGCGCCTGGACGGCAACCTGTACAAAACCCGCGACACCGGCAACGCCAGCGCAGGGGCGATCGACACCCTCGCCTACAGCCTGCTGGCCAAGTACAGCTTCGGCGCCCAGGCGCTGAGCCTGGCCTACCAGAAGGTCGAGGGCAACACGCCTTTCGACTTTGTCGGCGGCGACTCGATCTACCTGGCCAACGCGATCAAGTACGCCGACTTCAACGGCCCTGGCGAGCACTCGTGGCAACTGCGCTACGACCTGAACTTCGCCACCCTCGGTGTACCTGGCCTGAGCCTGATGGGCCGCTATGTCATCGGCCGCGGCATCAACGGCAGCCATGCGCCTGCGGGCGGCATCTATGTGAACCAGTACGGCGACGGCGGCAAGCACTGGGAGCGCGACATCGACCTGAAATACGTGGTGCAGTCAGGGGCTGCCAAGGACCTGAGCCTGTCGTTCTCCCACGTCAGCCACCGCGCCAACCAGGCCCAGGCGGGCGGTGATATCGACCGCATCTACCTGATCATCGAATACCCACTCAAAGGCAGCTTCTGACATGAGTACATCCCCTTCAGGTGCCTGGAGCCCGTTGCGTAACACCACCTTCCGCATGCTGTGGGTCGCCACCATCGCCTCCAACATCGGCACCTGGATGCACGAGGTGGGCGCAGGCTGGCTGATGACCACGCTGTCGGCCAGCCCGCTGCACGTGGCGTTGATCCAGGTAGCCGGCTCGCTGCCGATGTTCTTCCTGGCCCTGCCGGCCGGCGCAGCGGCGGACATCGTCGACAAACGCCGCTACCTGTTGCTGGTGCAGCTGTGGATGTCTTGCGTAGCGGTGGTGCTGGCGGCCCTGACCTTGCTCGGGATGATGAACGTCACCTTGCTGCTGGTGCTGACCCTGGCACTGGGCATTGGAACAGCGCTGATGATGCCGGCGTGGAGCGCACTGACACCGGAACTGGTGGGCAAGGAGGACCTGGCCAACGCGGTGGCGCTCTCCAGTGTCGGCATCAACGTGTCACGGGCCATCGGCCCGGCACTGGCAGGGGTGGTGGTGAGCATGGTCGGCCCGTGGCTGACCTTTGCCCTGAATGCCATCTCGTTCGCTGGCGTGATCCTGGTGCTGTTCCTGTGGAAGCGCGAAGTGAAGGAACCACTGCTGCCGGCTGAGCGCTTCGTTGGCGCCATGCGCACCGGGTTGCGCTTTGCCCGCAGTGCCAAGCCTTTGCAGGCCGTGTTGCTACGCGCGTTGGCGTTCTTTTTCTGCGCCAGCGCCGGCACTTCGCTGCTGCCACTGATCGTGCGTGGCGAGATGCACGGCACTGCAGCGGACTTCGGCCTGCTGCTGGCGGCCATCGGTATTGGCGCAGTGGCGGGCGCCACCTTGCTGCCGCGCCTGCGTGAGCGCATCAGCCGTGACCGCCTGGTGTTACTGGCCAGCCTGCTGTATGCCCTGTTCCTGCTGGCCCTGGCGTTGGTGCGCAATTTCTATGCGCTGCTGCCCGCGATGCTGCTCAGCGGCGCGGCGTGGATCGCGGTGCTGTCCAACCTGCAAGTGGCTGCGCAGACTTCGGTGCCAGCCTGGGTAAGGGCGCGGGCTTTGTCGGTATACATTCTGATCTTCTTCGGCGCCATGGCCTGTGGCGGCCTGCTGTGGGGCACGCTGGCCAGCCATGCAACGATCACCTTCAGCCTGCTGCTGGCCGCAGGCGGCCTGGCGCTGGGTACCTTGCTGACCTGCAAGGTGACGCTGCCGGAAACCGAGGCAGAGGAGCTGACGCCGTCGCTGCATTGGCCGGTGCCGGTGCTGAGCGATGACATGGACAAGGAAGTCGGACCGGTGATGGTCACCGTCGAGTACCACATCGCCCCCACCAAAGCCGAGGCCTTCCAGCAGGCGGCGCGAGAGCTGGAAGCGATGCGCAAGCGCAATGGCGCATTGTCGTGGGGGTTGATGCGGGACAGTGCTGATCCGGCGCTGTGGCTGGAGTTCTTCTTCGAGGAATCATGGCTGGAGCATCTGCGGCATCACCATCGGGTGACCCGTGGCGAACTGAAGATCGAGGCGCGGGTCAGGATGCTGCAGACCGATGGGGTTGAGGTGCGGATTCGGCATCTATTGGCTGGTGGGGAGCATAAGGCACACCATTGATGCCGGCCCTTACGGCCCATTCGCGGGTGAACCCGCTCCTACACATGATCTGCGGTAAACACACACCGGACGTTGGAAACAGGCCGTTGTAGGAGCGGGTTTACCCGCGAAAGGGCCGGCACTGAAGACACAAGAAAGGGGCCAGTTATTGGCCCCCGTTCGTCACATCAGCTCAGCTTAGAAAGCGAAGCACGAACAGCCCAGCGCCCCCCAGAAGCCCTGGAAGTCATTTACCGGCACGCTCGAATGCCGCGCCTTTTCGTGGCTGTGCGCATGCACACCACAAGGCCCGCTGCACTGGTGCACGGTGGCTGCCAACGATGGCGTACCGACGCGCCAGTGCCCCGGCACCTTGGTCACCGGCGACCACTCGGGCAGCACCGGCACCTGCGGCGGGCCAAGCTTGTCGAACTCACCAGCACCGTACACCACCTTGCCATCAACGATGGTCAACACTGATTCGATACCCTTGATCGCTTCCTCATCGACACTGAAGAAGTCCAGCGACAACGCGGCCAGGTCAGCCAGCTGGCCCACCTTGATCTGGCCTTTCTTGCCTTGCTCGCTGGAAAACCAGGCGCTGCCCTGGGTGAACAGTTGCAGCGCGGTGTCACGGCTCAGACCTTCCGGGTACAGCTCCATGCCACCGACCGTCTTGCCACTGACCAGCCAGTACAGTGAAGTCCATGGGTTGTAGCTGGACACCCGAGTGGCGTCGGTACCCGCGCCCACCGGCACGCCCATCTCGAGCATGCGCTTGATCGGCGGGGTCTGCTCGGCGGCCTTGGCGCCGTAGCGGTCGACGAAGTATTCACCTTGGAAGGCCATGCGGTCCTGGATGGCAATACCACCGCCCAGCGCACGCACGCGTTCGATGTTATGCGGGGTGATGGTTTCGGCGTGGTCGAAGAACCAGGGCAGGCCGTTGAATGGAATGTCACGGTTGACCTTCTCGAACACGTCGAGCATGCGCGTGATCGATTCGTTGTAGGTGGCGTGCAGGCGAAATGGCCAGCGCTGCTCGACCAAGTGGCGCACCACCGGCTCCAGCTCTTCTTCCATGGTTTGCGGCAGGTCTGGGCGCGGCTCGAGGAAGTCTTCGAAGTCGGCGGCAGAGAACACCAGCATTTCGCCAGCGCCATTGTGGCGCAAGAAGTCGGTACCGCTGTGCAGCTTGACGCTGGAGGTCCACTTCTTGAAATCGTCGAGTTCTTCCTTGGGCTTCTGGGTGAACAGGTTGTAGGCGATGCGTACGGTCAATTGATCGTTGTCGG
The DNA here is from genome assembly GCF_043106315.1 of Pseudomonas sp. FYR_5. Lineage (NCBI taxonomy): Bacteria > Pseudomonadati > Pseudomonadota > Gammaproteobacteria > Pseudomonadales > Pseudomonadaceae > Pseudomonas > Pseudomonas sp. FYR_5. Next base: position 90,711 of record NZ_JBICMK010000081.1, on the reverse strand, counting down.
CCAGCTCCTGGATCACGGAGTAGTCGTCGGGGAAGTTCTGGTAGCCGCCGCCGGCGTCGATGGCGCTGGTCAGGCCCAGCCGGTTGAGCTCACGCATGAACTGGCGAGTGGAGTTGACCTGATACTCCAGCGGCAGCTTAGGCCCCTTGGCCAGCGTAGCGTAGAGAATCATCGCGTTCGGGCGGGCGATCAGCATGCCGGTCGGGTTGCCGAACTTGTCGCGCTGGATCTCGCCACCCGGCGGGTTCGGTGTGTCCTTGGTGTAGCCAACGGCCTTGAGTGCGGCGCGGTTGAGCAACGCGCGGTCGTACAGGTGCAGCAGGAACACCGGGGTGTCGGGTGCGGCCTGGTTGATTTCTTCAAGGGTGGGCATGCGCTTTTCGGCGAACTGGAATTCGTTCCAGCCACCGACCACGCGCACCCACTGCGGGGTGGGCGTGCGCGCCGCCTGGTCCTTGAGCATGCGCAGGGCATCGGCCACCGACGGTACCCCTTCCCAACGCAGCTCGAGGTTGTAGTTCAGACCGCCACGGATCAGGTGCAGGTGCGAGTCATTGAGACCCGGGATCACCGTGCGTTGCTTGAGGTCGATGATCTGCGTGGCGGCACCCTTGTGGGCCATGGCCTCGGCGTCGCTGCCCACGGCGATGAAACGGCCGTCCTTGATGGCGACAGCAGTCGCGGTGGGCTTTTCGCGGTCAACGGTGTGCAGTTTGCCGTTGAACAGAATCAGGTCGGCGGTCATGGAACCTCCTTGCGTGGATGCGTGAGCGGAACCGGCTTGGCCGGTAAAAGGCAATGCGGACCAGAGTGCGCCGGCGGCACCGAGCACAGTGCTGGTGGCGAGGAACTGGCGACGGGTCTTGTCGTTGCGATCCTGGGACATGGGCTTCTCCGACTAGGGGCCGGCAGGGGGACTGCGAAGCATGCCGGTTGATGCAAGGCCTGGGCTTGAATGGATGTGCGGTGGGTTGAAGAAGGTTAGCCCTGGTCAAGCTTTTTGCTGCCTGGGCCGGCCTCTTCGCGGGTAAACCCGCTCCTATGTCTGTAGGAGCGGGTTTACCCGCGAATGTTTCCCACAATTACCGCTGAAGGAACGCCAGCAAGTCCTCATTCAGCTGCTGCGCATGAGTGACTGCAAAACCGTGCGGCGCCCCGGCATACACCTTCAGCTCGGCGCCGCGAATCAGCTCCGCCGCCTGCTTGCCGGTGGTCTCGAACGGCACGATCTGGTCGTCATCGCCATGGATCACCAACGTCGGCACATCGACCTTGGCCATGTCCGGACGGAAATCGGTCTCCGAGAAGGCCGTCACACAGTCCAGGGTGCCTTTGATTGACGCCATCAGCGCAATGTTCAGGGTCTGCGTCTGCACACCCTGGGACACCTGCTGCCCATGGTTCAGGCCGTAGAACGGCGTGGCGAAATCGGCGATGAACTGCGCGCGGTCTGCACGCAGGCCGGCCTGGATGCCCTCGAACACCGACAGGTCGACACCGTCAGGATTATCGTCACGCTTGCCGAACACTGGCGTCACCGCGCCCAGCAACACCAGCCCGGCCACCCGCTCGCTGCCGTGGCGGGCGATGTAGCGGCTGACATCACCGCCCCCCATCGAGAAGCCCACCAGGGTGACGTCGCGCAGGTCGAGGTGTTCGATCAGCTGGGCAATGTCATCGGCGAAGGTGTCGTAGTCGTAACCGCTCCACGGCTGGCTCGAGCGCCCGAAACCCCGGCGGTCGAAGGCGATGGCGCGGTAACCGCGGCTGGCCAGGAACTCCATCTGCGAATCCCACATGTCGGCGTCCAGCGGCCAGCCGTGGCTGAACAGCACAGGCTTGCCGCTGCCCCAGTCCTTGAAGTAGATCGAAGTGCCATCGCGGGCAACGAACGTGCTCATAGCGGTATCTCCTTGAAAGTTTCCAGGTGAAGGCGTCGGCTCAGCCGCGCAGCCAGTTGGCGCAGCGGCGGGTTACCCAAGGCATGATGTAGAACACCACGGGCAGGATGACGAACAGGTTGACGATCAGGTTGCCGGTGATCACGCCGCCCAACTGCGGGAAGCGTGCAAACAGCGGCGCCAGCAGTTGCGGGATGACCATGGTCATCGGGCAGATCACCAGGTAGGTCAGCAGTGCCTGCTTCCAACGCGGCGGTTGCAACGCCGGGGTGCCCGGCGAGCTATCAAGCACCTTGTGTTGCAGGCATACGGTCACCACTTCGCGGTTGTCATGGAGTGCGGTGTTCATCGGCGTTCCTTGGGATGAGCTTGCCCGCATTCACTCTGCAACGGCGAACGGGCGGTGGATTGGATGGGTGTGCTGCCCTGCGCGGGCACCGACTCACGGCGCCCGGGGCGGGTCGGCTTACTTGCCGGCGTTGAACGCGTTGTAGCTGGTCATCAGGTTGCGGTAGTCCGGGATGTGGTTGGAGCACAGCGCGGCCAGGCCTTCGATGTCGTTGCGCCAGTCGCGGTGCAGCTCACAGGCCACGCCGAACCATGTCATCAGTTGCGCACCGGCACGACTCATGCGGTCATGGGCAGCGTCGCGGGTCATGGCGTTGAAGGTGCCGGAGGCATCGGTCACCACGAACACGTCGAACGCTTCTTCCAAGGCGGCCAGCGCCGGGAAGGCTACGCACACTTCGGTTACCACGCCGGCAATGATCAGCTGCTTCTTGCCGGTAGCCTTCACCGCCTTGACGAAGTCTTCGTTGTCCCAGGCGTTGATCTGGCCAGGGCGGGCAATGTACGGAGCGTCCGGGAACAGGGCTTTCAGCTCCGGTACCAGTGGGCCGTTGGGGCCTTGCTCGAAGCTGGTGGTGAGAATGGTCGGCAGGTTGAAGAACTTGGCCAGGTCGGCCAGGGCCAGCACGTTGTTCTTGAACGCGTCCGGCTCGATGTCGCGCACCAGCGACAACAGACCAGCCTGGTGATCGACCAGCAGCACAGCGGCGTCGTCTTTGTTCAGGCGGTTGTATTTGAAGTTGGTCATGGTCGTTGCTCCTAAGGTTTTGATGTTCAGTCAGCTGGGTGTTTCGCGTTGATGGGAGAAGATTAAAACCATCACCTTTGGAGCGGTAGATAGCGGTTTTTGGCTTTAGCGTTCTGTTTTAGGAACGATGAAGAACGTAATGGGTTGACTGGCCGAATTCCACACGCTGACCCACTGCGTGCTGTAACGGATCGACAAGGAGCAGATGAAGAGTTGTTTGCAGCAGCGTGAAGAGCTGCCGACGGCGTGAGCAAGTTGCAGCGGTTCGGCGACAGAGCCGGGAGTCGTTGTCGCTGCAGAAGCCGGCTTCAATCAAGATGGGCGGCTTCCATGATTGGTCGCACACGTGAGCCTGTGCTGGCTTCTTCGCGGGTAACCCCGCTCACATGTTCACCACAGACCTCTCAGGCGGTAAACAGGCGCAACTGTCTTGCTCAAAATTTGAACAACCTGCGCAGTCGCCTGTAGGAGCGGGTTTACCCGCGAAGACGGTAGCGGCGGCAACGGTGATCGGCCTTTGGAAATTGGCCAGCAGGTCCGGCCCTTTCGCGGGTGAACCCGCTTCTACACAATGGCCTGCGCCGGGCCACCGATGTGTGCCCCCCGCTCCGCGCGTAGGAGCGGGTTCACCCACGAAGAGGCCAGCAGCTACAACACAACCCTCAGGCACTGACCCGCGTGGTACAGCGAGAACCCGGACTCATAGAACGCCGTACGCAGCGAAGGCGCGCTCACGCCGCTCATCGGCGAGAACGGAATGGGCAGGCTGTCCGCCTCGCCCTTGAGCAGGAACTCAGCAAACGCACGCCCGATCACGGTGCCGGTTGTGTTACCCCGCCCGTTGTACCCGGTTACCGCCACCAGCCCCGGCGCCGGCTCGAACAGGCGCATCAGGTGGTCGGGGGTGAAGTCGATGCAGCCGGTCCAGTGCATTTCCCACTCGACCTTGCCCAGCTCCGGGTAATAGTGGCTCTGGATGCGGTCAGCCCAGCTACGCACGAACCAGGCTGGCTTGTTGTCTACCCGGCCCAGGCTGCCGAGCAGCAGGCGGCCCTGGTCGTCGCGGCGGATGCTGCTGAGTACGGTGCGGGTGTCCCACGAACCTTGGCCATGTGGCAGCACCTTGTAGGCTGCAGCGCCCTGCAGCGGTTTGGAGGCTACCTGATAGTAGTAACCACGGAAAAACTGCTTCTGCAGGTTGCTCCAGTCGCCTTCGGTGTAGGCGCCGGTGGAAATCACCACCTTTTCGGCGCGCACAGCGCCACGCGCAGTCTTCACCCGCCAGCCATCCCCCTCACGCTCCAGGCCTTCGACCGAAGACTGCTGGAAAATCCTGCCGCCCAGGCGCGCCACGGCGGCCGCCAGGCCCTGGGTGTAGCCCATGGGGTTGATAGTGCCGGCGCGGCGATCAAGCAGCGCAGCGGAAATCTTGTCGGTACCGCAGTATTCCTGGCACTGGGCGCCAGTCAGCAGCTCGACGTCGGCACCTCGGCGGCGCCATTGTTCGTGACGCGCTTCGAGGTCGGCGATGCCGGTGGCGTTGTGCGCCATGTGCAGCGTGCCTTTGTGCTGGGCCTGGCAATCGATGCCGAGGCGCTCGATCATGGCGAACACTTCAGCCGGGGCTTCGCCAAGCACCTTGTTCAGGCGGCTGCCCTGCTTCTGGCCAAGGGTGGCCTCGACGTCGTCGGGGCGGATCCAGGTGCCGGCGTTGACCAGGCCGACGTTGCGCCCGGAGCCACCGTGGCCGATCTGCCAGGCCTCCAGCACGATCACCGACTTGCCCTGTTCGAGCAGGTGGATGGCCGCCGACAGGCCGGTAATACCGCCGCCGATCACGCAGACATCGGCCTTGTGCTCACCGGCCAGGGCCTGGGCGGCGACGGTCGGTTTGCTGACGTGTTCCCACAAGCATTGTTGACGCAGTTCGGACATGGCCGGCTCCAGCAATTTGTTCTTGTTGGGGCCGCAAGGCGGCCCATTCGCGGGTAAACCCGCTCCTACAGGGGTCGGTGTCGCTTGGACGAACCCTGTAGGAGCGGGTCTACCCGCGAACCGGGGGCCAGGCCCCCGGCCATGCAGCATCAATACATCAGTCGAACACGATACCCTGCGCCAGCGGCAGCTCACGCGAGTAGTTCACGGTGTTGGTCTGGCGACGCATGTAGCCTTTCCAGGCATCCGAGCCCGACTCACGGCCACCGCCCGTTTCCTTCTCGCCACCAAACGCACCGCCGATCTCGGCGCCGCTGGTGCCGATGTTGACGTTGGCGATACCACAGTCGCTGCCCGAGGCGCTCTGGAAGCGCTCGGCCTCACGGATGTCGGTGGTGAAGATGCAGGACGACAGGCCTTGTGGCACTTCGTTGTTCAGGCGCAGGGCCTCTTCGAAGTCGTCATAGGCCAGCACATACAGGATCGGGGCGAAGGTTTCGTGGCGCACCACGTCACTCTGCGCCGGCATTTCAGCAATGGCTGGCGAAACGTAGTAGGCGTTCGGGTACTGGTCGGCCAACTGACGCTCGCCACCAAATACCTGGCCACCTTCGTCGCGGGCCTTGGCCAGTGCACCTTGCATGGCGTCGAACGACTGCTTGTCGATCAGCGGGCCTACCAGGTTGTCTTTACGTGGGTCGCCGATGCGCACTTTGCCGTAGGCGGCTTTGACGCGGGCAACCACTTCGTCCTTGATCGAGCGGTGCACGATCAGGCGGCGCAGGGTGGTGCAACGCTGGCCGGCAGTGCCGACAGCCGAGAACAGGATGCCACGCACGGCCAGGTCCAGGTCGGCGCTCGGGGCCAGGATCATGGCGTTGTTGCCACCCAGCTCCAGGATGCTGCGGCCGAAGCGGGCAGCCACGCGTGGGCCGACTTCGCGACCCATGCGGGTGCTGCCGGTGGCGCTGACCAGCGGTACGCGCGGGTCGTCGACCATGGCTTCGCCAGCTTCACGGCCGCCGATAACCAGTTGTGCCAAGCCAGCCGGAGCATCGCCGAAGGCTTTCAGGGCTTTTTCGAACAGCGCCTGGCAGGCCAGGGCGGTCAGCGGAGTTTTCTCGGACGGCTTCCATACCACCGAGTTGCCGGCCACCAGCGCCAGCGCGGTGTTCCAGGCCCACACGGCAACCGGGAAGTTGAAGGCGCTGATGACGCCGACCACGCCCAGCGGGTGCCAGGTTTCACGCATGTGGTGGCCAGGGCGCTCGGAAGCGATGGTCAGGCCGTACAGCTGGCGCGACAGGCCTACGGCGAAGTCGCAGATGTCGATCATTTCCTGCACTTCGCCCAGGCCTTCCTGGGTGATCTTGCCGGCTTCGATCGAGACCAGCTCGCCGAGGTCGGCCTTGTGCTCACGCAGCACTTCGCCGAACAGGCGCACCAGTTCGCCACGGCGCGGAGCCGGCACACTGCGCCAGGCTTCGAAGGCGCTTTGGGCCTGATCGATGCGGGCGATGGTCTCGGCCTTGCCGAGCAGTTTCACCGAGGCGATCTGGCTGCCGTCGATCGGCGTGTGAACAGGGTAGTCGCCCTGGGTGTAAGCCTCGGCGGCAACGCCAAGGCGCTCGAGCAATCCAGCAACCATTTGTGCATCTCCTACATCGGTGATGGGGTGGAAAAATGATGTGGATCAGTATTAATCCGATCACATAGGTACAACAAACGACCTTTATTCCGCATATCATTCCGTCAGGTAATGATTTGAGCCGCAGAGACCGCTATGTCAAAACGCCTGGTACCCTCCATGACCGCCCTGCAGTGCTTTGAAGCTGCAGCCCGCCATCTGAGTTTTACCCGTGCCGCTGAAGAACTGCACCTGACCCAGAGCGCGGTCAGCAAGCAGGTGGCACAGCTGGAAGACATGCTGCGCCACCACCTGTTCCTGCGCATTCGCCGGCGCTTGCAGCTGACCCCGGCCGGCAGCCTGTACCTGGCCGAGGTCAACAAAATCCTCACCCAGGTGGACATGTCCAGCCGCTACGTACTCACCTACGGCGAGCAGACCGAGATATTGAAGGTAGCCACTCAACCGAGTTTTGGCGTGCGCTGGTTGATCCCGCACCTCAAGGGGTTTGGCAAACGGCACAGTAATATCCACCTGGACATTCGCAACGAAATGGAGCCGTTCGCCCTGCTGCAAGGCTCGGCTGACGTGGTGTTCTTCTATGGCCAGGGCACCTGGCCGGGGGCCACTTGCGTGGAGTTGTTCCGCGAAGAGGTGGTGCCGGTGTGTGCGCCAGAGCTGCTGGCCGGGCGCAAGCTGGCCGGTGCCGAGGAGCTGGCCGAGCTGGTGCTGCTGCAAAGCACCTCGCGCCCGGAGGCCTGGCATGAGTGGTTCCTGGAGCAGGGCCTGCAAAGCGTCAGCGCCTACCACGGGCCGCGCTTCGATACGTTCTATATGGCGTTGAGCGCGGCGCAGGCCGGCTGCGGGGTGGCGCTGGTGCCACGCTATCTGGCGGCGAAGGAACTGGCGGAAGGTAGCCTGGTGGTGCCGTGGAATCATGCGATGCGCAGCGCCGGGGCGCATTACCTGGCGTATGCCGAGCATGCGGCGGAGGTGCCCAAGGTGCGGGCGCTGGTGGAGTGGATCCACGAACAGCTACAGGCTTGAGGGCCTCTTCGCGGCTAAAGCCGCTCCTACGGGGACCGCGTAAGCGCGGCTTTAGCCGTGAAAGTGCCGTCGAGGTCGATCAAAAAAGGAATGACACACTCACTTTTTTTCGCTTGTGAGCAAAGTGCATTCCCAGCTTTCATGTAAGCGTCCGAACCCAACCAGGAAGCTAGCGATGCCAGCCCACGATTTCGTCAGCCCAGACAGCATCCGCGCGCAGTTCTCTGCCGCCATGTCGCTCATGTACAAACAGGAAGTGCCGCTGTACGGCACGCTGCTGGAGCTGGTGAGCGAAATCAACCAGCAGGTGATGGCCCGGCAACCCGAAGTGGCCGAGGCCCTGCGCTGGACCGGCGAAATCGAGCGCCTTGACCAGGAACGCCACGGCGCCATCCGCGTCGGCACCGCCGAAGAACTGGCCACCATCGCCCGCCTGTTCGCCGTCATGGGCATGCAGCCGGTCGGCTACTATGACCTCAGCTCCGCTGGCGTACCGGTGCATTCCACTGCCTTCCGCGCGGTGCACGAGCAATCGCTGCATGTCAGCCCGTTCCGGGTGTTCACCTCGCTGCTGCGCCTGGAGCTGATCGACAACCCGCAGTTGCGCGAGCTGGCACAGGGCATCCTGGCCAAGCGCCAGATCTTCACCGCCCGCGCCCTCGAACTGATCGCCCAGTGTGAGCGCGAGGGTGGCCTTGACGCCGCGGATGCAGAGACGTTCGTGCAGGAAGCGCTGCACACCTTCCGCTGGCACCAGGACGCTACCGTCACTGCCGAGCAATACCAGCAGTTGCACGACCAACACCGCCTGATCGCCGATGTGGTGGCCTTCAAGGGCCCGCACATCAACCACCTGACCCCACGTACCCTGGATATCGATGCAATCCAGCGCGGCATGCCGGCCAAGGGTATCCCGCCGAAGGCCGTGGTTGAAGGCCCGCCCACCCGCCGCCACCCAATCCTGCTGCGCCAGACCAGCTTCAAGGCTCTGCAGGAAACGGTCGCCTTCAGCGACCAGCAAGGCAGCAAAGGCAGCCACACCGCACGCTTTGGCGAAATCGAGCAACGCGGTGCAGCGTTGACGCCGAAAGGTCGCCAGCTCTACGACAAGTTGCTCGACGCTACCCGCGCTGCGCTGGGTGGCGCTCCAGCCGAAGCCAATGCCGAGCGTTACATGGCGCTGCTGAAGGCAAACTTTGCCGAATTCCCGGATGACCTGGCGCAGATGCGCGAACAAGGCCTTGCATATTTCCGCTACTTCGCCACCGAGAAAGGCCTGGCCGCACGCGACCAGGAAGGCCGCCCGACTACCCTGCAAGGCTTGATCGACGCGGGCCACGTGCACTTCGAGGCGCTGGTGTACGAGGACTTCCTGCCAGTGAGCGCAGCGGGGATCTTCCAGTCCAACCTGGGCGACGATGCGCAGGCCGAATACGGCAGCAACGCCAACCGCGAAGCGTTCGAAGCGGCGCTGGGGTTGCAGGTACAGGATGAGCTGGCGCTGTATGCGCAAAGCGAGCGCCGGTCGCTGCAGGCCTGTGCACAGGCGTTGAATCTGGGCTCGATGTAAATCTGTACCAGCCTCTTCGCGGGCTTGCCCGCTCCCACAGGTAACAGGGCATATGACCTGTGGGAGCGGGCGAGCCCGCGAAGAGGCCGGTGCAGGTGATCAAAGACGCGGCAAGATTTCCACATCCGGCAAATCCATCGCCGCCACCTCGTCTTCCAGAAACGCACTCAACCGCCGCAAACGCTCGCCACCCGGGCGGGTACGCGGCCACACCAGGTAGTAATCCATGCCGCTGGGCACCGCCGTCGGCCATGGCAGGCTCAAGCGCTTCTGCGCCACATCTTCGGCCACCATCAGCAAGTCGCCCATGGATATCCCGTAGCCACGCGCTGCGGCAATCATGCCCAGCTCCAGGGTGTCGAACACCTGGCCGCCCTTGAGCGATACCTTGTCGCCAAGCCCCATACGCTCCAGCCACTCCCGCCAGTCACGCTTATCCACCGTGGGGTGCAGCAGTTCGACAGAGGCCAGCCTGCACACATTCCAGGGTTCCTCGTCGAGCAGGTCCGGCGCGCCGACCGGGATCAACAACTCAGGGAACAGCTTGCGCACCTCCCACTCCGGCGGGAATACCCCGTCGCTGAGCAACACCGCGCAATCGAACGGCTCCTGGTGGAAGTCCACATGGTCGACATCCATCCAGGCACTGGTCAGCTGCACCTCATTGCCCGGTTGCAGGTGGCGAAAGCGACTGAGGCACGCCAGCAACCAGCGCATGGTCAGGGTCGAGGGGGCTTTCATGCGCAGTATGTCGTCTTCACCACTCAAGGTTTCGCAGGCCCGCTCAAACGCCGCAAAGCCCTCGCGCACGCCCGGTAGCAGTACCCGCCCCGCTTCGGTAAGTTGCAGGCTGCGGCCACTGCGCACGAAGAGGCGGCAGGCAAAATGCTCTTCCAACGTACGGATATGCCGGCTGATGGCGCTTTGGGTAATAGAAAGCTCTTCGCCCGCACGGGTGAAGGAGCTTAGCCGCGCGGCAGCTTCGAATGCGCGCAGTGCATACAGCGGTGGTAGCTGGCGTGGCATGAGGCACCTGCAATATAGGCGTGTGAGGCAAATCACCGAGAAACCTATATACATGAGTTCAACTCATGCCAACTATCGCTTTTATCCTTTTGTGCAAAGTTGACCGAAGCCTCAGAATCGCCGTTCGTTGATCACTCCAGAATGAAGGACCGCCCCATGCACGTCGCGCCCACCACAGAACTCAAGGCTTTGCTGCGCCTGGCCGGGCCGCTGATTGCCTCGCAGTTGGCGCACATGCTAATGGTGCTGACCGACACCCTGATGATGGCCCGCATCAGCCCTCAGGCTCTGGCGGGTGGTGGTCTGGGGGCAGCCAGCTATTCGTTCGTATCGATCTTCTGCCTGGGCGTGATCGCCGCAGTCGGCACGCTGGTGGCCATTCGCAAGGGTGCCAACGACATCGAGGGCGCTACCCGCCTGGCGCAGAACGGTCTGTGGCTGGCCTGGGGCCTTGCACTGTTCGCCGCGCTGGTGCTGTGGAACCTTGAACCGGTGCTGCTGCTGTTCGGGCAAAAGCCCGAGAACGTGGCCTCGGCTGCGCAATTCCTTACCCTGCTACCGCTGGCCCTGCCCGGCTACCTGACCTTCATGGCCTTGCGCGGCTTCACCAGCGCGCTGGGCCGCTCGACCCCGGTGATGGTCATCAGCCTGGTAGGCACGGTGCTCAACTACCTGTTCAACGTGGCGCTGATCGAGGGCATGTTCGGCCTGCCCAAGCTGGGGCTGATGGGCATCGGCCTGGTCACTGCAGTGGTGTCGATGGGCATGGCCATCGCCCTGGCGCTGTACATTCGCTGGCACCCGGCCTACGCCGCCTACCCGCTGCGCAAGGGCCTGTCACGCCCATCACTGGCGGCCTTGCGCGAACTGTGGCGGCTGGGCCTGCCGATTGGCGGCACGTACATGGTGGAAGTGGGCCTGTTCGCCTTCGCAGCGCTGTGCATGGGCGTGCTGGGCAGCACCGAACTGGCGGCGCACCAGATTGCCCTGCAGATCGTGTCCACGGCATTCATGGTGCCGACAGGCTTGTCCTATGCGGTGACCATGCGCGTAGGCCTTTACTACGGCGCCGGTAACCTGCTGGCAGCACGCAGCGCCGGGCGGGTGGGCATCGGCTTCGGGGCAATGATCATGTTTGCCTTCGCCGCCCTGTTCCTGCTGCTGCCCGAAGCGCTGGTAGGGCTGTTTATCGACCGCAATGACCCGGCCTTTGCCGCGATCTTCCAGGTGGCCGTGCAGTTGTTGATGGTAGCGGCGTGGTTCGAACTGTTCGACGGCATGCAGACGATTGCCATGGGCTCTATCCGAGGGCTGAAAGATGCCAAGACCACCTTCCTGATCGGGCTGGTGTGCTACTGGCTGGTGGGGGCGCCGAGCGCCTGGTTGTTCACCTTTACCCTGGGCGGTGGTGCAGTAGGGATCTGGTGGGGGCTGGCGCTGGGGCTGGCATGTGCGGCGGTGGCGCTGACCTTTGGCTTTGAATGGCGGATGAAGCGGTTGCTGGGTAAGGGTTGGGCTTCCGGAAAGGCGACGGCTTCGGCCTGACTTGCGGGCCTCTTCGCGGGTAAACCCGCTCCTACAACGGCCTGTGCCCAACCCCCGGTGTGTGTCCACCGCAGATCAGTGTGTAGGAGCGGGTTTACCCGCGAATACGATGGTGGCGGCAACGGTGAACGCCTGGTGGAGATTGGCCAGCAGGCCCGGCCCATTCGCGGGTAAACCCGCTCCTACAGGATTGCGCAGGCTCAAAATTGCGCGGTCCCTGTGGGAGCGGGCGTGCCCGCGAAGAGGCCCTAAAGGACAGCCTCCAACTGGCGGCCAGGCGCCTGCAGCAAATACGCCATCAATTCCTCTATCGGCAGCGGCTTGCTGACCAGGAAACCCTGCACCTGGTCGCAGCCAAACCCACGCAACAACGCCAGCTGCTCTTCACTCTCCACCCCCTCGGCCACCACCTCGAGGTTGAGGTTGTGCGCCAGGTTGATCATGGCGTGCACCAGCTTGCGGTTTTCTTCACGCATTTCCATTTCCGCAACAAAGCTGCGATCCACCTTGAGCAAGGTGATCGGCAGGCTGTTGAGGTGCACGAACGAAGAAAACCCGGTGCCAAAATCATCGAGCGAGAAGCGCACGCCCAGGCGACCCAGCGCGTCCATGGTCTGGCGCACCACCTCGTTGCGGCGCATCACCGCCGTCTCGGTCAGCTCGAACTCAAGCCAGCGGGCATCCACACCGTGCTCGAGGATCAGGCGACTCAAGGTGGCCAGTAGCTGGCTGTCCTGGAACTGGCGGAAACTCAAATTGACCGCCATGTGCAGCGGTTCCAGGCCGCGCTCGCACAGTGCCTGCATGTCACTCAAGGCACGGGAAATAACCCAATAGCCCAAGGGCACGATCAGGCCGCTCTGCTCGGCCAGTGGCACGAACTCGCTGGGCGGCAGCAGCCCGCGCTCGGCATGGCGCCAGCGCACCAGCGCCTCCAGCCCGACAATGCGCCCGTCGGCCAGGTTAAGGCGGGGCTGATAGTGCAGCTCCAGCTCGTCGCGGCGCAGGGCGCGGCGCAATTCGCTTTCCAGGTCGGCAAGGCTGCGGGCGTTGCGGTTGATGCGTTCGTTGAACACATGGAAGGTGCAGCCTTGGCTGCCCTTGGCCTGACGCATGGCGATGTGCGCGTGCCACATCAGCGGATCGGCGCCGCTCTGTGCGCGAGCATGGGCCAGGCCCAGGCTGCAGCCCAACAACAGGCTTTCGCCGTCGATCCAATAAGGTTCGGCCAAGGCCTCGACGATGCGGTCGGCCATCCATTCGGCGCGGTTGGCATCGCGGCGGGTGTCGATCAGCAGGGCAAACTCGTCGCTGCCCAGTCGTGCCAACTGGTCGCCCGCTTCCAACTGATGCTTCAGCCGTGCCACGACCTGCAGGATCAACCGGTCACCGCACTGGTGGCCGAGGGCATCGTTGACGTGGCGGAAGTTGTCCAGGTCCAGGTGGCCAAGCGCAACACCACGGCCGTCGTTTTCGGCCAGGCGCGCATTGAGCAAAGCCTGGAAGCCCTGGCGGTTGGCGATGCCGGTCAGCGGGTCCTGCTCGGCCAGGCGCTGCAAGGTGGCGACCAGCACACCGCGCTCTCGCACATGGCGCAGTGAGCGGCGCAGGGTATCGGCGTTGAGCTGGTCGCGTACCAGCCAGTCGCTGACAGCGCTGGGCGCCGCCTCAGGCTCGTGGTCAAGCAGCAGGATGGTCGGCAGCTCGCAACGCCCGGCGGCGGGCTGCAAGCCTGGCGTTGCCAGTACGACGGCCTGGCGATCATGACTGAACAGGCTGTCGACCGCCTCCCAGTTTGGCGCAGTCAGTAGCACGGCGCTGCCACCCAGTGCAGGCATGCAGGCGTGCAACAAGGCGGCCCATTCCGGCTCATCGGCCAACAGCAGCAAACGCAAAGGTTCGACAGGCGTGGACAAGCGGGCTCCTTAGGGCTTCACGGTGCAACGAGACTGGCGGATATGCCACTGCATTCAATGAAAATGATTTTCAATTTTATACATGTTTCTCGGGCGTAGCATCCCGACGTATTTTGTCGTGCATCCTGCGCGAAACGGCACAAACCGGCAAATATGATTTTTTCAGCCACTAGCATTAGTAGCACTAATAATGAGACGGACAAAAGTCTGACTCAGACGTCAGACGGTCGCGCCACAACGGCCCCATGCCTGTTAGAATGCGCGGCTATTTTCTGGCGACCCCCGGTTTCTAGCATGTCCCGACTCAATCCCCGGCAGCAGGAAGCCCGTGACTATGTCGGCGGCCCTCTTTTGGTGCTCGCCGGTGCAGGTTCGGGCAAGACCAGCGTGATCACGCGCAAGATTGCCCACCTCATCCAGAACTGCGGCATCCGCGCCCAGTACATCGTGGCGATGACCTTTACCAACAAGGCCGCGCGCGAGATGAAGGAGCGGGTTGCCACCTTGCTGCGCCCGGGAGAAGGCCGTGGCCTGACCGTGTGTACGTTCCACAACCTGGGCCTGAACATCATCCGCAAGGAACACGAGCGCCTGGGTTACAAGCCGGGGTTCTCGATCTTCGACGAGTCCGACATCAAAGCGTTGCTGTCGGACATCATGCAGAAGGAATACTCCGGCGACGACGGCATCGACGAGATCAAGAACATGATCGGTGCCTGGAAAAACGACCTTATCCTGCCACCAGAGGCCCTGGAAAAAGCGCGCAACCCACGCGAGCAGACCGCAGCCATCGTCTACACCCACTATCAGCGTACGCTCAAGGCGTTCAACGCAGTGGACTTCGATGACCTGATCCTGCTGCCAGTCAAACTGTTCCAGGAGCACCCCGAGGTGCTGGAACGCTGGCAAAACCGTGTGCGCTACCTGCTGGTAGACGAATATCAGGACACCAACGCCAGCCAGTACCTGCTGGTGAAGATGCTGATCGGCATGCGCAACCAGTTCACCGTGGTAGGCGACGACGACCAGTCGATCTACGCCTGGCGTGGTGCACGCCCTGAGAACCTGATGCTGCTCAAGGAGGACTACCCCTCCCTGAAGATCGTCATGCTCGAGCAGAACTACCGCTCCACCAGCCGCATCCTGCGCTGTGCCAACGTGTTGATCGCCAACAACCCGCATGCGTTCGAGAAACAGCTATGGAGCGAAATGGGCGTGGGCGACGAGATCCGCGTGATCCGTTGCAAGAACGAGGAAGCCGAGGCCGAACGCGTGGCCATGGAAATCCTCACCTTGCACCTGCGCACCAACCGCCCGTACAGCGACTTCGCCATCCTCTACCGCGGCAACTACCAGGCCAAGCTGATCGAACTGAAGCTGCAGCACCACCAGGTGCCGTATCGCCTGTCGGGTGGCAACAGTTTCTTCGGCCGCCAGGAGGTCAAGGACCTGATGGCCTACCTGCGCTTGCTGGTGAACCCGGACGACGACAACGCCTACCTGCGTGTGATCAACGTACCGCGCCGGGAAATCGGCTCCACCACCCTGGAAAAGCTCGGCAACTACGCCACCGAGCGCGGTATATCGATGTACGCCGCCAGCGAGGAACTGGGCCTGGGCGAGCACCTGGACGCGCGCTACACCGAGCGTTTGCAGCGCTTCAAGCATTGGCTGGATGGGGTGCGCCACAAGGTCGCCCTGGAAGACCCGATTGCCGCGCTGCACGAGATGATCCGCGACATCGACTACGAGAACTGGATCCGCCAGCAGACCGCCAGCGACAAGGCCGCAGAGTTCCGCATCAGCAACGTCTGGTTCCTGGTGGAAGCGCTGAAAAACACCCTCGAGAAGGACGAAGAGGGTGACATGACCATCGAAGACGCCATCGGCAAGCTGGTGCTGCGCGACATGCTCGAGCGCCAGCAGGAAGAAGAAGAGAACGCCGAAGGTGTGCAGATGATGACCCTGCATGCCTCCAAGGGCCTGGAGTTCCCGTACGTGTTCATCATGGGCATGGAAGAGGAAATCCTCCCGCACCGCTCCAGCATCGAGGCCGACACCATCGAAGAGGAACGCCGCCTGGCCTACGTGGGCATCACCCGCGCGCGCCAGACCCTGGCCTTCACCTTCGCCGCCAAGCGCAAGCAGTACGGTGAAATCATCGACTGCACGCCCAGCCGGTTCCTCGACGAACTGCCTCCGGACGACCTGGCCTGGGAGGGCCTGGACGATGCGCCGGTCGAGGTGAAGGCCGCACGCGGCAACAACGCCCTGGCCGATATCCGGGCAATGCTCAAACGCTGATCAACCATTACTCTTTAACTTTGCCGCTGTTAGCGGCCACGGTGGTTTGTATGGCCGATTTGAGCTCACAGATCGGCCATACAGACCACTATCTACATCGAGGAAATCACAGTGGAAGCACTGCATCAGAAGATTCGCGAAGAAGGCATCGTGCTTTCCGATCAGGTTCTCAAAGTCGACGCGTTTCTCAACCACCAGATCGATCCGGCGCTGATGCAGCTGATCGGTGACGAGTTCGCTCGCCTGTTCGCCGACGCCGGTGTGACCAAGATCGTCACCATCGAAGCCTCAGGCATTGCCCCGGCGGTGATGACCGGTCTGAAACTGGGTGTGCCGGTCATCTTCGCTCGCAAGCACCAGTCGCTGACCCTGACCGAAAACCTGCTGACCGCCTCGGTGTATTCCTTCACCAAGCAGACCGAGAACACCGTGGCCATCTCGCCGCGTCACCTCAACAGCAGCGACCGTGTGCTGGTGATCGACGACTTCCTGGCCAACGGCAAGGCCTCGCAGGCGCTGATCTCGATCATCAAGCAGGCAGGTGCCACCGTGGCGGGCCTGGGCATCGTGATCGAGAAGTCGTTCCAGGGCGGCCGTGCCGAACTGGACAGCCAGGGCTACCGCGTTGAATCGCTGGCCCGGGTGAAGTCGCTGGAAGGTGGTGTAGTCAGCTTCATCGAATAAACGCGACACCTGCTTCGCGGGCACGCCCGCTCCCACAGGGACAGCACAGGTCTCGAACGCTGTGCCGTACCTGTGGGAGCGGGCGTGCCCGCGAATGGCCGCAACCCTTTTATCTGGTTGCCGCCAGCCCCGCCAACAACAAGCGCTGGTAAAGTTCTTCTTTAAGCCCCTGCGGCTGCCCCAACTGCATCCGCTCCAGGTGGCTTTCATACCCCTCCGGGCCCGGTGCATCCAACGCTGCCTTGCCCAGCTCCAGCACCTCGCTCAGCTTGAACTTGCTCTTCAACCAGTTCAGCGCCCGCAACAGATCCCGCTCCTCGGCCGTAAAGTCGGTGCCCATCGGATACTCCGGGAACAGCCGCGCATGCTGTGCCCTGATCGCCTCCAGGCGTTGCGGGGTATTGTCGGTAAAGCGCGCCTCCAGCTGAAAGTCGTCGGCAAGCTTGCCAGCTTCTTTGGCCTGCTTGATCAGGCCCGGCTGGAACCGCGAATCGCTCACCGCCAACAACCGCGCTATCACCTCGCTGTCAGTCTGCCCACGCAAGTCCGCAATGCCGTACTCGGTCACCACGATATCGCGCAGGTGCCGGGGGATGGTGCAGTGGCCATAGGTCCAGAACAGGTTTGAGGTCACCTCCCCGCCTGCCTCGCGCCAGCTGCGCAATAGCAGGATCGAACGCCCGCCCTCCAGCGCATGGCCCTGTGCAACGAAGTTGTACTGCCCGCCCACGCCACTGAGCACGCGGCCGTCTTCAAGCTGGTCGGCCACCCCGGCGCCGAGCAGGGTCATGCCGAACGCGGTGTTGATGAAGCGCGCATCACGACGTTGTCGGCGCTTGATTTCCTCCTGCCCATAGAGCTCGTTGATGAAGCTGATACGGGTCATGGCAAACTGCGCGCGCTGCTCCAGCGGCATCTCGCGCAAGCGCTGGTAGAACGCCTGCGGGCCGAGGAAAAAGCCGCCATGCAGTATTGTGCCCTGCTCGTCCGCCGGGCGTCGTAGCAGCCCTGCTTCAGCCAGCACCAGCAGGCCGTTGACGAACATCTCGCTGCAGCCGTACAAGCCGTGGGCAAAGGTGCCCAGACCCCCTTCTCGCTCGATCAATGCCTGCCACGGTCCGACATCCAGCGCCTTGAGCACCGCACGGTAACCGGCGTTGTCGCCCTGACGCGCCAGCAATGCCGCGGCAACCGCATCGCCCATGGCACCAATGCCGATCTGCAGCGTACCGCCATCGCGTACCAGGCTGCTGGCGTGCAGACCGATGCAGTGGTCCTGGATGCCGACCGGCATATTTGGCGTGGAAAACAACCGGCGTTGCTCGGCTTCGTCGAGCAGCAGGTCGAAGGAATCGATGGGCAGCTCGGCATCGCCTGGCATGTAGGGCAGCTCGGCATGCACCTGCCCCAGCATAAGGATGGTTTCGCCAGCCGCGCGGCGCTTGGCGATCATCGGCAGCAGGTCGAGGGTGATGTCTGGGTTGCAGGCCAGGCTCAAGTGCACGGGCTTTTCGGGGGTGGCGGCCACCAACTGGGCGATCAGGTTCAGGCCTTTGGCGTTGATATCCCGTGCGGCATGGCTGTAGTTGCTGCTGACGTAGTCCTGCTGGGCCGATTCGCTGTGCAGCAGGCTACCGGGCTGCATGAAGAACTGTTCGACCCGAATATTGGGTGGCAACGTGTCGTTGCGCAGGTCTGCGAGGTAACTGAGCTCTTCGTAGTCAGCGAACACTCGCTCGACGAAGGGTTCGAGAAAGCGCCGCTGCAGGCCATCGCCCAGTGGCGGGCGGCCGAGGGAAAGTGCGGTGTAGATGGTCAGGCGCCGTTCGGGCAGCTCGCGTACGCGGGCGTAAAGTGCGTTGACGAAGGCGTTGGGTTTCCCCAGGCCCAAAGGCAGGCCCATATGGATATGGGCTGGCAGCCGGGACAAGACCTGCTCGACAGCCTGGTCGATGGAGCAGAGGTGCATGGGGCCTCCTGAAACATCCGTGGGTTCAGGGGTTGGACATGAGCTCAAGCGGGTTGGTTGCCTAGGGCATACTCCGGTCAACCCCATCTTACTTTAAGCGTCTTACTAATTAAAAATGGAAATACCACTTCTTCGTTCACATGAACCTTGTGATACGCGCTCTTATCGATCGCTATCGCATTTTTATGAACATACCAATAGTCCTTACCGCGAACCCAGGACTCAGACTCATGCACGTAAAACCCTACTATAGATCCGTCCTGGCCTGTGTAGTTGCTGGCCGCATCAATATTCGTTGTGCCATAAACGTACGCGCCGTAGGATCCATTCTTTTTATAGCCAGGATCGAGCCCGCTCAACAATGATTGAACATGCTCTTCCTGAGTACCATGCACCATCCTCAATACATAGCCATTCGGCACACTTTTCGGCGATTTGACCACCTTGATCTTGGTATCGGAAGGTATATCACTGTAGGTCTTGGTAATTACTTCGGTTTCAACAACAATCGCCCGGTGCAACTTACCAGACGTCGTAGGCTTTTTCTTTGGAAAAAAATACCTGAACAATCGCGAGATAGGTTTGATTAAAGAGAAATAACCGCTCGGGTCTTCCCGGTTAACCGGGTCTCCTAGGCAGTAGACATAAGAGTTCAGACCACCCGCTGCGAACGGGCTCATGCTGTCCGGGCTAATAAAGCGCATCAATGATGGGTTAAATGCTCGACGACCGTTACCCAGTAGATAACAGCCGGTAACAGGGTCCTGTCGGCCACCATTAAAGCCGAGCACGGCCTGGAAAATCGAGAGATAGCCATAAGGCGAATAGGCCAGATGCCGAGGGGCGCTGCCGGGGATCAGCTTTTGCGGCTGTGTTCGACCGGCTGCATGTTGCTCGGGACAGTTATCGCCCAGATCCATTGTTAGCCACCACTGCAATCAGAAGCGTCAGTGTTCTTCAGAACCCTGAAAAATAGAACTGGTAAAAATGCTAGTTCTCATGGAATCAGGCTCAGCCCGATCGGGGCTTCTGGAGACATCCATGGACATGGCTCTAGCGGGTTGGTTGCCTGTACTGGACCTTTCGCGGGCACGCCCGCTCCCAAAGGTTAACCATAATCCTCAGGTTCTGAGGGGGGCTTGTGGGAGCGAGTGTGCCCGCGAAAGGGCCAGCACAGGCACCACAAAAACAAAGCCCGCCATCAACGGCGGGCCTCATGCAATTCAGCTGTAAATCACAGCCCGGACATTTTCTTGATCGCTTCTTTCAGGTCTTCATCCGAGCAGTCTGCACAGGTCCCCTTCGGCGGCATGGCGTTGATGCCGGTAATGGCCTTGGCCAGGATGCCGTCCAGGCCGCCCTGATGGTCGGCGCGTTCTTTCCACGCGGCGGTGTCACCAATTTTAGGCGCGCCGAGCAAGCCGCTGCCATGGCAGGCATTGCAGTGCTTGGCGATGATTTCATCCGGCGTCTTGGCTCCCCCGCCACCTGCTGCAGCGGCCACTTCCATGCCTTTGCATTCCTGACCCTGGACGCAGACCTGGCCAACCGGCTCCAGGCGTTTGGCGATGTCGTCATCGGTCGCAGCGGTTGCGCTCATTGCCCAGAGGGCGAATACGGCTGCTGGTACGGCCAGCATCTTCTTGATTTGATTCACGCGAACACCCTCATGGTGGCTAATCACGCTCGCGGCCACGGATCGGCGAGCGTTGAAAAGTATAGCGGGAACCCAGAAGCCGTGAAACGACCCCACACAGGAAAGGGGTATTGCCGAATCAATGCACTGCGCTGGATCAAAAGTTTGAAGGCGTCGCCGCACTGATCAACCGCGCCGGCTGGTCGAATGGGTTGCGAAAGCGGTGCGGGCGGGTGCTTTCGAAGTAGTAGCTGTCGCCCTCTTCGAGAACGAAAATCTCGTTGCCGACCACCAGTTCCAGGCGGCCTTCAAGCAGGATACCGGTCTCCTCGCCGTCGTGGGTCAGCATTTCGGCACCGGTGTCGGCGCCTGGCGGGTACACCTCGGTCAGAAAAGCGATGGCACGGTTGGGGTGCGACTTGCCAACCAGCTTCATGGTTACCGCACCGTCCGAGATATCAATCAGCTCGTGGGCCTTGTAGACGATCTGAGTGGGGCTTTCGGGCTCCAGCTCGACCGAAAAGAATTCGACCATGGACATGGGAATGCCGCTCAGCACTTTGCGCAGCGAGCTGATAGAGGGGCTTACGCTGTTCTTCTCGATCATCGAGATGGTGCTGTTGGTCACGCCTGCACGCTTGGCGAGTTCGCGCTGGGACAGGCCCTTGAGCTTGCGGATGGCTTGCAGTCGTTCGCCGACGTCCAAAGCTGGAGCCTCCTGAAACAGTGGGAAAGGGGTGGTTGTGAACGATATCATGGCAATGCCGTTCAGTATTTACAACACACCGCCCCCAACCTGTCCGCTTCAGCGTGTCATTCGCCGATGTAGTCCCGTGGTACTCGCTTCAGGTTGCAGAAGATCTGGTAGGGAATAGTGCCCGCATGCGCGGCCACCTCACTGGCCAGCACCTGTTTGCCCCATAGTTCTACCGGGCTGCCGACAGCGGCTTCTGGTACGTCGGTGAGGTCGATGCTGAGCATGTCCATCGACACCCGGCCGATCAGTTGGGTGCGCTTGCCGGCGACCAGCACCGGAGTGCCGTTGGGCGCCTGGCGCGGGTAGCCATCGGCATAGCCCATGGCAACCACACCCACGCGGGTCGGCCGAGGGCTGACGAACTTGGCACCATAGCCCACCGGCTCGCCGGCAGGCAGTTCGCGCACGCTGATCACCCGCGATTGCAGGGTCATCACCGGTTGCAGGCGTGCGGCCTCGGCCTGCGCCACTCCGAACGGCGTGGCACCGTACAGCATCAGGCCTGGGCGCACCCAGTCGCTGGGCGCTTGCGGCCAACCCAGCACGCCGGGCGAGTTACGCAGGCTGCATTCGGCGGCCAGGCCCTGTCGGGCAGCTTCGAACACGGCGATCTGCTGGGAGGTGGCGTCAGCGTCCAGTTCATCGGCGCGAGCGAAGTGGCTCATCAACACGATGCGCGAAACCTTGCCACTGGCCAGCAGTCGCTGGTAGGCGTCGTGGTAGTCCTTGGGGTGCAGGCCAACGCGGTGCATGCCACTGTCCAGCTTCAGCCAGGCGGTGAGCGGCTTGTGCAGCGGTGTTTTCTCGATGGCTTCCAGTTGCCACAGCGAGTGCACCACGCACCACAGGTCGTGCTCGGCGATCAGCACCAGTTCGCTGGCTTCGAAAAAACCTTCCAGCAGCAGCACCGGGGCTTTGATACCGGCAGCGCGCAGTTCCAGCGCCTCTTCGATGCAGGCCACGGCAAAGCCGTCGGCTTCGGCCTCCAGGGCCAGGGCGCAGCGCACGGCGCCGTGGCCATAGGCGTCGGCCTTGATCACGGCGAGGGCTTTGGCACCCGTCAGTTCACGGGCCAGACGGTAGTTGTGGCGCAGGGCCTGGAGGTCGATCAGGGCGCGGGCGGGACGCATGGCGGCTGCCTTATGGTGTTCGGGTTGAAATCGGTGGTGGATTCTTCGCGGGCCTGCCCCTCCCACAGATAGCGCACAGCGTTGAAAAGCTGTGGTGCTCCTGTGGGAGCGGGCAAGCCCGCGAATGGGCCGGCACAGGCTATTACTGCTGGTGAGCCGGCGCGCTTTGCCTGTGCTTGGCCACTTCCCCGCTATTGCCATAACGAGAGATATCCAGGCCTTCGGCACTGATCTGCGGCTTCTTGCGCGCAATCAGGTCGGCCAGCAAGCGACCGGAACCGCACGCCATGGTCCAGCCCAAGGTACCGTGACCGGTGTTCAGGAACAGGTTGCGGAACGCCGTGGCACCCACGATAGGCGTGCCGTCCGGGGTCGCCGGGCGCAAGCCGGTCCAGAAGCTGGCCTGGCTCAGGTCACCGCCGCGAGGATAAAGGTCGTTGACGATCATCTCCAGCGTTTCGCGCCGACGCGGGTTCAGCGACAGGTCAAAACCAGCGATCTCAGCCATGCCCCCAACGCGGATGCGGTTGTCGAAACGGGTGATGGCAACCTTGTAGGTCTCGTCGAGAATGGTCGAAGTCGGGGCCATGTCGCTGTTGGTGATCGGCACGGTCAGCGAATAACCTTTCAGCGGGTATACCGGGGCCTTGATGCCCAGCGGCTTGAGCATCTGTGGCGAGTAGCTGCCCAGTGCCAGCACGTAGCGGTCTGCCGTCTCCAGCTTGCCGTCGATCCACACGCCATTGATGCGGTCACCCGCAACGTCCAGGCGCTGGATGTCCTGGCCGAAGCGGAACTCCACGCCCAGCTTCAACGCCATGTCGGCAAGCTTGCTGGTGAACAGCTGGCAGTCGCCAGTCTGGTCGTTCGGCAGGCGCAGGGCGCCGGCCAGGATGTCTTTCACGCCAGCCAGGGCAGGTTCGACGCGGGCAATGCCGTCGCGGTCGAGCAGCTCGTAGGGCACGCCGGACTGTTCAAGCACGGCAATGTCCTTGGCCGCAGCATCGACCTGGGCCTGGGTGCGGAACAGCTGGGTGGTGCCCAGGCTGCGGTTTTCGTAGTTGATGCCGGTTTCAGCGCGCAGTTCGTCGAGGCAGTCACGGCTGTACTCGGACAGGCGCACCATGCGTTCCTTGTTCACCGCGTAACGGCTGGCGGTACAGTTGCGCAGCATCTGTGCCATCCACAGGTACTGGTCAACGTCGCCCGTGAGCTTGATGGCCAGGGGTGCGTGCCGCTCCAGCAGCCACTTGATGGCCTTCAGCGGCACACCTGGGGCAGCCCAGGGCGAGGCATAACCAGGCGAGATCTGGCCGGCGTTGGCAAAGCTGGTTTCCATGGCCACCGCCGGCTGGCGGTCGACCACCGTGACTTCGAAACCTTGCCGGGCCAGGTAGTAGGCACTGGCGGTTCCGATTACACCGCTACCAAGTACCAGAACTCGCATCGTTTTATCCCTCACACGCGGCGCGCCGCACACTTTTATTGAAATGGCATGAATGAGCGCAGTATAGGAATTTGAGACCAGTGCAATTCACTATATAAAAGCCTATTATTGGCGAGAATTCTCGGCAAAAACGCCTTTCACGGAGGGGCATCCCCTATGAGAACCCAGCACCAGACCAAGCGTGAACTGGACAAGATCGACCGCAACATCCTGCGTATCCTGCAGAATGACGGGCGTATTTCCTTCACCGAACTGGGCGAGAAAGTTGGGCTGTCCACCACCCCTTGCACCGAGCGGGTTCGCCGCCTGGAGCGCGAGGGCATCATCATGGGCTACAACGCACGCCTGAACCCGCAGCACCTCAAGGGCAGCCTGCTGGTGTTCGTGGAAATCAGCCTGGACTACAAGTCGGGCGACACCTTCGAGGAGTTCCGCCGAGCGGTCTTGAAGCTGCCCCACGTGCTGGAATGCCACCTGGTGTCGGGCGACTTCGACTACCTGGTGAAAGCGCGTATTTCGGAAATGGCCTCGTACCGCAAGCTGCTCGGGGACATCCTGCTGAAACTGCCGCACGTGCGCGAATCGAAGAGCTACATCGTGATGGAAGAGGTGAAGGAGAGCCTCTGCCTGCCGATCCCGGACTGAGGCTAGACCAGCACCTGGCGGGTGGTGGCAATGAACTGGTGGACCAACTGTTCAGCGGCGGGGTCGATCATCGGGTCAGGGCCACGACCACGCGGGCAGGCCATACGCGGGGTGGTACCGAACAGCCGGCAGATCATCGGCCGCTCTTCATACACCGTGCAGCCGTTGGGGCCCAGGTGCACGCAGTCCAGGCGCTCCAGAGCAGCGTCCTGCTCCGCCTGGGACTTGCGCGGCAGGCGGGCCATTTCCTCCGCTGAGGTGGTGACCGGGCCGCAGCAGTCATGGCAGCCGGGCTCGCACTCGAATGAAGGGATGAGTTCGCGCAGGAAGTGGATCTTGTGGCGGTTGCAGGACATGGCTGTAATATTTGCGTAACGCTTGTGCTGGATGGAAGCAGTGGACCTGATAATTTTGGCAGTTGTGGGAAAGCCTACTCATTCTACAAACTGACGAGACATCCCCCTTCAGCTAAGCGAGCCCCAGCTGATGAAGAACCACATTCTGTTCTTTTACAGCGGACTGAAGCTTATCGTGCTGAAAAGCACTCGGGAAACACAACGCATCTTCCGGGCATCAGATTTCTCCCTCGCCGAAATTAAGCCCACAGTCACCAATCTGCAAGCTATTGATCATCGGAAAACACCTTTGATGGGAAACTCGGATGGTGCGGGTCGACCATTAACCTTTACTCCTTTTGGCCATATTTTCGCTAACTGCTCAACAAACATTGGCTTCACCGGGGAACGTTTGGATCTTGCCAGTGGATGCTATCCGCTCGGCGCCGGTCGCCGCAGCTATAGCCCTGTGTTGATGCGCTTCCTTAGCGGTGACTCACAGAGCCCGTTCTTCAAAGGTGGGACCAATGCTTATGCCTATTGTTTGAACGACCCCATCAACTACACCGACCCGTCGGGGTGCGCTGGAGAGTTCGGGAACTGGATCAGTTCAAAAGTCCTGCGCCGCCATCACCGGGCCCCGGCTACTCCGCCTCCCTACTCACCAACCCCTCCCGGCGTGCCAGCTCAACCGCTTGGGGCCGCAAACAATGAACAAGCTCCTCCTTCCTACTTTGGCTGGGGGGAAGCTCCCCCCCTGTACGATCAAGATGCGCCGCCCATCAACAGCAGCAATCGATCACGGCCATACAGCAGTACACCGCAGCCAAGGGAGTCGGTTCTGGAACTGCGTGAAGGCAAACTGATAATGGTCAACTCACTCGCCGAGATTACTCAGGCGAAGTCGCAAGCCAATGACCCAGCGCTTTCAGCGACTATCCGCCTCAGTGCATCAAACACGCTGATACGCATGAGTCGCAACAATCTGCCCACACAAACCGACAGCGGAATACTTGCCGCAATCCGTACCGCTCATCAGCTATACGACATTCGTGGTGCCGGCACTATGGATGCGCCTGAGCCAACGCAGGCCTTTGCCTTGCCGGTTGAGAGAGCCAGACGCCCCTGAATGGGCCGTTTGGTTGCCCCCTTCTTGATCCCGAGCTTATCCTCCATTTTTGGCCGATAACAACTCAGGACCTACCCAATGATCCACAGCGCGCAGCACGCCGCCTCCTATTACGCCGCCAGCAGCGCGCCACACCCCGACCACGCCTTCCTGCAAGGCGAACACAACGCCGACGTGTGCATCATCGGCGGCGGCTACTCGGGCCTGAACACCGCCATCGAGCTGGCCGAGCGTGGTTTCTCGGTCATCCTGCTGGAAGCGCGCAAACTTGGCTGGGGTGCCAGTGGGCGCAATGGCGGTCAACTGATCCGTGGAGTCGGTCATGGTCTGGAGCAGTTCCTCCCGGTCATCGGCGAGGAAGGCGTGCGCACCCTGAAGCTGATGGGCCTGGAGGCCGTACAGATCGTGCGCGAGCGGGTAGAAAAGCATGCCATCGCCTGTGACCTGGCCTGGGGCTACTGCGACCTGGCCAACAAACCCGCCGAGCTGCTGGGCTTCGCCGAAGACGCCGAGGAGCTGCGCAGCCTGGGCTATGCACATGAGTTGCGGCTGGTCGGCAAGGACGATATCCACAGCGTGGTCGGTGCCGACTGCTATGTGGGGGGGCTGGTCGACATGGGCTCCGGGCATCTGCATCCGCTCAATCTGGCATTGGGTGAAGCCGCCGCAGCCGCCCGCCTGGGCGTGAAGTTGTTCGAGCAATCCGAAGTCACCCGCATCGACTACGGCACTGAAGTGCAGGTGCATACAGCCCAAGGCCTGGTACGCGCAAAGACCTTGGTACTGTGCTGCAACGCCTACCACAACGACCTCAACCGCGAACTGGGCGGCAAGGTGCTGCCGGCCGGCAGCTACATCATCGCCACCGAGCCGCTGGGCGAAGAACGCGCACGCGCCTTGCTGCCGCAGAATATGGCGGTGTGTGACCAGCGCGTGGCGCTGGACTACTACCGCCTGTCCGCCGACCACCGCCTGCTGTTTGGCGGTGCCTGCCACTATTCAGGCCGCGACCCGAAGGACATCGCCGCCTACATGCAGCCGAAGATGCTCAAGGTGTTCCCGCAGCTTGCCAACGTGCGCATCGACTACCAGTGGGGCGGCATGATCGGCATTGGTGCCAATCGCCTGCCGCAGGTTGGCCGCCTGGCCAGCCAGCCGAACGTGTATTACGCCCAGGCCTACTCGGGCCATGGGCTCAACGCCACCCACTTGGCCGCGCGCCTGCTGGGTGAAGCCATCAGTGGCCAGGAAAGCGGGCGCTTCGACCTTTTCAACAAGGTGCCGCACATCACCTTCCCTGGCGGCAAGCACCTGCGCTCGCCACTGCTGGCGCTGGGGATGCTGTGGCATCGCCTGAAAGAGCTGGCCTGAAAGTCCCCATCCTTGTGGCAGCAACTGTCTTGCTTAAAATCTAAAAGCTGACTAGCCCCCTGTGGGAGCGGGCGTGCCCGCGAACACGGGCGAAGCCCGTGCCATCCTCCGCGACGCCTGCTTCGCGGGCATGCCCGCTCCCACAGGGTCGGTGCAAGTTTCAAGTCTGGGGCACAACAGGCCCTCCAGCGACCACTGTGTCAGTCCTTCCAGAAGGCTTTCCGCCCTTCGATCCGGGCCTGCTCCCAGCTCAGCCCGACATCGCGCAACTCGTCATCGGTCAGCTGCAGCAACGCCCTGCGGGTATGCCAGCGATGCAACATCAGCCCCCAACGCCCCAAACCCTCTGGCGCGTTGAACACCTTGGCCTGCTGCCCGGCTTCCAGTTCCTTGGCCAACAGTTGCAAGCGCACATCGCTCATGCCACCCATCACCGCATCCTCCCGTTCAGTTGTTACCGTGGAGAAAGCATGCGCGTCGGCACCCTCGACAATACAGATCCAATACAGCCTTATTATTCCCATACAGAATTGGCCGTTGGCCGACTGAATGCTGTATTTTCAGCCCAACTGTACCGGTCGCTATGCCAATGCAGCGCAGGAGTATGCCGTGACCCTCTACCTGAATCTCGCCGAAATACTCGGCGCCCGCATCGAGCAGGGCCTCTATCGCCCCGGCCAGCGCCTGCCGTCTGTGCGCGCACTGAGTGAGGAGCACGGGGTCAGCCTGAGCACCGTGCAGCAGGCCTATCGCATGCTCGAAGACAGCGGCATGGTCTTGCCGCGGCCCAAGTCCGGCTACTTCGTCAGCGACCAACGGCAGTTGCCGGCACTACCCGCAATCAGCCGCCCGGCCCAGCGCCCGGTGGACATCTCCCAGTGGGAGCAGGTGCTGGAACTGGTACGAAGCAACCCGCGCCAGGACGTGGTGCAGCTCGGTCGCGGCATGCCCGACATCGACAGCCCTACCCTGAAGCCGCTGCTGCGCAGCCTCGCCCAGTTGAGCCGGCGCCAGGACATGCCTGGCCTGTACTACGACAACATCCACGGTAACCTGGCCCTGCGCGAACAGGTGGCCCGGCTGATGCTCGACTCCGGCTGCCGCCTGGGGCCCGCCGACCTGGTGATCACCACCGGCTGCCATGAGGCGCTGTCATGCAGCATCCGCGCGGTCTGCGAGCCAGGCGACATCGTCGCAGTCGACTCGCCCAGCTTCCACGGCGCCATGCAAACCCTCAAAGGCTTGGGCATGAAAGCGCTGGAAATCCCCACCGACCCGGTCACCGGCATCAGCCTGGAGGCGCTGGAGCTAGCCTTGGAGCAGTGGCCGATCAAGCTCATACAGATCACTCCCAGCTGCAACAACCCGCTGGGCTACATCATGCCCGAAGCACGCAAGAAGGCCCTGCTGAGCCTTGCCCAGCGCTATGACGTGGCGATTCTGGAAGACGATGTGTACGGCGACCTGGCCTATACCTACCCACGCCCACGCACCCTGAAGTCGTTCGACGACGATGGCCGCGTGCTGCTCTGCAGTTCGTTCTCCAAAACCCTCGCACCCGGCCTGCGGATCGGCTGGGTGGCACCCGGGCGCTACCTGGAGCGAGTGCTGCACATGAAGTACATCAGCACAGGCAGCACCGCCAGCCAGCCTCAGCTGGCCATTGCTGACTTCATCGCAGGCGGGCACTACCAGCCCCATGTGCGGCGCATGCGCAGCCAGTACCAACGTGGCCGCGACCTGATGAGCGACTGGGTGACCCGCTACTTCCCGGCGGGGACCCGGATCAGCCGGCCCCAGGGTGGCTTCATGCTCTGGGTGGAGC
Source organism: Pseudomonas sp. FYR_5 (assembly GCF_043106315.1). Taxonomy (NCBI): domain Bacteria; kingdom Pseudomonadati; phylum Pseudomonadota; class Gammaproteobacteria; order Pseudomonadales; family Pseudomonadaceae; genus Pseudomonas; species Pseudomonas sp. FYR_5. Next base: position 61,816 of record NZ_JBICMK010000081.1, on the reverse strand, counting down.
TACCCGAACATCTCGACACGCTTCGGCTGAACCGCGCTTTACTGGAGCAGGGCGTGCAGGTTGCCGTGGGCAGCATCTTTTCGGCCTCGGGCAAGTTCCGCCACTGCCTGCGCATGAACTTCGCCGCCAGGCCAACGCCACAAATCGAAGCCTCCGTGCGCAAGGTCGGTGAAACCGCCCTTCGTCTACTGGATGAAGAAAGCGTCGACGCGTAACTTTGCGCCGCCCGTCACGGTCAAATCCCTAAAGCCCTTGCTGTACAGGACGGTTCACCTTTGAGACTCCAGCGAGCGTTGCCTCTGCTGCTGGTGTTGTTGCTCGGCCTTGCCGGTTGCACAAGCATCAGCGTGCCCCGCGAAACCAGTCAGGCGTTGCCTGCCAACAACTCGGCCTTTGGCCGCTCGGTGCTGCGCCAGGCCGCGCCCTATGGCGGCCGCTCGGGCTTTCGCTTGCTGCCCAACAGCAACGAGGCCTTTCGCGCCCGTGCTGAACTGATCCGCAACGCCCAGGCGAGCATCGACCTGCAGTACTACATCGTCCACGACGGCCTCAGTACCCGCGCCCTTGTGCATGAACTGCTACGCGCTGCCGACCGTGGCGTGCGCGTACGCATCCTGCTCGACGACACCACCAGCGATGGCCTGGACACCGTCATGGGCACCCTCGATGCCCACCCGAACATCCATATCCGTGTGTTCAACCCACTGCACCTGGGGCGCAGTACCGGCGTCACGCGCGCCGTGGGCCGGCTGTTCAACTTGTCGCGCCAGCACCGGCGCATGCACAACAAGCTGTTCCTGGTGGACAACAGCATGGCCATCGTCGGCGGGCGCAACCTGGGCGACGAGTATTTCGATGCCGAGCCCAACCTCAACTTCACCGACATCGACCTGCTGGGCGTGGGCCCGGTGGCCGAGCAACTGGGGCACAGCTTCGACCAGTACTGGAACAGCGCCCTCAGCCGGCCGATCACCGACTTCCTCTGGCATGACCCGGATGCCAACGACCTGCGTGCCAGCCGCCATCGTCTGGAAGTGTCGCTGGCCGAAGCAAGGACCCAGCGCAAGGCCCTGTACGACCGGTTGATGGCCTATCAGTCGCAGCCGCACCTGGATGTGTGGCGCAACGAGCTGATCTGGGCTCACGCTCAGGCGCTATGGGATGCGCCCAGCAAGGTGTTGGCCGAAGACGAGCCGGACCCGCAATTACTGCTGAGCCAGCAACTGGCACCGGACTTGGCTAACGTGCACCGCGAACTGGTCCTGGCATCGGCCTACTTTGTACCGGGTGAGCCGGGGCTGCTGTACCTGACCGGCCGCGCCGATGCAGGGGTTTCGGTAAAGCTGCTGACCAACTCGCTGGAAGCCACCGACGTGCCGGCAGTGCATGGAGGCTACGCACCCTATCGTCGTGCCTTGCTTGAACACGGTGTGCAGCTTTACGAGCTTCGCCGCCAGCCAGGCGACCCCAGCGCGGGACGATTGAGTTTCCGTGGCAGCTCGGATTCAAGCCTGCACACCAAAGCGATCGTGTTCGACCGACGCAAGACCTTCATCGGCTCGTTCAACTTCGACCCGCGCTCCGTGTTGTGGAACACCGAGGTCGGGGTACTGGTGGACAGCCCGGAACTGGCCGAATACACCCGCGAGCTGGCCCAGCAGGGTATGGCGCCTGCGCTGAGCTATCAGGTGAAACTGATAGGTGACAAGCTAGTGTGGGCGACCGAGGACAATGGCCAACGGCACGTGCTGACGTCTGAGCCGGGTGGGGTCTGGCGGCGGCTCAATGCCTGGATCAGCAAGGCGGTTGGCTTGGAGAAGATGCTGTAACTGCGACTTCCGGGGGCCTTGCGCTCCAAAAACCATCAGGCAGAGACCGGCTCGAAGGCTCCGCGCCGCCGGGTCAATACCACCAGCCCTGCAGCCCCGGCCGCCATCAGGAACAGCAACGCATGCCCGCTGATCCACTGGCTCCCCGCACCCGCCAACAACGGCCCGAGCAAACAGCCGATACCCCACAGCTGTGCCACGTGGGCATTGGCACGCACCAACTCATCATCGCGGTAGCGCTCACCGATCAGCACCAGCGACAAGGTGAACAAGCCGCCGGCACTGGCGCCGAACAACACCCACAATGGCCAGATAACCGGCGTGTGCAACAGCAGCGGGATTGCCAGGCTGGACACCAGCAGGGTCACCGCACAGCCGGTGAACAGGGTACGTCGCGACATATGGTCGGCCAGCGCGCCGATGGGCAACTGCAGTACCGCATCACCCACCACCACGGTACTTACCATGAACAGGGCGATTTCGGTGCTGAAGCCCTGCTGCAGGCAATACACCGGCAGCAAAGTGAGGATCATCGCCTCGAACGAGGCGAACAAGGCAATGGCCCAGGCGATTACCGGCAAGCGTCGGCAGAAGCCGAAGAGGTCGCCAAAGGTGACACTGCAGGCTTCCGTGCTCGGTGCTCCACCACGCCCCAGCAGAACCAGCGGCGCGGCCAGCAGCAGGCCGGTCGCAGCCCAGAAGCCGAAGTCGTCATCAGAGCCGAGAAAGCCCAGCACCAACGGCCCTGCCAGCTGGCTCAGGGCGTAGCTGCTGCCATACAGCGCCACCAACCGGCCACGCCACTGTTCGACCACCAGTTGGTTGATCCAGCTTTCGCCGAGGATGAACACCACGGTCAGGGACATGCCGATCATCAGCCGCAGCAGCAGCCACAACGGGTAACTAGGCAGCAGCGCGAGCAGACCAATCGACAGCGCCCCGCCCCACAGGCACAGGCGCATCGCCGAAGGTACGCCAACCCAACCTGCCAGGCGGCTGGCCAGGCTGGCGCCGGCCAGTACGCCCAACGCCGGCATTGCCGCCATCACGCCGATGGCGAAGCTGCCGTAGCCCCAGGCCTCCAGGCGCAGGGACACCAGCGGCATGCTCACGCCGAGCGCCAGCCCGACACTGAGCACCGATGCCAGTACGGCGAAGTAGGTACCCCAACGCATTGCAGCCTCCCAGCCAATATTTCTAGAGGCCCATTCGCGGGCAAGCCCGCTCCTGCACGGTCGCGAAGACCTGCAGGAGCGGGCTTGCCCGCGAAAAGGACCTACTGGATTACAGCTTGATCCAGGTCGCCTTCAGCTCAGTGTATTTCTCCAGCGCGTGCAGCGACTTGTCACGGCCGTTGCCCGACTGTTTGAAACCACCGAACGGCGCGGTCATGTCGCCACCGTCGTACTGGTTGACCCAGACGCTGCCTGCACGCACGGCACGGGCGGTCTTGTGGGCCTTGGAGATGTCCGAAGTCCAGATGCCCGCCGCCAGGCCATACGGCGTGTCGTTGGCAATGGCCACAGCTTCTTCGGCAGTGTCGAAGGCAATCACCGACAGCACCGGGCCGAAGATTTCTTCCTGAGCAATGCGCATGGCGTTGGTCACGCCGTCGAAGATGGTCGGCTCGACGTAGGTGCCGCCGGTCTCTTCCAGGGTGCGCTTGCCGCCGGCCAACAGCTTGGCGCCGTCCTTGTGGCCAGCCTCGATGTACGACAGCACGGTGTTCATCTGCTGAGTATCGACCAGAGCACCGACAGTGGTCTGTGGGTCCAGCGGGTTACCTGGTTTCCAGCCTTTCAGGGCCTCTACAACCATCGGCAGGAACTTGTCCTTGATCGAACGCTCGACCAGCAGGCGGGAGCCTGCGGTGCACACTTCGCCCTGGTTGAAGGCGATGGCGCTGGCGGCGGCTTCGGCGGCAGCTTGCAGGTCCGGGGCGTCGGCAAAGACAATGTTCGGGCTCTTGCCGCCGGCTTCCAGCCAGATGCGTTTCATGTTCGACTCGCCCGCGTAAACCATCAGCTGCTTGGCGATCTTGGTCGAACCGGTGAACACCAGGGTGTCGACGTCCATGTGCAGGGCCAGCGCCTTGCCCACAGTGTGGCCGTAGCCTGGCAGCACGTTCAGCACGCCAGCCGGGATACCGGCTTCGATCGCCAGCTGGGCGATGCGGATGGCGGTCAGCGGCGATTTTTCGGACGGTTTGAGCACGACCGAGTTACCGGTGGCCAACGCTGGGCCAAGCTTCCAGCAGGCCATCAGCAGCGGGAAGTTCCACGGTACGATCGCACCGACCACACCCACTGCTTCGCGGGTAACCAGGCCAAGCTGGTCGTGCGGGGTCGGGGCGACTTCGTCGTAGACCTTGTCGATGGCTTCGGCAGTCCAGTGAATGGCATTGGCCGCGCCCGGGATATCGATACTGGAGGAGTCGCCGATCGGCTTGCCCATATCCAGCGTTTCCAGCAGTGCCAGCTCTTCGACGTTCTTGCGCAGCAGGTCGGCAAAGCGGATCAGCTTGGCCTTGCGCTTGGCGGGGGCCAGCTGCGACCACACGCCGGAGTTGAAGGTGGCGCGGGCGTTTTCCACAGCGCGGTTGGCATCGGCCAGGTCGCAGCTGGCAACCTTGGCCAGGAAGCGTCCGTCGACCGGGCTCAGGCACTCGAAGGTTTCACCGGATGCGGCATCGGTGTATTCGCCGTTGATGAAGGCACGGCCTTCGATCTTCAGTTGCTGGGCACGTTGTTCCCAGTCCGCACGGGTCAGGGTGGTCATACGAAACTCCTCCTCTTGTTTAGGTGCAACGCCGCACTGAGGACTCACAGGCGTTGTCAGAATTCTGGCCGGGCGCCGAGCGCACACTGGCAAGCGATACCCTAAACCAGCCGGTGTAAACTATCAATATATTTGACACGGAAGGCTCAAAAGCCTACTGATGTTCATTTTATTAAACAACAACAGGAGCCGAACCATGAGTATTGATAGCATCATCGACTTCGCGCAGGTCATCACCGAAGCTGAACGCTACCGCCCGGCAGCGGAGAAAATTCTCAAGGGCGAGCCGGACCAGGCTGTCTACAACCACTATTCCAGCCCGTGCGGGCAGTTTGCCGCTGGCGTATGGGAAGGTGAGGTGGGCCAGTGGACAGTGAACTACACCGAGCACGAATACTGCGAGATCGTCCAGGGCGTTTCGGTGCTGCGCGACGAGGATGGCGGGGCGAAAACCCTGCGTGCCGGCGATCGCTTTGTAATCCCCGCCGGCTTCAAAGGCACTTGGGAGGTGCTGGAGCCTTGCCGCAAGATCTATGTGATGTTCGAGCAGAAGTAACCACAGCAGTATCTATGTAGCGCAGGCAATTCGCAGGCATGCGTGAGGATGGCCCTGCCCATGTCGGGCCATCCAACTTCAACAGGAAGAACACCATGACCAACGAAGAAGTGCTGCGAACCCTCGCCCACCTGGTCGGCACCCCTTACGCGCCAGCGCTCAAAGACACCATCCGCACCCTTACCGGCCGCACCCGGGTGGTCGGCCCCAACGAAATGTGCACCCGCGAGTACGACGTCGAGCGCATCCAGATCAAGGCCGGTGCCGACCTGCTGATCCAGGGCTTCGACTTCAACTGACCCGGCAGCAGGCATAAAAAAACCCGCCTCCTTTCGGAAGCGGGTTTTTTCAGGTTGCCGATCAATTACTTGATCTTGGCTTCCTTGTACACCACGTGCTTGCGAACAACCGGATCATATTTCTTGATCTCGATTTTGTCCGGGGTGGTGCGCTTGTTCTTGTCGGTGGTGTAGAAGTGGCCGGTACCGGCACTCGAAACCAGACGGATCAATTCACGCATGATGCTCTCCCTTAAACCTTGGCGCCAGCTTTACGGATGTCAACCAGAACGGCGTCGATGCCGCGCTTGTCGATGATACGCATGCCTTTGGCGGAAACGCGCAGACGCACGAAACGCTTCTCGGATTCAACCCAGAAACGGTGGTGCTGCAGGTTCGGCAGGAAACGACGACGGGTTTTGTTGTTTGCGTGGGAAATGTTGTTCCCGGTTACTGGACCCTTACCAGTAACTTGACAGACTCTCGACATGACTCAGCCCTCTAAAACCACATGCCCAACCCGGCATGGGTTGGCCGCTTAATCTCTCAGTCTTTGGCGCCTGGGCGCCGTGATTCTGGAGGCCTTATCGACCGGATCCGCTTATGCGACAGGCCGAGCCCCTAGAAAAGAGCGCTGCTTTATACCAGAAAGACTTGGCTGCAACAACAGTAGATGCACATTGCCGCAAGCCAGAACGCGCCGGGCCAGCATAGCGGCAGGCCCCGCCAGTCGTCGACCGCTCGTCGCAACATTTGCAAAAAAGGGTGTGGTCATTTACCGGCGGGCGCACTAGGGTAGGCCTTTTCCAGACTGCACTGGCAGATGGGCCACTGACAGCCAAGGAGCCACCATGCGTGCCGCCGCACTTTCCTTATTGTTCACTTCCCTGTTCGCCGCCGGCGTTGCCCAGGCCGCTCCGCTGAGCGTTTGCAGCGAGGCCAGCCCCGAAGGCTTCGACGTGGTGCAGTACAATTCGCTCACCACCACCAACGCCACCGCCGACGTACTGATGAACCGCCTGGTAGAGTTCGACGCGGCGCAAGGCAAGGTGGTGCCGAGCCTGGCGACCAGCTGGACGGTATCGGCCGACGGCCTGGTGTATGACTTCACCCTGCGCGATGACGTGAAGTTTCACAGCACCGCCTATTTCAAGCCAAGCCGCAAGCTGAATGCCGACGATGTGCTGTTCAGCTTCCAGCGTATGCTCTACCCGGCCCATGCCTGGCACAAGACTGCGCCGGGCGGCTACCCGCATGCCCAATCGCTGCAGTTGGGCAGCCTGATCAAAGCGATCGATGCACCCGCGCCGAACACCGTGCGCTTCACCCTCAGCCACCCGGACGCCACCTTCCTGGCCACCCTGAGCATGGGCTTCGCCTCGATCTACTCCGCCGAATATGCCGACAAGCTGCTGAAGGCCGGCACGCCGGAGAAGCTGAACAGCCGACCGATCGGCACCGGGCCGTTCGTGTTCCAGCGTTTCCAGAAAGACGCCGTGGTGCGCTACCGCGCCAACCCGGACTACTTCGCCGGCAAGCCGGCGGTCGACCCGCTGATCTTCGCCATCACAACCGATGCCAACGTTCGCCTGCAGAAGCTCAAGCGTGGCGAGTGCCAGGTTGCCCTGTCGCCCAAGCCGTTGGACATTGCCGAAGCGGGCAAGGACGGCAACCTCAAGGTGGCCGCTACACCGGCATTCATGACGGCCTTCGTCGCCATCAACAGCCAGCACCCACCCCTGAACAAGCCGGAAGTGCGCCAGGCCATCAACCTGGCCTTCGACAAGCAGGCCTACCTCAAGGCCGTGTTCGAAGACTCTGCAGTGGCAGCCAACGGCCCCTATCCGCCCAACACCTGGAGCTACGCCAAGGACCTGCCCGGCTACCCGCTGGATGTGAAGAAAGCCAAGGCCCTACTGGCCAAGGCCGGCCTGGCAGAAGGCTTCAGCACCACCATCTGGACCCGGCCCTCGGGTAGCCTGCTCAACCCCAACCCCAGCCTTGGCGCGCAGATGCTGCAAGCCGACCTGGCCAAGATTGGTATCAAGGCGGAAATCCGCGTGATCGAATGGGGCGAGCTTATCCGCCGCGCCAAGGCTGGCGAGCATGACTTGCTGTTCATGGGCTGGGCAGGCGACAACGGCGATCCGGACAACTTCCTCAGCCCGCAGTTTTCCTGTGCGGCGGTCGAGTCAGGGACCAACTTCGCACGCTTCTGCGACAGCCGCCTCGACCAGTTGATCAGCGCCGGGCGTACCACCAACGACCAGAGCGTGCGCAGCCGGCTGTACCAGCAGGCGCAGACGCTGATCCAGCAGCAGGCGCTGTGGGTGCCACTGGCGCACCCGACGGCGGCGACCTTGCTGCGCCAAGGCGTCGAGGGGTACCAGGTGAGCCCGTTCGGGCGGCTGGATTTCAGCAAGGTGTCGGTCACCAGGTAAGCCTGTACCGGCCTCTTCGCGGGTAAACCCGCTCCTACAGGACAGCGCCAGCCTGGCAGTTGACGCTACCCCTGTAGGAGCGGGTTCACCCGCGAAAGGGCCCGTACTGACCCTACAAGGCGCTCAGTACTCCCTCAGGCCACAATCCACCCATGCTCGACCATCGACAACGGCTCCCCGTCACCAATGATGATGTGATCCAGCACCCGCACGTCGATCAACGCCAACCCCCGCTTCAACGACAGGGTCAAATGCACATCGTCCTGACTCGGTTCACTGATCCCTGAAGGATGGTTGTGGCACAGGATCAATGCCGCAGCGTTGTGCACCAACGCCCGCCGCACCACCTCTCGCGGATAGACACTCGCCCGATCTATCGTGCCCCTGAACAGGATCTCAAATGCCAGTGGCCGGTGCTTGGTATCGAGAAACAGACACCCGAACACCTCGCTGGCCTCATGCCTGAGCATGGCTTTCAAGTAGCGTCGCACCGCTGCCGGGTTGTCCATGGCAGACTCCCGCTCAATCGACGTTGCAAGGTGCCTGCGGCCGATCTCAAGCAGTGCCTGCAGCTGGCTGTACCTCACCGGGCCCAACCCAAGCTCGCCGACGAAGGCCTCGCGGTCAGCCTCCAGCAACCGGCGCAAGCTGCCGAACTTCACCAACAAGCCTCGCGAAAGCTCCACGACATTACGCCCACGTACGCCTGAGCCGAGAAAAACGGCCAGCAGCTCCGTATCTGTCAGGCTCCCTGCCCCTCGCTGCAACAGCTTCTCCCTAGGCCGTTCTTCCGCCGGCCACTCCCTGATGTTCATTCCACCCCTGCCTTTGCTGCGGCCCATTTCGGCCCTGTGTTAATCTATTTCGCCTCGTACATGCGACGTTCCGCCGCAGGCATTTCAAACGTCGTCGCCCGCTCTCACTGGAAAAAGGCAAGCCTATGCAGCGGCTGTATCGCAAGCGCATCGTTCTCGGCGTGGGTGGCGGCATTGCCGCCTACAAAAGCGCCGAGCTGATTCGCCGTCTCCTGGAGCACGGCGCGCAGGTGCGCGTCGTCATGACCCGGGGTGGTGCAGAATTCATCACCCCGCTGACCCTGCAGGCACTGTCGGGCCACCCGGTACACATGGACCTGCTCGACCCGGCCGCCGAAGCTGCCATGGGCCATATCGAACTGGCCAAGTGGGCAGACCTGGTGCTGATCGCCCCAGCCACCGCCGACCTCATGGCACGCATGGCCCAGGGCATGGCAGACGACCTGCTGACCACGCTGGTGCTGGCCACTGACGCCACCGTCGCCGTGGCGCCGGCGATGAACCAGGCCATGTGGCGTGACCCGGCCACCCAGGCCAACCTCGAGCAGCTCAAGAGCCGTGGCATTCAGGTGTTCGGCCCGGCATCCGGCAGCCAGGCCTGTGGTGACGTCGGCCTGGGGCGCATGCTCGAAGCCACCGACCTGGCCTGGTGCGCCGCAGAAAGCTTCAAACGCCAGGCTCTGACCGGCAAGCACGTGCTGATCACCGCCGGGCCGACCCAGGAAAACATCGACCCGGTGCGCTACATCACCAATCATAGCTCCGGCAAGATGGGCTTCGCCTTGGCCGAAGCGGCCGCCGAAGCAGGAGCTCGGGTTACCCTCGTCACGGGCCCTGTGCACTTGCCAACCCCTGACCGGGTCAGCCGTATCGACGTCGTCAGCGCGCGAGACATGCTCGCGGCCTGTGAAGCGGCCATGCCGTGCGACCTGTTCATCGCCTCGGCAGCGGTTGCGGACTACCGCCCCGAAGTGGTTGCCACACAAAAACTGAAGAAAGATCCTACGACCGGCGACGGCATGCTGCTGCAGATGGTGCGTAATCCCGATATCCTTGCCACCATTGCTGGCCGCGCCGACCGCCCGTTCAGCGTCGGCTTTGCCGCCGAAACCGAACACTTGCTCGATTACGCCACGCGCAAGCTCAAGGACAAGAACCTCGACTTGATCGTCGCCAATGATGTGGCCAACCCCAGCATCGGCTTCAACAGCGAAGAAAACGCCTTGACCGTGATCGACCGCCAGCAGCACCAGACCCTCTTCGCGCAGACCAGCAAGGGCAAGATCGCCCGGCAACTGGTCGCCTTCATCGCCGAACGGCTCAACCAGGTTCAATAAGTTACATGCACGCTCTTCAAGCCAAGATCCTCGACCCACGCCTGGGTAGCGAATTCCCGCTACCCGCGTACGCCACCCCCGGCTCCGCCGGCCTCGACCTGCGCGCCCTGCTCAAGGAAGACACCGTCCTCGAGCCAGGCCAGACCATTCTGATTCCTACCGGCCTGTCGATCTACATCGGCGACCCAGGCCTGGCGGCAGTCATCCTGCCACGCTCGGGCTTGGGCCATAAGCACGGCATCGTGCTGGGCAACCTGGTCGGCCTGATCGACTCGGACTACCAGGGCGAGCTGATGGTGTCGTGCTGGAACCGCGGAAACACGCCGTTCACCATCGCGGTTGGCGAGCGCATCGCCCAGCTGGTGCTGGTACCGGTGGTGCAGGCTCACTTCGACATCGTCGAAGCGTTCGACGAAAGCCAGCGTGGCGCTGGCGGCTTCGGTCACTCCGGCAGCCACTGAGCCGGCAGATGACCGTTCAGGCCAAGGATGGCGAACTCTCTGGCGAAACCACCGTCCAAGCGTTCAGTTTGCGCCTGCCCAGAAAGCCTTTGACTAATGGAGCTTCCAGAGATGAACGACATGGCCCACCTGGTCCCCGCCGCATTGCCCGACAGCATTTTCCGCGCCTATGACATACGTGGTGTGGTCGGCAAGACCCTTCACGCCGAAACCGCCTACTGGATCGGCCGTGCCATCGGCGCGCAAAGCCTGGCCCAGGGCGAACCGCAGGTATCGGTAGGGCGCGATGGCCGCCTGTCGGGCCCGATGCTGGTGGAACAACTGATCAAAGGCCTGGTCGATGCGGGCTGCCATGTCAGCGACGTCGGCCTGGTGCCCACCCCGGCACTGTACTACGCCGCCAACGTGCTGGCCGGCAAGTCTGGTGTGATGCTGACCGGCAGCCACAACCCGTCGGACTACAACGGTTTCAAGATCGTCATCGCCGGTGACACCCTGGCCAACGAACAGATCCAGGCCCTGCTGACCCGCCTGAAAACCAACGACCTGACGCTGGCCCCGGGCCGCGTGGAAAAGGTCGAGATCCTCGACCGCTACTTCCAGCAGATCGTCGGTGACGTAGAGCTGGCGAAAAAGCTCAAGGTGGTGGTGGACTGCGGCAACGGCGCCGCCGGCGTGATTGCACCGCAACTGATCGAAGCCCTGGGCTGCGAAGTGATCCCGCTGTTCTGCGAGGTCGACGGCAACTTCCCCAATCACCACCCGGACCCGGGCAAGCCAGAGAACCTCGAAGACCTGATCGCCAAGGTCAAGGAAACCGGTGCCGACATCGGCCTGGCATTCGACGGTGACGGCGACCGCGTCGGCGTGGTGACCAACACCGGCAGCATCGTCTACCCCGACCGCCTGCTGATGCTGTTTGCCCAGGACGTGCTGGCGCGCAACCCGGGCGCCGAGATCATCTTCGACGTCAAGTGCACCCGCCGCCTGACCCCGCTGATCGAACAGCACGGTGGCCGCGCCTTGATGTGGAAAACCGGCCATTCGCTGATCAAGAAGAAGATGAAGCAGACCGGTTCGCTGCTGGCAGGCGAGATGAGCGGTCACATCTTCATCAAGGAACGCTGGTATGGTTTTGACGACGGCATCTACAGCGCCGCGCGCCTGCTGGAGATCCTCAGCAAGACCGAGCAGAGCGCCGAAAACCTGTTCGCCGCCTTCCCGAACGATATTTCCACGCCGGAAATCAATATTGATGTGACCGACGAGGGTAAATTCAGCATCATTGATGCACTGCAACGCGACGCCGACTGGGGCGAAGCCAGCCTGACCACCATCGACGGTGTGCGGGTCGACTACGCCAATGGTTGGGGCCTGGTTCGCGCCTCCAACACCACCCCGGTGCTGGTGCTGCGTTTCGAGGCCGACAGCGACGCCGAATTGCAACGTATCAAGGATGTTTTCCGCACCCAGTTGCTGCGGGTAGAGCCTGAGCTGCAACTGCCGTTCTGACCGACTATCTGTTCCTTACAGGAGCCCTGCATGACCCTCGATCGCGATGCCGCTTCCCATGTAGCCGAGGTATTGTCCGAAGCACTGCCTTACATCCGCCGCTTTGTCGGCAAGACCCTGGTGATCAAGTACGGCGGCAACGCGATGGAGAGCGAGGAGCTCAAGACGGGCTTCGCCCGTGACATCGTGCTGATGAAGGCTGTGGGCATCAACCCGGTGGTGGTCCACGGCGGTGGCCCGCAGATCGGTGACCTGCTCAAGCGCCTGTCGATCGAAAGCCACTTCATCGACGGCATGCGCGTCACCGATTCGGCGACCATGGACGTTGTCGAGATGGTGCTGGGCGGCCAGGTCAACAAGGACATCGTCAACCTGATCAACCGCCACGGCGGCAGCGCCATCGGCCTGACCGGCAAGGACGCGGAGCTGATTCGCGCCCGCAAGCTGACTGTCAGCCGCCAGACGCCTGAGATGACCACTCCGGAAATCATCGACATCGGCCACGTGGGCGAAGTGGTAAGCGTGAACACCGACCTGCTGAGCATGCTGGTGAAGGGCGATTTCATTCCGGTGATCGCGCCGATCGGCGTGGGCGCCAACGGTGAGTCGTACAACATCAACGCCGACCTGGTGGCGGGCAAGGTGGCCGAGGCGCTGCAAGCCGAGAAGCTGATGCTGCTGACCAACATCGCCGGCCTGATGGACAAGCAGGGCCAGGTGCTGACTGGCCTGACCACCGAGCAGGTCAACGAACTGATCGCTGACGGCACCATCTATGGCGGCATGCTGCCGAAGATCAAGTGCGCGCTGGATGCGGTGCAGGGCGGCGTGAACAGCTCGCACATCATCGATGGCCGCGTGCCGAATGCGGTGCTGCTGGAGATTTTCACCGACAGCGGTGTGGGCACCCTGATTACCAATCGCAAGCCGCGCTGATTGATCGGTTAGCCTGCACTGGCCTCTTCGCGGGTAAACCCGCTCCTACAAAGGGAATCGCCGACCTCGAGTCTGGCGCTGCCCCATGTAGGAGCGGGTTTACCCGCGAAAGGGCCAGATCAGGCGGCACAAAAAAAGGCGACCCTCTGAAGAAGGTCGCCTTTTTCATTCCTGGGCCAGGATCAGATCCCGTACTGCGCCCGGTAGGCCTCGACAGCCGGCAGGTGCTGCTTCAACTGTGGATCGTCAGCCAGGAACTCCAGCACCTGGGTCAGCGAAACAATGCTGACCACCGGGATACCGAAGTCGCGTTCCACTTCCTGGATCGCCGACAGTTCGCCATTGCCGCGCTCTTCACGGTTCAGCGCGATCAGTACACCAGCGGCCTTGGCCTGCTGGGCGTTGATGATCTGCATGACCTCACGAATGGCGGTACCGGCAGTAATCACGTCGTCGATGATCAGCACGTCACCGGCCAGCGGCGCGCCGACCAGGCTGCCACCTTCACCATGGTCCTTGGCTTCCTTGCGGTTGAAGCACCATGGCACGTCCAGCTGATGCTGGTCGGCAAGGGCCACGGCGGTAGTCGCCGCCAAAGGGATACCCTTGTAGGCCGGGCCGAACAGCACATCGAACGGGATCTTGCTGTCGACGATGGCGGCGGCGTAGCAACGCCCCAGCTCAGCCAGTGCGGAGCCGGTGTTGAACAAGCCGGCATTGAAGAAATACGGGCTGGTACGCCCCGATTTCAGGGTGAATTCACCGAAACGCAGTACCCCGCGATCGATGGCAAAACGGATAAAGTCGCGCTGATACGGCTGCATGAATAGTCCCGGACACCACGGATTTAGCTAAATGGGTTGAGCTCGGGTATCATACACGCACGAGATTTTTGGGGCCATTTATGCGGATCATCAGTGTGAACGTAAATGGCATTCAGGCTGCGGCCGAGCGTGGTTTGCTCAGCTGGCTGCAAGCCCAGAATGCCGACGTCATCTGCCTTCAGGATACCCGCGCCTCGGCCTTTGAACTCGACGACCCAGCTTTCCAGCTCGATGGCTATTTCCTTTATGCCTGCGACGCGGAAGTGCCTGCCCAAGGTGGTGTGGCCCTTTACTCGCGCATGCAGCCCAAGGCAGTCATCACCGGCCTGGGCTTCGAGACAGCCGACCGCTACGGGCGTTACCTGCAAGCAGATTTCGACAAAGTCAGTATTGCCAGCCTGCTGCTGCCTTCGGGCATGAACGGCGACGAAGACTTGAACCAGAAATTCAAGTTGATGGACGACTTCGCCAAGTACCTGGACAAGCAGCGTCGCAAGCGTCGCGAATACATCTATTGCGGCTCGTTCTACGTGGCGCAGCAGAAGCTCGACATCAAGAACTGGCGTGACAGCCAGCAGTCGCCGGGCTTCCTGGCGCCAGAACGCGCCTGGATGGATGCGATCACTGGCGAAATGGGGTATGTCGATGCCTTGCGCGAAGTAAGCCGTGAAGGCGACCAGTACAGCTGGTGGCCGGACAACGAGCAGGCCGAGATGCTCAACCTGGGGTATCGGTTCGACTACCAGATCCTCACCCCGGGCCTGCGCCGCTTCGTGCGCAACGCCCGCCTGCCGCGTCAGCCACGCTTCTCCCAGCATGCGCCGCTGATCGTCGACTATGACTGGACGCTGACCATCTAAAAGGCCATTGGGGCTGCATTGCAGCCCCAATGGTTATTTGATCGGCCGCCAGATCATCGGGTAGCGATAAGGCTTGCCCTCATTCGCCCGCACCGCCGCAATGATGATCAGGATCATCACGGCCACTGCGAGCATGGCAAACAGCACCAGCCCGATGACCACGAACATCAGCAGGAAGCAGATGAGCCCGGCAATGGTCACGCTGATCTGAAAGTTCAGCGCCTCTTTGCCCTGGGCGTCGATAAAAGGGTCTTGCTCGCGCTTGAGGTGCCATAGCACCAGCGGGCCCATCAGGTGGCCAAGCGGCACTACCAGGCCCAGAAGCGCGGAGAGGTGGCAGAGCATCGCCCATTGCCGCACTTCGGCATTGGGCGGGGTGACCGACAGGTTCGAATCGCTCATGCCCCGCACCTCCTGGGCTGGCTTCAGTCAGCCAGTGCCGCCTGCTGCAGCTCGAAAATCTCGTCCATGCCCTTCTGCGCCAGAGCGAGCATGGCGTTGAAATCTTCCGGCTGGAACGGTGCACCTTCGGCAGTACCCTGCACTTCGATGAAGCCACCGGCGCTGGTCATGACCACATTCAGGTCGGTTTCGGCTGCGGAGTCTTCCAGGTAGTCGAGGTCCAGCACCGCTTCGCCCTGGTACATGCCGACAGATACGGCTGCGATCATGTGCTTGAGCGGGTTGCCGCCCTTGAGGCCGCCGCGCTTCTTGATCACTGCCAAAGCGTCGCACAAGGCGACCATGGCGCCGGTAATGGACGCGGTGCGGGTACCGCCATCGGCCTGGATCACGTCGCAATCGACGTACAGGGTGATGTCACCGAGCTTGCTCATGTCCAGCGCGGCGCGCAGCGAACGGCCGATCAGGCGCTGGATTTCCAGGGTGCGGCCGCCCTGCTTGCCACGGCTGGCTTCGCGCTGGTTACGTTCACCGGTGGAGCGCGGCAGCATGCCGTACTCGGCGGTCAGCCAGCCTTGGCCCTGGCCTTTGAGGAAGCGCGGTACACCGTTTTCAACGCTGACCGTGCAGATGACTTTGGTGTCACCGAACTCGACCAGTACCGACCCTTCGGCGTGCTTGGTGTAGTTGCGGGTGATGCGGATCGAGCGGAGCTGATCGGCAACGCGACCACTTGGACGTTTCATCTGGGATACCTGTACTGGGACTTTGAATCTGCCGAGCATTATAGAGCCCGTAGCCCAGGGAAGACATGCCTATTGTCGCGCCCGGCACAGCCCGTCGCCTTTTCCTACCCCAGTAGCCACCCGTCGGTAACATAGGTGGATTGGGCGCCACGGCGACACTGCGCTACAATCCTGCGCCTTGCAGCCGAGAGGCTCCCACCGTTCATTCATCTACGCGAGGTACTCCCCATGGTGCACAGCATGACCGCTTTTGCTCGTGTCGAGCGCGCCGGCAGCCAAGGCACCCTGGTCTGGGAGCTGCGCTCGGTCAACCACCGTTACCTGGAGCCGCATTTGCGCCTGCCTGAGGCCCTGCGCGACCTCGAAGGCGGCGTACGTGAAGGCCTGCGCCAGGGCCTGTCACGCGGCAAGGTGGAATGCACCTTGCGCCTCAACGAAGACAGCAACGGCAAACCGCTGAAAGTGGACCATGAGCGCGCCGCGCAATTGGTTGCCGCCGCCGAGGAAGTGGCCGGCCTGATCAAGCAGCCGGCCCCCCTGAACCCGCTCGAAGTGCTGTCATGGCCAGGCGTACTGGTGGCCGACACCAGCGACCCACAGGCACTGAATGCCGAAGCCATGGCGCTGTTCGACGAAGCGCTGGCCGAACTCAAGGCCGGGCGCCAGCGCGAAGGCCTGGAGCTGGCCCGGCTGATCAACGAACGCCTGGACAACATGGCCAGCGAAGTCACTACCCTGCGCGCCCTGGTGCCGCAGATGCTGGCGGCGCAGCGGCAGAAGATTCTCGACCGCTTCGGCGACATGCAAGCCGAGCTCGACCCGCAGCGCCTGGAGCAGGAGATGGTCCTGCTGGCCCAGAAAAGCGACGTGGCAGAGGAACTCGACCGCCTCAGCACCCACGTCACCGAAGTACGCCGGGTGCTCAAGGGTGGCGGTGCCGCTGGCCGGCGCCTGGACTTCCTGATGCAGGAACTCAACCGCGAGGCCAATACCCTCGGCTCCAAGGCCTTCGACCCACGCAGCACGCAAGCGGCGGTCAACCTGAAGGTATTGATCGAACAGATGCGTGAACAAGTACAGAACATCGAGTAAGGCCACCCCGACCATGAACCACAGCAGCGGCACCCTCTACATCGTTTCGGCCCCTTCGGGCGCCGGCAAGACCAGCCTGGTCACCGCCCTGACCAAGGACGACCAGCAGATCCGCGTCTCGGTCTCGCACACCACCCGCGCCATGCGCCCGGGCGAGCAGCACGGGGTGAACTATCACTTCGTCGTCCACGAGGAATTCAAGGCGCTGATCGCGCAAGGTGACTTTCTGGAGCATGCCGAAGTGTTCGGCAACTTCTACGGTACTTCGCGCAGCGCGCTGCAGCAGACCCTGGACCAGGGCTACGACCTGATCCTGGAAATCGACTGGCAAGGTGCCCAGCAAGTGCGCAAGCTGATGCCACAGGCGCTGTCGGTGTTCATCCTGCCGCCAAGCCAGGAGGCGCTTCGCCAGCGCCTGGACGGACGCGGGCAGGACAGCGAAGAGATCATCGCCGGGCGCATGAAGGAAGCGGTCAGCGAGATGGTGCACTACGACGAGTATGACTACGTGATCATCAACAATGATTTCGACGTGGCGCTGGAAGATTTGAAAGCAGTGTTCCGCTCGAATCGGCTGCTGCTGAAGAAGCAACAGCAGCGCCATGCGGCGCTGCTGGAGCAAATGATCGGCTAAAGATCGATGGGGCTGCATTGCAGCCCTTCGCGGGCACGCCCGCTCCCACGGGTTAATCACTGCCTTGAGGCTTGTGCCGTACCTGTGGGAGCGGGCGTGCCCGCGAAGGGCCGCAAAGCGGCCCCAATGATTTATTCCTGCAGAGGCAAGGTAGCCTGCTGGCGCAGGGTAGCCCCGAGGAAGTACGCCGGCGCACGCATGCGCGACAGGATCATCAGCCCGATACCCAGCACCGAGATGATCGCAGCAATCACGAACACCAGCCCCACCCCACCCACATGCGAGCCGCTGCCGAAGTCCGGAGAGGCACTGTCGATGGCGGTACGCACGAAGATCACCGACAAGATCACCCCGCCCACCAGCGGGCACAGGCCGCGCATGATGAAGTGGCGCAGGCTGTCGAACAGGCTGTCGCGGAAATACCAGACGCAGGCAAACGCGGTCAGCGAATAGTAGAAGCAGATCATCATGCCCAGTGCAGTGATGGTATCTGCCAGTACGTTCTCGCTCAGCGTACGCATGGTCACGTAGAACAGGCCTGCGGCCACGCCGGCGCAGATGGTGGCATAGCGTGGCGTTTGCGAGCGCGGGCAGACGCTGGCGAACTTCTGTGGTACCGCACCGTAATAACCCATGGCCAACAAGGTGCGCGCCGGCGCCACGAAGGTGGACTGCAGCGACGCCGCCGTACTGGCCAGCACGGCGATGGACATCAGGATCGCCAGCGGCCCCATGACCGGGCCGGCCAGGTGGGCAAAGACGTTCTCCTGGATGCGCGGGTTGTTCAGGCCCAGGCCCGTTTCGCTGATACCGGCAAACTGCAGGGTGGCGATGGCGGTGAACAGGTACAGGCCGAGGATCAACATCACTGTCCAGGTGGCGGCCTTGCCCGGCACCTCTTCACTGCCCACCGACTCTTCACTGACGGTCAGGCATGTGTCCCAGCCCCAGAAGATGAAGATCGACAGTGACAGGCCAGCGGCAAAGGCCGAGAACGACTCGACACCGAACGGGTTGAACCAGGCGAAATCGAACGCCAGCGGTGGAGGCGCGGTCGTGCCGCCGAAAGCGGCGAAAGCAAAGCCGACCAACACCAGCAACTGCAGTGCCACCAAGCCGTACTGCACAGTCATGGTGGTGGCGATACCCCGACAACAGATCCACACTGCCAGGCCAATGAACACGCAACAGGTAATGATGTTGATCAACAGGTTGTCGGCCAATGCTGCCAATTCGTGCTTGCCGGTGATCTGCCCAAGGAACAGGTAGAAGAAGTCCACCGCGACCCCTGCCAGGTTCGACAACACGATCGTGGTGGCAACCACCAGTCCCCAGCCGCCGATCCAGCCGATCATCGGGCCGAATGCACGCGCCGACCAGGTAAACGAAGTACCGCTGTCCGGCTCCGCCGAGTTCAGCTCGCGATAGCCCAGGGCCACCAGCAGCATCGGCAGGAAGCCTACGATGAACACGGCAGGCAGGTGGGCACCCACCTCACGCACGGTAGGGCCAAGGGCGCCGGTCAGGGTATAGACCGGGGCGATGGTGGAAATGCCCAGCACCACGCTGGCCAACAGGCCCAAGCGGCCCTTGGCCAGGCCTTTGCTGCGCTGAGTGTTGCCCGCGTCGGCCGCCACATCGGGTGGGCGACCGGCTTCTGTGTAATTGCTCATGAGTATTTGCCGTAGATTTTGGAATTGTTTTCACAAGCCTTGAGTGCAAGGCTCGCTTTCACTCATTGAAATTTTGCTATCGGGGACGAGTCATCCGAGACCTTCGGCTGACGTCAGAATCATTCCTGCCGTAAGCCCTCCCGTACTGCGTAGGCAATGCAGGCCTCGCGAAACGCCTGAAACAGACGCAGCGAGACCGGGTTTTCGTTGAAGCGCCATTCCGGATGCCACTGCACGCCGAGCACAAAGCCCGGCGCCGCCGGCATGGACACCGCCTCGATCAGGCCATCCGGGGCCCGCGCCTCAACGCGCAGGCCAGGGGCCAGACGGTCGATGCCCTGACTGTGCAGCGAATTGACCTCGAACTGCGCCGCCAGGCCCAAGCGCTCGAACAACCCGCCAGGCTCGATACTGACCGAGTGGCGAGGGCTGTATTGCACCTCCAGGGGGGCGTCCTCAGGTTCGCGGTGGTCAAGGTAGCCAGGCAGTTCCTGCACACGCTGGTGCAGGCTGCCGCCAAGGGCTACGTTCAGTTCCTGGTAGCCACGGCAGATGCAGAATACGGGCACACCGGCGGCAATGGCTGCCTGCAGCAGCGGCAGGGTCAGGCGATCACGCGCCAGATCATGCCGGGTACCCGACACACTGGGGGCGCCATTGTAATGATGCGGCTCGATATTTGAAGGCGAGCCGGTAAAAACAATGCCGTGCAGGCTGGCCAGCAGCGCATGCGAGTCGCTGCCACCATCACGGGCCGGCAAGATCAGCGGCAAGCCGGCAAAGCCGGCCGCCTCGACATATTTGTCGCCGACCGTGTGCGATGAGTTCTTCCCTACCTGCTGGCGGCAGGCGCTGACACCGATCAAAGGGACCGCATTTGCGCTCATGGGCTTACACCGTGTGCAGGTACCAGTTGTACTCGAGGTCGGAAATCGACACTTCGAACTCGGCCAGTTCGCTTTCCTTGCAGGCCACGAAGATATCGATGTAGTCCGGGCTGATGTATTGGTTGAGGACTTCGCTGTCATCCAGCGCGCGCAGGGCATCGCGCAGATTGTTCGGCAGGCTTTGCTCCAACTGTTCGTAGGAGTTGCCTTCGATCGGCGCCTCGGGCTCGACCTTGTTGGTCAGGCCGTGGTGAACCCCGGCAAGAATCGCTGCGAGCATCAGATACGGGTTGGCATCGGCGCCAGCTACACGGTGTTCAAGGCGCACATTGTCGCTGCTGTCGGTGGGCACACGTACGGCCACGGTGCGGTTGTCCAGCCCCCAGCTCGGCGCATTGGGCACATAGAACTGCGCACCGAAGCGGCGGTACGAGTTGATGTTAGGGCAAAGGAAGGCCATCGACGCCGGCATGGTTTCCAGCACGCCACCGATGGCGTGGCGCAGCGTATCGCTTTGCAGCGGATCGTCACTGGCGAAGATGTTCTTGCCGGTTTTCTTGTCCAGCAATGAAATGTGCACATGCAGGCCGTTGCCTGCCTGGCCCGGGTAGGGCTTGGCCATGAAGGTGGTGTCCATTTCATGGTCGTAGGCGATGTTCTTGATCAGGCGCTTGAGCAGGATCGCATAGTCGCAGGCCTTCAGCGGATCGGCCACATGGTGCAAGTTGACCTCGAACTGCGCTGGTGCGCTTTCCTTGACGATGGCGTCGGCGGGCAGGCCCTGTTCCTTGGCCGCTTCGAGCATGTCCTGCAAGCAGTCGGCGTACTCGTCGAGGTCATCGATCAGGTACACCTGGGTCGAATGCGGGCGCTTGCCGGAAATCGGCGAGCGCGGTGGCTGCGGGCGACCGTTGAGGTTGTCCTGGTCGATCAGGTAGAACTCCAGCTCGAACGCGGCGCAGATAGTCAGGCCCAGTTCGTCGAACTTGCTCACCACCTGACGCAACACTTCACGCGGGTCGGCGAAGAACGGCTGGCCATCCAGTTCGTGCATGGTCATCAGCAGCTGGGCGGTGGGGCGCTTCTGCCACGGCTCGTCCGACAACGTGCCGGGGATCGGGAAGCAGATGCGGTCGGCGTCGCCGATGTCCAGGCCAAGGCCGGTGCTTTCGACAGTGGAACCGTTGATATCAAGGGCGAACAGCGATGCGGGCAGGTTGATGCCCTTCTCGTACACCTTGTGCAGGCTGGCCCGCTCGATGCGCTTGCCACGCACCACGCCGTTCATGTCGGAGATCAGCAGGTCTACGTACTGCGTGTCCGGATGGGCCTGGAGGAAGTCATTCATCTCGCTGGAAGAACTGGCGCACGGGGTTACCGACGTCATGGTGTACATCCTTTGATGTGCTGCGGCGATGTGGGATACGGCTGGCGCCTCACGGGCGACGATGGTTGCAGCTGTTGTTGTTTTCACTTTCCCATCGTGGGGACTGGTTACCCGACCGGGCGCATTGATTCCGGGGGGCCGTTTCACTATAAAATGGCTCAGACGCAACAGACATTGGCAATTTGGCAAGCAGAGCGTGCATCAATGCAATATCAGATTACCCACGCCGACCTCTCTCTGGTCCTGGCACTGGAACGTGGCCGCTCGCTGGCCAAAGCCGCCGAACTGCTCAAAGTCGACGTTTCGACCGTGTTCCGCTCGATCCGCCGATTGGAGTCGGCGCTGGGCACCGCCTTGTTCGTCAAGAGCCGAAAGGGCTATCTGCCGACTGACACCGCCCAGGCCTTGGCAGAGCAGGCCGAACGTGCCGAGCAGGCGCTGGAAGCGGCGCGCATTGCCATGACCAGTGGCGAGCAGGTGGTCAGCGGCACGGTGCGCCTGACCTGCACCGAGGCGGTGATGCACAGCCTGTTGCTGCCGGCACTGGCCGAGTTCATGCCCAACTACCCGGCCTTGTCGCTGGAAATGGGTACCTCCAACACCTTCGCCAACCTCAGCCGGCGCGACGCCGACATTGCCCTGCGCCTGACCAACACGCCACCGGAGCACCTGGTGGGCCGCAACCTGGGCTCTACCTCCTATGTACTCTGCGGTCAGCCACAGTGGCGCGAGCGCCTGAGCGAGTCGCCTGCCAGCGTGCCATGGATCGCACCTGACGACTCGATGCAGGACCACCCTACGGTGGTCTGGCGCAACCAGCAGCACCCGGGCCTGAGCCCGCGCTACCAGTGCAGCAGCATGTCGACCATTGCCCAGTTGGTCACGGCCGGCCTGGGCGTGGCAGCACTGCCAGACTACATGGTGCATGCGCTGCCCGGGGTGGATGCACTGAGCGGCCCCCTGCCCGGCTGCGACACCCAGTTGTGGCTGCTGACCCGGCCGGATTGTCGGGCGTTGCGCTCGGTGCAGACCTTGTTCGAAGAGCTGACCCCGCGGTTGCGTGACGCGATGCTCTGAGGTTATCGTCGGGACAAAGCGTCGAGGGTGTCTGTTGCGACCCTTTCGCGGGTAAACCCGCTCCTACGAGGTAAGTGGTACCTGTAGGAGCGGGTTTACCCGCGAAGAAGCCGACGCGGGCCTGAAGGTACCACCCGGCAAAACAGCGCTTCCCTATTGGCTGGTGAATTTTTATACTATCGAGTCCGCCTGCCCACTAATGGGCTGCACGCCCACCGCAATTGCTACTGAGGAAGACCATGGCCCGCGTAACTGTTGAAGACTGCCTGGAACACGTGGATAACCGCTTTGAGCTGGTCATGCTCTCGACCAAGCGCGCTCGCCAGCTGGCGACCGGCGGCAAAGAGCCACGCGTTGCGTGGGAAAACGACAAGCCAACCGTTGTTGCCCTGCGTGAAATTGCCGAAGGCATCGTCACCAACGAGTTCATCGCCGCTGAAGAGATCGTCACCGAGGATCCGGTGTTCGCCGCGTTCGAGGACGAGAACAACGAGGCTGTCTGATTGATGCCAGGTCGACGTCGTACGGCGCAAGGCCCTCTTCCTCGGCAGGAGGTGAACCCATGCCGGGTATAGAAGCCTTGGCCGAACGGCTTTCGACCTATCTTGGCCCCGAACAGGTCAACCTGGTCCGGCGTGCCTATTTCTATGCCGAACAGGCCCACGATGGGCAACGCCGCCGCAGCGGCGAGCCCTACGTGACCCACCCGCTGGCCGTGGCCAGCATCCTCGCCGACATGCACATGGACCATCAGAGCCTGATGGCGGCCATGTTGCACGATGTGATCGAAGACACCGGCATCGCCAAGGAAGCCCTCAGCCAGCAGTTTGGCGAGACCGTGGCCGAACTGGTCGATGGGGTCAGCAAGCTGACCCAGATGAATTTCGAGACCAAGGCCGAGGCGCAGGCGGAAAACTTCCAGAAAATGGCCATGGCCATGGCCCGCGATATCCGCGTGATCCTGGTCAAGCTGGCGGACCGCCTGCACAACATGCGCACACTGGAAGTGCTGTCTGGCGAAAAACGCCGGCGCATCGCCAAGGAAACCCTCGAAATCTACGCCCCCATCGCCAACCGCCTGGGGATGCACAATGTGCGGGTGGAGTTCGAAGACCTTGGCTTCAAGGCCATGCACCCGATGCGCTCGTCGCTGATTTACCGTGCAGTGAAGAGCGCACGCGGCAACCGCAAAGAGATCGTCGCCAAGATCGAGCACTCGCTGGCCAACTGCCTGGCCGCCGACGGCATCGAGGGCGAGGTCAGCGGTCGGCAGAAACACCTCTATGGCATCTACAAGAAGATGCGCGGCAAGCGCCGTGCCTTCAACGAGATCATGGACGTGTATGCCTTCCGCATCATCGTCGACAAGGTGGATACCTGCTACCGCGTGCTCGGCGCCGTGCACAACCTCTACAAGCCGCTGCCCGGGCGCTTCAAGGATTACATCGCGATCCCCAAGGCCAACGGCTACCAGTCGTTGCACACTACCCTGTTCGGCATGCACGGCGTGCCCATCGAAATCCAGATCCGCACCCGCGAAATGGAAGAGATGGCCAACAACGGCATCGCTGCACACTGGCTGTACAAGTCCAACGACGACGAGCAGCCCAAGGGCAGCCACGCGCGTGCCCGCCAGTGGGTCAAGGGCATCCTCGAACTGCAGCAACGTGCCGGCAACTCGCTGGAATTCATCGAGAGCGTGAAGATCGACCTGTTCCCGGACGAGGTCTACGTATTCACCCCCAAAGGCCGGATCATGGAGTTGCCCAAAGGCTCCACGGCCGTCGATTTCGCCTATGCGGTGCACACCGACGTTGGTAACAGCTGTATCGCGTGCCGCATCAACCGCCGCCTGGCGCCACTGTCCGAACCGCTACAAAGCGGCTCGACAGTAGAAATCGTCAGCGCCCCGGGCGCTCGGCCAAACCCGGCCTGGCTCAACTTTGTGGTCTCCGGCAAGGCGCGCACGAATATCCGCCACGCGCTCAAGCAACAGCGCCGCTCGGAGTCCATCAGCCTGGGCGAGCGCCTGCTGAACAAGGTGCTCACAGGCTTCGACAGCAGCCTGGAGAAAATCCCTCAGGAACGCGTCCAGTCTATTCTCGCCGAATACCGCCTGGAGCTGATAGAAGACCTGCTCGAAGACATCGGCCTGGGCAACCGCATGGCCTACGTGGTCGCGCGCCGCCTGCTGTCGGCCGAAGGCGAACAGCTGCCGGCGCCAGAAGGCCCGCTGGCGATCCGCGGTACCGAAGGCCTGGTGCTGAGCTACGCCAAGTGCTGCACGCCGATCCCGGGTGACCCGATTGTCGGCCACCTGTCGGCCGGCAAGGGCATGGTCGTGCACCTGGAGAACTGCCGCAACATCAGTGAAATCCGCCACAACCCCGAAAAGTGCGTGCAGCTCTCCTGGGCCAAGGACATCACTGGCGAGTTCAATGTCGAACTGCGTGTTGAACTGGAACACCAGCGCGGGCTGATCGCCCTGCTGGCCAGCAGCGTCAACGCCGCCGACGGCAACATCGAAAAGATCAGCATGGACGAACGCGACGGCCGTATCAGCGTGGTCCAACTGGTGGTCAGCGTGCACGACCGCGTGCACCTGGCGCGTGTGATCAAGAAGCTGCGTACCCTGACCGGTGTGGTCCGCATCACCCGCATGCGTACGTAGTCCGCCAACCGCAAGGAGTCATCATGAGCAAAACCGTCATCAACAGCGACAAGGCCCCTGCCGCCATCGGCACCTACTCGCAGGCGATCAAGGCCGGCAACACCGTGTACATGTCGGGCCAAATCCCTCTGGACCCGAAGACCATGGAACTGGTCGAAGGCTTCGAAGCCCAGACCGTGCAGGTGTTCGAGAACCTCAAGGCCGTGGCTGAAGCCGCTGGCGGTTCGTTCAAGGACATCGTGAAACTGAACATCTTCCTCACCGACCTGAGCCACTTCGCCAAGGTAAACGAGGTGATGGGCCGCTACTTCGAACAGCCCTACCCAGCCCGCGCTGCCATCGGCGTTGCCGCGCTGCCGAAAGGCTCTCAGGTCGAAATGGACGCCATCCTGGTCATCGAATGATGCCCGGGTGACGGGCCCTGCCCGTCACCCTTCTTACTCCGCAAGGTTACCCCGTCATGCGTCAAGCACTGCCCTTCGCGCTGGCAGCCCTGCTACTGGGCGGCTGCACCAGCCACAAACCCGAAGACTTCAACGGCATCTGGATCAACCAGGAAGCCATCACTGCGGCGGTCAAAGCCGGTAGCCTGCGCCAGGCGCTGAATGAGCACGGCCCAGTGTTCGAGTGGAAGCTCGACGTGGCCAATCAGCAAGCTAGCTATAGCAATGGTTTCGAGGCCGCTGACGGCCAGCTGAGCGCCAATGACAAGCAATGGCAGGCCAGCTTCCAGGGCGGCCAGACCGAGCAGCTTTCGCTCGATGGCGACGAGCTGCTGGCCGTCGACCAGAACGGCGCCAAGCAAACCTTCGTGCGCGCAAAGGCGTCGGTGTCAGCCAACGCACCACTTGGCAGCAGCTTCGAGAAAGCGCTGTACCAGGCCTACCTGGGCGGTAACTGGAAGATCGTCGAAGGCCAAGGCAAAGGTGCCAGCGTGCGCTTCAGCGACACCGGCAACGTCACCGGCCTACCCGGGCCGGACCGCTTCGCCCTGTGCCTGGCGGGTGATTGTGCGACCATGGGTGGCAGCAATGACAGCCTGTGGCTGGAGCGCAACCAGCGCGGTGCACCGTTCATCATCAAGCGCGATGGCGACAAGCTGGAGATTTTCCAGGCAGTGAACCGTGCGCAGCCGGATGAAATGCCGGAGCTGGCAGCCGGCAAGCGTCAGTGGACGCTGGAGCGCACCTGAGATGATGCGCGCCCCCTGTAGGAGCGGGTTTACCCGCGAAGAAGACACCGCGGTGGATGGCACGGGCTTCGCCCGTGTTCGCGGGCAAGCCCGCTCCCACAGGGATCGCGCCAGCTTTTAGAAATTGAGCAAGACAGTTGCTCCCACAAGGCATCGCGCCAGTTGCCAGCTAGGCTTTTCCTGCCAGGATCGCGGCGTAGCCTTCCTTGTAGCTCGGATATACCGGCGCCCAACCCAGCGCCCGCGCCCGGGCATTACTGCAGCGCTTGCTGCCGGTACGCCGTACCCGTTGCTCATCGGACCACTCGGTAACCCCCATATACGCCCGCAGCCAGGCCACCACATCGGCCAGCGGCGCCGGGTCATCGTCGACACCGATGTAGCAATCATCCACTGCCTTGCCATCAGCATCGGCCTGCAGCAGAAACGCCAGCAGGCTGGCGGCATCTTCGGCATGAATGCGGTTGCCATACAGCGGCGGCTCCTCGGCCACGCGGTAACCCTGACGCACCTGGCTCAGCAACCACTCGCGCCCCGGGCCATAGATACCGGTCAGGCGGACCACGCTCGCCGGGATGCCGCTGCCCAATGCCAACCGTTCAGCCTCCAGCATCACCCGCCCGGAATAGCCCTCAGGCTCGGTGGCAGCGCCCTCCTCTATCCACTCGCCGCCCTTCTGCGCATACACGCTGCTGCTGGAGACGAACAACAGCCGGCGCGGGCGTTGGCCACGTTCGGCCAACCAGGCCAACACATGGCGCAAACCATCGACATAGGCTGCCTGGTAACCCGCCTCATCGTGCTGGCTGGCTGCCACGCAGTACACCAGGTAGTCCAGCGCGCCCTGTGGCCAGGCCTGCGGTATCGACGGTTCGGCCAAGTCTGCAGCAACCGGCTGAACCCCAGCGGGCAGCTGATCAACAGAACGGCGCAGGCCGCTCACCTTCCAACCTTTAGCCAACATCTGCCTGGCCAGACGCCCACCCACATCACCACAACCCACCACCATCACGGAAAGGTCTGACATCTCTAAACTCCCCTAGACCAATTGATCAGCCTGGCCACGCTACACGATGGGCGGCTAGACCATAGGCGAAAAAAGCTACAATATTACTTTTGTTAACAAGAATTACTTGCAATAATGGCCGCCAATTTGTTCTCGGCCTGCATCGAGGCCTTGGAGAACGTTCACTTTTTCTTCATCAGGTCCGGCCAGCATGACACGTACTCAATCTTCCGCTTCGCCAACCCCGTCGCGCGCCTGGCGCGCCATCGCCGCGCTGACACTTAGCCTGGTGCTGGCCCCGGTGGCCATGGCCGATGAGCCAACCACCAACGCCGCCACACCTGCTGCTGCCACTGCTCCGGCCGCACCCGCTGCTGCCCCAGCCGATGCGCCGGCGCCTGATGCCACTGCCACCAACCCGGCAGATGCACCGGCCGCGGCAGACCCGAGCGTTCAAGCCCTGGTCGAAGACACCTCGCTGGGCATGGCCCATGACCTGTCGCCATGGGGCATGTACAAGAACGCCGACATCGTGGTGAAGATCGTCATGATCGGCCTGGCCATCGCCTCCATCATCACCTGGACCATCTGGATTGCCAAAGGCTTCGAGCTGATGGGCGCCAAGCGCCGCCTGCGTGGCGAAATCGCCCAGCTGAAGAAGTCCACCACCCTCAAAGAAGCCAGCGAAGTCTCCAACAAGGCAGGCACCCTGGCCCATACCCTGGTCCATGATGCCCTCGAAGAGATGCGTCTTTCGGCGAACGCTCGCGAAAAAGAAGGCATCAAGGAACGCGTCAGTTTCCGTCTGGAGCGCCTGGTGCATGCCAGCGGCCGTACCATGAGCAGCGGCACCGGCGTCCTCGCCACCATCGGCTCCACCGCGCCGTTCGTCGGTCTGTTCGGTACCGTATGGGGCATCATGAACAGCTTCATCGGCATCGCCAAGACCCAGACCACCAACCTGGCCGTAGTTGCCCCAGGTATCGCCGAAGCGCTGCTGGCCACTGCTCTGGGCCTGGTCGCGGCAATCCCGGCCGTGGTCATCTACAACGTCTTCGCCCGCTCCATTGCCGGTTACAAGGCGCAGGTGTCCGATGCCTCTGCTCAGGTACTGCTGCTGGTCAGCCGTGATCTGGACCACCAGGGCAGCGAGCGCGCCGCCCCGCACATGGTGAAAGTGGGGTAAGCCATGGGCCTGCATCTCAACGAAGGTGGCGACGACCTCGCCGAAAACCACGAAATCAACGTTACGCCGTTCATCGACGTGATGCTGGTGCTGCTGATCATCTTCATGGTCGCCGCCCCCTTGGCAACGGTCGACATCAAGGTCGACCTGCCGGCCTCAACCGCCAAACCAGCGCCAAGGCCCGAGAAACCGGTGTTCGTCAGCGTCAAGGCCGACCAGAAGTTGTATGTCGGCGACGATCTGGTTGCTGCACCCGACCAGCTTGGCCCGATGCTCGACGCCAAGACCAAGGGTGACAAGGAAACCACCATCTTCTTCCAGGCTGACAAAGGCGTGGATTACGGCGACCTGATGGAAGTGATGAACAACATGCGCGCGGCCGGCTACCTGAAAGTCGGTCTGGTAGGTCTCGAGACGGCAGCCAAGAAATGATGAAAACGCGCTCTAACATGGCGCGCTACGGTGGCAGCCTGGCGATCGTGCTGGGCGTGCACGTGGTCGCCGTGCTGCTGACGCTCAACTGGTCGGTGCCCCAGGCCATCGAGCTGCCCCCGGCAGCGATGATGGTCGAACTGGCACCGTTGCCGGAGCCTGCGCCACCACCACCCCCAAAGGCAGCTCCGCAGCCACCGGCCCCGGTCGAGGAACCGCCGATGCCGAAGCTGGCAGAAGCGCCCAAGCCCAAGATTGCCATCCCCAAGCCGCCCAAGCCGAAGGCCAAGCCCCAGCCGCCCAAGCCCGAGAAAAAGCCTGAGCCGCCGAAGGAAGCACCCCCCACCGAGCAAACGGTGGATGCGCCGCCCAGCAACACGCCACCGCAGAAGTCCGCGGCACCGGCACCGAGCATTGCGTCCAACAGCAACGCCCTGCCAACCTGGCAGAGCGACCTGCTGCGCCACCTGGCCAAGTACAAGCGCTACCCGGAAGACGCGCGCCGTCGCGGCTTGCAAGGTATGAACCGCCTGCGCTTCGTGGTCGACGCCGAAGGCAAGGTCGTGTCGTACTCCATGGCCGGTGGTTCAGGCAGTGCTTCACTGGATCGGGCGACCTTGGAAATGATCCGTCGGGCCGGCACGGTACCCAAGCCGCCACCCGAGTTGCTGAACAATGGCACGATTGAAGTCGTGGCACCGTTCGTCTACTCACTGGACCGCCGCTGAGACTTTTGTTTCTGTCACAATTCGGCAAGTCTGATAACGTGCGTCTATCGATTGCAGCCGCTATGCTGGGCCCGCAACTTCATGGACGCACGTTATGACCCTCACAGAATTACGCTACATCGTCACACTCGCCCAGGAACAGCACTTCGGCCATGCCGCCGAGCGTTGCCACGTGAGCCAACCAACCCTGTCGGTCGGTGTGAAGAAGCTCGAGGACGAGCTTGGCGTTCTGATCTTCGAGCGCAGCAAAAGCGCAGTACGTCTGACCCCGGTCGGCGAAAGCATCGTCGCCCAGGCGCAGAAGGTACTGGAGCAGGCCCAGGGCATTCGCGAGCTGGCCCAGGCCGGCAAGAATCAGCTGACCGCCCCGCTCAAGGTCGGCGCCATCTACACCGTCGGCCCCTATCTGTTCCCGCACCTGATCCCGCAGCTGCACCGCGTGGCGCCGCAAATGCCGCTGTACATCGAAGAAAACTTCACCCACGTACTGCGCGAAAAGCTGCGCAACGGCGAACTGGACGCGGTGATCATCGCCCTGCCGTTCAACGAAGCCGACGTGCTGACGCTACCGCTATACGACGAACCGTTCTGCGCCCTGATGCCTGCCGACCACCCATGGACGGCGAAGAAGACCATCGACACCGCCATGCTCAACGACAAGAGCCTGTTACTGCTCGGTGAAGGCCACTGTTTCCGCGACCAGGTACTGGAAGCCTGCCCGACCCTGAACAAGGGGGGTGAAGGCTCAAGGCATACCACGGTAGAGTCCAGCTCGCTGGAAACCATCCGTCACATGGTGGCTTCGGGCCTTGGCGTTTCGATCCTGCCGCTGTCGGCAGTGCACAGCCATCACTACGCCCCCGGCGTCATCGAAGTGCGCCCGCTGACGGCACCGGCACCGTTCCGCACGGTAGCCATCGCCTGGCGCGCCAGCTTCCCGCGGCCAAAGGCGATCGAGATCCTCGCCGATTCGATCCGCCTGTGCTCGGTCGCCAAAAACCCTGCGGAACAACCGGCCTGAGTCATGAGTGAGCTGTCGAAGGTCCCGGTCACAGTACTGAAAGGTGTGGGCGAGGCAATGGCGGAGAAACTCGCCAAGGTTGGCCTGGAAAACCTGCAGGACGTGTTGTTCCACCTGCCCCTGCGCTACCAGGACCGCACGCGCGTGGTGCCAATCGGCCAGCTGCGTCCGGGCCAGGATGCGGTTATCGAGGGAGTGGTCAGTGGTACCGATGTGACCATGGGCAAGCGCCGCAGCCTGGTGGTGCGCCTGGGCGACGGCAGCGGTGTGCTGACATTGCGTTTCTACCACTTCAGCAACGCGCAGAAGGAGGGCCTGAAGCGGGGCACCCACCTGCGCTGCTACGGAGAAGCCCGCCCCGGCGCTTCGGGCCTGGAAATCTACCACCCGGAGTACCGCGCGCTGAACGGCAGCGAGCCGCCGCCACCGGTGGAGCAGACTCTGACGCCGATCTACCCGTCCACCGAAGGCCTTACCCAGCAACGCCTGCGCCTGTTGTGCCAGCAGAGCCTTGCCCTGCTTGGCCCGCGCAGCCTGCCCGACTGGCTGCCTGACGAACTTGCCCGGGACTACCAGCTGGCACCCTTGGACGAAGCCATCCGCTACCTTCACAATCCGCCGGCCGATGCCGACCTCGACGAACTCGCCGAAGGCCAGCACTGGGCCCAGCACCGCCTGGCCTTCGAAGAGTTGCTGACC
Source organism: Pseudomonas sp. FYR_5 (assembly GCF_043106315.1). Taxonomy (NCBI): domain Bacteria; kingdom Pseudomonadati; phylum Pseudomonadota; class Gammaproteobacteria; order Pseudomonadales; family Pseudomonadaceae; genus Pseudomonas; species Pseudomonas sp. FYR_5. The sequence continues at coordinate 30,356 of NZ_JBICMK010000081.1, read as the reverse complement.
CATCAACTGTCGCAACAACGCCTGCGCGAAAGCCTGCGCAGCCTGCGTGCGCCGGTACTGCCCAAGGCCACGCACCTGCAGGCGCAGTACCTGGCTAACCTGGGCTTCCAGCCGACCGGCGCGCAGCAACGGGTAGCCAACGAAATTGCCTACGACCTTAGCCAGCACGAACCGATGATGCGCCTGGTGCAGGGCGACGTGGGTGCCGGCAAGACCGTGGTCGCTGCACTGGCAGCGTTGCAGGCGCTGGAAGCTGGCTACCAGGTGGCATTGATGGCACCCACCGAGATCCTCGCCGAGCAGCACTACATTACCTTCAAGCGCTGGCTGGAACCGCTGGGCATCGAAGTCGCCTGGCTAGCCGGTAAACTCAAGGGCAAGGCCCGGGCCGCTTCCCTGGAGCAGATCGCCAACGGCGCCCCCATGGTGGTCGGCACCCACGCGCTGTTCCAGGAAGAGGTAAGGTTCAAGCACCTGGCCCTTGCGATCATCGACGAACAGCACAGGTTTGGCGTGCAGCAACGCCTGGCCCTGCGCAAGAAGGGCGTGGCCGGCGAGCTGTGCCCACACCAGCTGATCATGACCGCCACGCCTATTCCGCGCACCCTGGCCATGAGCGCCTACGCCGACCTGGACACTTCGGTGCTCGACGAATTGCCGCCAGGGCGTACGCCTGTGAACACCGTGCTGGTGGCCGACAGCCGCCGCTTCGAAGTGGTCGAGCGGGTACGTGCCGCCTGCGCCGAGGGGCGCCAGGCCTATTGGGTATGCACGCTGATCGAAGAGTCCGAAGAACTCACCTGCCAGGCCGCCGAAAGCACCTACGAGGAGCTTGGCAGCGCGCTTGGCGAGCTGAGGGTAGGGTTGATCCACGGGCGCATGAAACCGGCAGAAAAAGCCGAGATCATGGCCGAGTTCAAGGCTGGCAACCTGCAGCTTCTGGTCGCCACCACGGTCATCGAGGTGGGCGTGGACGTGCCCAACGCCAGCCTGATGATCATCGAGAACCCCGAGCGCCTGGGCCTTGCACAGTTGCACCAGCTGCGTGGCCGGGTTGGTCGGGGCAGCGCCGTTAGCCATTGCGTACTGCTGTACCACCCACCGCTGTCGCAGATCGGCCGCGAGCGCTTGGGGATCATGCGCGAGACCAACGATGGCTTCATCATCGCCGAAAAAGACCTTGAACTGCGTGGCCCGGGCGAGATGCTTGGTACCCGCCAGACCGGTCTGCTGCAGTTCAAGGTCGCCGACCTGATGCGCGACGCCGACCTGCTGCCAGCCGTGCGCGACGCGGCCCAGGCCCTGGTATCACGCTGGCCGGAACACGTCAGCCCGCTGCTGGACCGCTGGCTGCGCCATGGCCAACAATATGGCCAAGTGTGACGGCAGTCCCAGAATGGATCCAGATTTGCTCGCAGGCTGGTTATACTTCGCGTTTAAAAGAAACAGTGGATACGGACCATGACTGAAGTTGCCCTGGACACCGCAACCCCACACGCCCCCTCTGTCATCAGGCTGCTGCTCGACAAGCTCGGCGTGCCCTACCGCCAGGTGGTCGAACACCCGTACCTGCCAGCGGCTTCGCGGGTGCAGGCTGTCCTTCTCGACGACGAGGTCGGCGCCCTCATGGTGCTGTTCCCGCAGAGCCACCTGCTGGACCTCAACCGCCTGGCCGAGCTGACCGGGCGCAAGCTGACCGCCGTGTCGGTACCGCGCCTGAAGCAGATGCTCGACAAGCACCACCTCAAGGCGCTGCCGGGCATCCCGGCGCTGACCAGCTCGCCATGTCAGTACGAAAAGGCCCTGCTCGACGCCGAAACGGTCTTTATCCAGTCCGGCGAAGCCGGCCTGTTGCTGGAAATCGAACGCGCACACTTCAAGCGCATGCTGGCCAAGGCCAGCGCCAGCAGCTTCGGCCAGCAAGTCGAAGCCATCAGCCCCAACCTCGACCGCCCCGATGACGACACCCGGGAAATCACCAATGCGGTCCAGGCCTTCACTGCCCGACGCATTCAGAAGCGCCTGGAAGAAACCATCGAAATCCCACCGCTCGCCGACAGCGCGCAGAAGATCATCAAGCTGCGGGTAGATCCCAACGCCAGCATCGACGACATCACCGGCGTGGTCGAAACCGACCCGGCGCTGGCGGCACAGGTGGTGAGCTGGGCTGCATCGCCCTACTATGGTTCGCCGGGCAAGATCCGCTCGGTTGAAGACGCCATCGTGCGTGTGCTGGGTTTCGACCTTGTGATCAACCTGGCCTTGGGCCTGGCGCTAGGCAAGACCTTGAGCCTGCCCAAGGACCACCCGCAGCAGGCCACGCCCTACTGGCAACAGTCGATCTACACCGCTGCGATCATCGAAGGCCTGACCCGCGCCATGCCTCGCGCAGAACGCCCCGAGGCCGGGCTGACCTACCTGGCCGGGCTACTGCACAACTTCGGCTACCTGCTGCTGGCGCACGTGTTCCCGCCGCACTTCTCGCTGATTTGCCGCCACCTTGAGGTCAACCCGCATTTGAACCACACCTATGTGGAGCAACACTTGCTGGGCATCAGCCGTGAACAGATCGGTGCCTGGCTGATGAAGCTGTGGGACATGCCGGAAGAGCTGTCGACTGCCTTGCGCTTTCAGCACGATCCGGCCTACGACGGCGAATATTTCGCGTTCCCCAACCTGGTATGCCTGGCCACCCGCCTGCTGCGCTTGCGAGGTATAGGCTCAGGGCCGCAGGAAGAGATTCCTGACGAGCTGCTGGAACGCCTGAGCATTACCCGGGACAAGGCCGAGGATGTGGTGAACAAGGTGCTCGAAGCCGAGAACCTGTTGCGTGAGCTGGCTTCGCAGTTCCACGCACCGCATTAAGCATTAACGCATACCCTGTGGGAGCAACTGTCTTGCTCAATTTCTAAAAGCTGGCGCGATTTGACTGTGGGAGCGGGCTTGCCCGCGAACACCGGCGAAGCCGGTGCCATGCACCGCGTCGCTTGTTTCGCGGGCACGCCCGCTCCCACAGGTAAAGCATCGGCATCCCCGTCGGGCTTCAGCCTTTCTTCTTCGGTTTCAGGTATTTCATCAACCCTTGGAACCACATCACCAACGCCGGGTTGCCCTTGATCTGGATGTGCTTGTCCTGAATCCCCTGCATGAACGCCAGCTGCTTGTTACCCGCCTGCATGGTGGCGAAGCCATAGGCGGCGTCCTTGAAGGCAATGGCGAACGCCGGCTGTGGGTGTGCGCCGCCCTTGCTGCTGATGCGCTCATTCTCGACGATGAAGTGCCGGGCGACCTTGCCGTCCAGGGTCTGCATCTGGAACACCAGGTCCTTGCCCTTGAGCTGCTGCTGGAATGCGGGGTTATTACGACTGGCCCTGGCCATCAACAGCCCCATGGCCCAGAGAAGAAAGCGAAACTTCATCAACGCGCCTCGAATGAAAAGTGACTAAGGCGCGCAGTTTATCCTTTTCCAGAACTATTTATGCAAGTTCGAAACATTTTGCCTGCAGAAAGCACAACGGGCGCCCCGAGGCGCCCGCTTGGCTGACACTGGAATTGTCAGGGAGCGATCACTTGCCTTTCTTGGCTGGCTTGGCGGGAGCGTTAACGCTGTCGCGCAGGTTCTTGCCAGGCTTGAAGGCCACGGTATTGCTGGCCTTGATCTTGACCGGCTCACCCGTTTGCGGGTTCTTGCCGGTACGCGCGCCGCGATGACGTTTTTCGAAGGTGCCGAAACCGACCAGGGTAACTGTGTCCTTGTCCAGGGCACCGGTGATGCTGTCGAGAATCGCGTTCAAAACCTGATTGGCCTTTTCCTTGGTCAGATCAGCCTTATCGGCGATGACGGCGGCGAGTTCTGGTTTGCGCATAGTGAAGCCTCTTTGACGGAATTCTTGTTGTTATGCCGTGCTGCCTCTGGGAGCAGCGCTCAAGGCACCGCAGGCTCTAATCTGCGGCAGACGGGAGTGAGAATGGCACGAGCTCAGGGGCCGCGCCAGTATCTGGGCGGCCATTGTGCAGGCAACAACAGGATAAATCCGACAGAACGCGCGCTATTTACGCCATAACCGGTGGCAACTGACGATTCAGCGCCAGCTTCTCCATCACCGCCGTCCCGGTAAGGGCGTAGCCCAGCAGCTTGCCGTCGGCATCAAGGCAGAGCACCTTGAGGTCACTGCCCTGCCCCTCTACCTGCCAGATGCCTTCGCAGCCCTGTGGCGCTGGCGAGACCACCAGCGGACACGCCGGGGTTTTCACGGTGATAGGCATCGGCCCGTAGGAAACTGCCGTCGGCTTGCCGGCCAAGGTTTGCGCCAGCGCCCGGGCACAGCTCATCAGCGGCATCACGTACAGCAGGTTGATGCCATCGACTTCGGCACAGTCGCCAAGGGCGAAGATGTTTGCGTGTGAAGTACGTAGCTCGCGGTCTACGCTTACGCCACGGTTGGTCTGCAGGCCGGCCGCGGCAGCCAGGTCGGTACGTGGGCGCAGGCCGATGGCCGAAACCACCAGGTCGCAGGCAATCACGCTGCCGTCCGACAGGTGCGCCTCGAGGCCTTGGGTTACCTGCTGCAGGCGAGTCAGCACCGGCCCCAAGTGGAAGCGTACACCCAGGCCCTCCAGCCCACCCTGCACTGCCGCCGCAGCGGCCGGGTGCAGCAGGGTCGGCATGACCTGTTCACACGGCGCCACGACGTCAACCTTGAAGCCGCCCAGGCTCATGTCGTTTGCGAATTCGCAGCCGATAAGGCCGGCACCGAGGATCAGTACACGCTGCTTGCCAGCGGCGGCAGCACGGAAGCGCGCGTAGTCTTCCAGGTCGTTGATCGGGAACACCAGATGGCCGCCATCACCCTCGATCGGCACCTGCACGGTCTGCGCCCCCCAGGCCAGCACCAGGTCGCGGTACTCCACGGTCTCTTCGCCGATCCACAGCCGCTTGTGGCCCGGGTCGATGCCGCTGATGCGGGTATGAGTACGGATCTCGGCGTTCAGTTGCTCGGCCATGGCGCCCGGCTCAGCCATGCACAGGCCGTCGGCGTCCTTCTGCTTGGCAAAGCCCATGGAAAGCATCGGCTTGGAGTAAGAGCGACCATCGTCGGCGGTGATCAGCAACAACGGCGTCTGCGCATCGAGCTTGCGAAATTCACGGGCCAGGTTGTAGCCCGCAAGGCCGGTACCGATGATTACCACAGGGGACGTCATGTCGTGCTTTCCTCGATTAACCGATGGAGATCATTTCAAAGTCGCTTTTGCCGACGCCGCAGTCGGGGCACAGCCAGTCTTCAGGTACATCCTCCCAACGGGTCCCGGGGGCGATGCCGTCGTCGGGCCAGCCTTCGGCTTCGTCGTAGATCAGGCCACAGACAATACATTGCCACTTTTTCATCAGGTCTATTTCCTCGGTTCAGGCTGGGGCTTGTGCTGCTGATGGTCTCTTCGCGGGTAAGCCCGCTCCTGCAGCGACCGCGAATGGGGCCAGTGCTCAATTCGTGGGGGCTTTGTAGCGGCCCTGCCGGCAGTATGCAAGCAGTTGGGGCAATCATGCTAAGCTCGCCGCCTCTCTGGCTGTAACAAAGCATACCGACGTGTCGTACGAATCCCCGCAAGCAGCCGCTGTCGCGTGGCTGCCGTATTCACAACTGGCGACCGACATCGACCAGCCCACCCTTGACTGGCTGTTCGACGAGGGCTCGCTGACCCGCCGCCTGACCCGTCTGTCCATCGATCACTTTTCCGTCACCCCGCTGTTCGAAGGCTGGCAGCCGCTGCGCGATGACGAATGCCAGGCGCTGGGCATCGCTGCCGGCGCCGAAGGCTGGGTGCGCGAAGTGTACCTGCGCGGCCATGGCCAACCTTGGGTATTCGCCCGCAGCGTGGCCAGCCGCAGCGCCCTGGAACGCGGAGGACTGGACCTGGAAACCTTGGGCAGCCGCTCGCTGGGCGAGCTGCTGTTCTGCGACCAGGCGTTCATCCGTCATCCACTCGAAGTGTGCAGTTATCCACAGGCCTGGCTACCGTCCGAAGCTGCACATGCGGCGCTGTGGGGCCGCCGCTCGCGCTTCGAGCGCAACGGCCTGGACCTGCTGGTGGCAGAAGTGTTTCTGCCGGCATTGTGGCAAGCGGCCAAGGAGGAAAACCGCTGATGTACCTGCAACTGCTCAAGTCGCTCAACCGCCTGCACCCGCGGGCCTGGGACTTCGTCCAGCTCAGCCGCATGGACCGGCCGATAGGCATCTACCTGCTGCTGTGGCCGACCCTGTCGGCAGTGTGGATTGCCGGCAACGGGTCACCAACACTGGCCAATGTGCTCATCTTCGGCCTTGGTGTGGTGCTGATGCGCGCGGCCGGCTGCTGTATCAACGACTTTGCCGACCGCAAGGTTGACGGCCACGTCAAGCGTACCGCCGACCGGCCACTGGCCAGTGGCCGAGTGCGGCCACGCGAGGCGCTGACACTGTTCGCGATTCTGGTAGGAGTGAGTTTCCTGCTGGTGCTGTGCACCAACAGCCGAACCGTCTGGCTGTCATTCGGGGCGGTGGCGTTGGCGTTCTGCTACCCGTTCATGAAGCGCTACACCTACTACCCGCAGGTGGTGCTGGGAGCGGCGTATTCGTGGGGCATTCCGATGGCGTTCACGGCGGCCGGTGGTGACCTGCCGGCCAGTGCCTGGCTGCTGTATATCGCCAACCTGCTGTGGACGGTGGGTTATGACACCTACTACGCCATGGTCGACCGCGATGACGACCTGAAGATTGGCGTGAAATCGACCGCGATCCTGTTCGGCGACGCCGATCGCAGCATCATCCTGACCCTGCAGTTGCTGTCGCTGGGCTGCCTGTTGCTGGCCGGTAGCCGCTTCGATCTGGGTGGCTGGTTCCACCTCGGGTTGCTGGGTGCGGCGGCGTGCTTTGCCTGGGAATACTGGTCGACGCGCAAGCTGGACCGGGAATCGTGCTTCAAGGCGTTTCTGCACAATCACTGGGCTGGGTTGCTGGTGTTTATCGGGGTGGTGCTGGATTACGCGTTGCGCTGAGTGTTTTGGGGCCGCTGTGCGGCCCCGGCTATCTCAAGGCTTGGCAACGTGCCAGACGTCTTTCACGCCGTCACCGGTCATGTCGCCGGCCTTCTTGTCCTTGATGAAGGTATACAGCGGCTTGCCGTCGTAAGCCCACTGCATCGAACCGTCGTCACGCGTTACATGGGTCCATTTATCTTTCGGTGCTTCGTCTTCTTTCTTGACCATCAACGGTGGCCAGTTCTTGGCGCAATCGCCATTGCACATCGACTTGCCACCCGCATCCTTGTCAAAGGTGTACAGGGTCATGCCGGCATGATCGACCCACATGCCGTCCTTCTCCATGGCATGGTGGGCCAACGCCACCCCCGGGAGCGCCAGCGCAGTGAAAAGGGCCATCCAGCTCAGCGTATGTCGTGTCATTGGATTCACCATTGTTTCGGGGGAAATGAGTTCGGGTTGCCATTACGGCGGCCCTCTGTAGCCTAGTTCAGTCACGGAATGTCGCCAGAACGGCCAACACCCTGTCACACAGCTGCAATAATTCCGTTATCTAATGCGGGCCAAGACACCGAATCCAGGAGAGGTTTTGAGCATGGTAGGCAGGAACATTCTGATCGTCGACGACGAAGCGCCCATTCGCGAGATGATCGCCGTTGCCCTGGAAATGGCCGGCTATGACTGCCTGGAAGCGGAAAACTCGCAACAGGCCCATGCGATCATCGTCGACCGCAAACCGGACCTGATCCTGCTCGACTGGATGTTGCCGGGCACCTCCGGCATCGAGCTGGCCCGTCGCCTGAAGCGCGACGAGCTGACCGGTGATATCCCGATCATCATGCTCACCGCCAAGGGTGAAGAGGACAACAAGATCCAGGGCCTGGAAGTGGGCGCCGACGACTACATCACCAAGCCGTTCTCGCCGCGTGAACTGGTGGCGCGACTGAAAGCCGTGCTGCGCCGCACTGGCCCGAGCGACAGCGAGGCGCCGATCGAGGTCGGCGGCCTGCTGCTCGATCCGATCAGCCACCGCGTGACCATCGACGGCAAGCCGGCCGAGATGGGCCCTACCGAATACCGCCTGCTGCAGTTTTTCATGACCCACCAGGAGCGCGCCTATACCCGAGGCCAACTGCTGGACCAAGTGTGGGGCGGCAACGTCTATGTCGAGGAACGTACCGTCGACGTGCACATCCGTCGCTTGCGCAAGGCACTGGGTGAAGCTTACGAGAATCTGGTACAAACCGTCCGGGGCACTGGCTACCGCTTCTCGACCAAGAGCTGATCGAGTTCCAGAGCGCCAAGCTGCACGTCGTTGTACAAGGACCGTCAATTGAACCAGAACTGGCACGCAACCCTGATTCGCCATCTGCTGTTGCTGATTACCGTCTGCCTGATCGGCGGGCTGGTCAGCGGCTACTACGGCTGGAGCCTGGCCATTGGCCTGGCGCTCTATCTGGGCTGGACCCTCAAGCAATTGCTGCGCTTGCACGACTGGCTGCGCAATCACCAACCTGACGAAGCACCACCCGATGGCTACGGCCTGTGGGGCGAGGTGTTCGATAGCATCTACCACCTGCAACGCCGCGACCAGCGTGTGCGCGGCCGCCTGCAGGCAGTGATCGACCGGGTGCAGGAGTCCACCGCCGCGCTGCGTGACGCGGTGATCATGCTCGACAGCGACGGCAACCTGGAATGGTGGAACCGCGCCGCCGAGACCCTGCTGGGCTTCAAGACCCCACAGGACGGCGGCCAGCAAGTGACCAATCTGGTGCGCCACCCGCTCTTCAAAGAGTACTTCGAGGCAGAAAACTACCTTGAACCGCTGGAAATCCCTTCGCCGATCAATGATCGCATGCGTGTGCAGTTGCACATCACCCGCTACGGCAACAATGAACACCTGATGCTGGTGCGCGATGTCACCCGCATCCACCAGCTGGAACAGATGCGCAAGGACTTCGTCGCCAACGTGTCCCACGAGCTGCGCACGCCGCTGACGGTAATCACCGGCTACCTGGAAACCCTGCTGGACAACGTCGAAGACGTGAACCCACGGTGGAGCCGCGCCCTGCAGCAGATGAGCCAGCAAGGCTCGCGCATGCAAACCCTGCTCAACGATTTGTTGCTGTTGGCCAAACTGGAAGCCACCGATTACCCATCGGACAACCAGCCGGTGGCAGTCGATGCCCTGCTCGCCGCCATAAAGAACGACGCCCAGGCCTTGTCCGGGCCGCGCAACCAGCGCATCAGCCTGGAAGCTGCGCCCGGCCTGAAGCTGAAGGGCAGCGAGTCGGAACTGCGCAGTGCCTTTTCCAATCTGGTGTTCAATGCAGTCAAGTACACCCAGGACGAAGGCAACATCCGTATCCGCTGGTGGGTCGATGCCCAGGGCGCTCACCTGTCGGTGCAGGACTCGGGGGTGGGCATCGATGCCAAGCACTTGCCACGCCTGACCGAGCGTTTCTACCGGGTAGACTCCAGCCGTGCATCGAATACCGGCGGGACCGGGTTGGGGCTCGCAATCGTCAAGCATGTGCTGATGCGGCACCGCGGCAAGCTGGAAATCAGCAGTGTACCGGGGCATGGCAGCACCTTCACCTGCCACTTTCCGCCAGCACAATTGGCCAACGAAAAGGCTTGAGATTGGGGCTGCGGCGCAGCCCTTCGCGGGCATGCCTGCTGCCACTTGGACCGCAATGAGTCCGCTGCCCTTTGCTTTTACGGCCCCAGCCGCTACATTGGATTCCCCGTGCCAGCAAAAGCTGGCACTTTTTTTCTCTCTATCTCAAAGACGGACCCCGTAAAAACTCCATCATGGACCCTTCTTCTGGTATCAGCCTCACCTCGTTATTCGCCGATTTCGGCATGATCATTTTTGCCTTCCTGCTGGTGCTGCTCAACGGCTTCTTCGTTGCTGCGGAGTTCGCCATGGTCAAGCTGCGCGCCACACGCGTAGAGGCCATCGCCGAAAAGCACGGCTGGCGCGGCAACATCCTGCGCAAGGTTCACAACCAGCTCGACGCCTACCTGTCGGCCTGCCAGTTGGGCATCACCCTCGCCTCGCTGGGCCTGGGCTGGGTGGGTGAGCCCGCCTTCGCCCACCTGCTGGAGCCATTGCTGGCCTATTTCGGCGTGGACAGCGCCGAGCTGATCAAGGGCATCTCGTTCTTCGTCGCCTTCTTCGTCATCTCGTACCTGCACATCGTGGTCGGCGAACTGGCACCCAAGTCCTGGGCTATCCGCAAGCCAGAGCTGCTGTCGCTGTGGACTGCCGTGCCGCTGTACCTGTTCTACTGGGCGATGTACCCGGCCATCTACCTGCTCAATGCCAGTGCCAACACCATCCTGCGCATTGCCGGCCAGGGCGAGCCTGGCCCGCACCACGAACACCACTACAGCCGCGAAGAGCTCAAGCTGATCCTGCACTCCAGCCGTGGCCAGGACCCAAGCGACCAAGGCATGCGCGTGCTGGCCTCGGCCGTGGAAATGGGCGAGCTGGAAGTGGTCGACTGGGCCAACTCGCGTGAGGACATGATCAGCATCGACGCTCATGCGCCTCTGAAGCAGATCCTGGCCCTGGTGCGCCGCCACAAGTTCAGCCGCTACCCGGTGTACGACGCCGAGCGCGAAGAATTCACCGGCCTGCTGCACATCAAGGACCTGCTGCTGGAGCTGGCTGAGCTGGAGCACTTGCCAGAGACCATCGACCTGGAGGACCTTGCCCGGCCACTCGAACGCGTGTCGCGGCACATGCCGCTGGCCCAGTTGCTGGAGCAGTTCCGTAAGGGCGGAGCGCACTTCGTGCTGGTCGAGGAAGCCGATGGCAAGGTGATCGGCTACCTGACCATGGAAGACGTGCTGGAAGTGCTGGTAGGCGACATCCAGGACGAACACCGCAAGACCGAGCGTGGCATTCTCGCCTACCAGCCGGGCAAGCTCCTGGTGCGCGGCGACACCCCCCTGTTCAAGGTCGAGCGCTTGCTGGGTATCGACCTTGACCACATCGAGGCAGAAACCTTGGCCGGGCTGATTTACGAAACGCTCAAGCGCGTGCCTGAAGAAGAGGAGTCGCTGGAGGTCGAAGGGCTGCGCATCATCATCAAGAAGATGAAAGGGCCCAAGATCGTACTGGCCAAGGTGCTGAAGCTGGATTGATGGCCAAATCGCTCAGGGGTTGCCGGCAGTGAAATCCGGCATCCCGCTGATCGGCCTGTCGAAGCGGTAAGGTATCGACTCCAGCGCCAACCCCACATTGCGCTGCACCACAAAATGCAGGTGCGGCCCAGTGCTGTTGCCGGTATTGCCCGACTTGGCCAGCATCTGGCCCTGCCGTACCCGTTGCCCCTCCGCCACCACCACCGAACCGCGCATCAGGTGAAGGTATACGCCCATGGTGCCATCGGGGTGCAAAATCCTGACAAAGTTACCCGAGGGGTTGGGGCCGCGCCCGCTCTGGCTGTTCTCCGTCTTCACCACCACCCCTTCCCGCGCCGCGATGATGGTGGTGCCTTCGGGCATGGCGATATCCATGGCGTAGCGCCCTTTGGGTCCAAAATGACTGACGCGACCATTGGGGCCCTGAGTGACACGGAACGGCCCGCCAATCCACGGGAACGCATAGCGGAAGCCCTGGGGCCGTTTGCCCGGGTCACCCATGGCCTGCAGCAGGGTCGAACGGTAGTTCAGCAGCAGCCCGGGCCGCCCCCTGAGCACACTGAGCATCTGCGTGCTGCGCGGCGGCAGCAGCCGGCGCACGATACGCGGGGCATCGCCGCCTTGTGCGTTGACCAGGTTGTCCAGCCGCAACTCTACCTCTACCGGCACATGCAGCTCGTTACGTGCGGAAAAGCTCACGCCACCGTCGAAGGTTTTCGCATTCAGCCGCACTTGGCCTTCGAGCGTTTCGACCATGGGCTCGCGCAGCACCAAGGGCTTGGCGCCGGGGCCAGGCCGGTCGGAATAGGAGATGACACCGGAATCGTCGGTGATCTTGTAGAGCGTCACGCCCTGGCTCGACACTGAGGCCATGAGCAATGCACAGAACAGCAGCAGGCGGGCGGGCATGATAGTGGCTTTTTGACAGTTATGATCTGTCGAAGCCTAGCAGCGGGTTTTACGGTCGGTATTGCAGCTGGTCGGATGGGCGACGCGGGCTTTTGCCAGGAGCACCTTGTGCTGCTCCTGCCAAAAGCATGGCGCGGGGCCGGGGTCAGCCACCAGGTGTGAAGTGCTTCTGCGCAGTGCCGCGGGCGATCAACCGAGAAAGGTAGTCGAGCTTCTGGGCATCCTGGTCGACAAACTTGAAAGTCAACTGCAACCAGTCACTGTCTGGTTTTGGCTCCAGCGCCGCGACAGCATGCAGGTAGCCGTTCAGGCGAGCGACTTCGGCACTTTCGCCCTGCTCCAGGTCCAGCACCGCACCTTCCAGCACCTGTGGCAGCGCTTCGCTGCGGCGTACCACCAGCAGTGCCTCTTTCAGGCTCAACGCCTTGATCACACATGGCTGCGTACCACTGGCCAGGCGCAGCTGGCCCTGGCCACGACCGCTCGGCGCGGGGGCAGCAGGTGCAGGAGCCGCGACCAAAGGCTTGGCCGACGCCGGCGCTGGCGCCGCAACCTTGACCGCTTCCGGCTTGCCCGCAGTCAGCGCGTTCAACGAATCGTTGGCAAACGCCGAATTGGCTCGTGCCGGGCCGATGGCCATCAGGCTGTCGAGCTTGCCGATCTTGGTCAGGGCTTTCTTTACCTTGGTCAGCAGTTGCTCGTTGGTGAACGGCTTGCCTACAAAATCGGAAACGCCCGCCTGGATCGCCTGAATGACGTTTTCCTTGTCACCACGGCTGGTCACCATGATGAACTGCAGATTTTTCAGTGCAGGCTGCTGACGGCACCAGGTAAGCAGTTCCAGGCCTGACATTTCCGGCATTTCCCAGTCGCACAGGACCAGGTCGAACGCTTCCTTGCCGAGCATGGCCATGGCCTTGCGACCGTTGACCGCGTCGTCGATGGCCATACCCGGGAAGGCATTACGCAGACACTTGCGGACCAGATCACGGATAAACGGGGCGTCATCCACGACCAGCACATTCACTTTACTCATCGATACTCCTTACGAATCCCGTCTAGCCTACTGCCAATGATGGCTACTTGCCACAACCTGGTCACGCCGGGACCTCTTCACATCGTTCGCGGGTGCCTGCCGGCTCTCGACCGCAAACGAAAACGCCCGGCCAAGGCCGGGCGTCGATGCTCGGGAGCAACCTTACTTATCGTCAGATTCGCCCAGAACATTAGCCTTTTCGCCGTTGGCGACAGCAGTGCCCTGCACTTCTGCCGTCATGCGCTTGAGCCCCATGTGGCGCACATCGGTGCCGCGCACCAGATAGATCACCAGTTCGGAGATGTTGCGCGCATGGTCGCCAATACGCTCCAGTGAACGCAGCACCCAGATCACGCTCAGCACCCGCGAGATAGAGCGCGGGTCTTCCATCATGTAGGTCACCAGTTCACGCAGCGCGGTCTTGTATTCGCGGTCGATGGTCTTGTCGTACTGGGCCACCGACAGCGCCAGGTCGGCGTCGAAGCGGGCAAAGGCGTCCAGCGCATCACGGACCATGTTGCGCACCTGGTCGCCAATATGGCGTACCTCGACATAGCCACGTGGCGACTCGCCCTCTTCGCACAGCTGGATGGCGCGGCGGGCGATCTTGGTCGACTCGTCACCGATGCGTTCCAAGTCGATCACCGACTTGGAAATGCTGATGATCAGGCGCAGGTCCGAGGCCGCTGGCTGGCGGCGGGCGAGGATGCGCAAGCACTCCTCGTCGATGTTGCGCTCCATCTGGTTGATCTGCTCGTCAACCTCGCGCACCTGCTGGGCCAGACCAGAGTCGGCTTCGATCAGCGCGGTAACCGCGTCGTTGACCTGCTTTTCCACCAGCCCGCCCATGGCCAGCAGGTGGCTGCGCACCTCTTCGAGCTCGGCGTTGAACTGCTGGGAAATGTGATGGGTAAGGCTTTCTTTGTTGATCATCGTTTTGTCCTTTGGTAGCGCGGCCCTGTAGGAGCGGGTTTACCCGCGAACACCGGCAACGCCGGTGCCAGACACCGAGGTGCCTGTTTCGCGAGCGGCGCTTAGCCGTAGCGACCGGTAATGTAGTCTTCGGTCTGCTTCTTCGCCGGGTTGGTGAACAGGGTATCGGTATCCCCGAATTCGACCAGTTTGCCCATGTACATGAACGCGGTGTAGTCCGAAACACGCGCCGCTTGCTGCATGTTGTGGGTCACGATGACGATGGTGTACTTGGATTTCAATTCGTAGATCAGTTCTTCGACCTTCAAGGTCGAGATCGGGTCCAGCGCCGAGCACGGCTCGTCAAGCAGCAACACCTCCGGCTCCACGGCAATGGTACGGGCGATGACCAGACGCTGCTGCTGGCCACCGGACAGGCCCAGCGCCGACTCGTGCAGGCGATCCTTGACCTCGTCCCACAAGGCGGCGCCCTTCAACGCCCACTCGACGGCTTCATCGAGCACGCGCTTCTTGTTGATGCCCTGGATGCGCAGGCCGTAGACCACGTTCTCGTAGATGGTCTTGGGGAACGGGTTCGGCTTCTGGAACACCATGCCCACACGCCGGCGCAGTTCGGCAACGTCTTCGCCCTTGCGGTAGATGTTGTTGCCATACAGGTTGATGGCACCTTCCACACGGCAACCGTCAACCAGGTCGTTCATCCGGTTGAAGGTACGCAGCAGGGTCGACTTGCCGCAGCCGGACGGGCCGATGAAGGCGGTCACACGCTGCTTTGGGATGTTCATCTGTACGTCGAACAGCGCTTGCTTGTCGCCATAGAACAGGCTCAGGCCCGGCACTTCGATGGCCACGGTTTCTTCAGCCAGGCGCAGGCTCTGCTTGTTGCGGCCCAAGGCAGACATGTCGATGCCATGGGTGTGGGAATCTTGCTGCATGGTCAACTCCATACGCTATCAATTCGTTTCAAAGGCCCGCCCGGCTTACGGGCGGCACGCTTGCTATCAGGGTCAGCTGTCCAGCGCCTTGTACTTCTCGCGCAGGTGGTTGCGGATCCACACGGCAGAGAGGTTGAGGGTCGCGATTACCAGCACCAGCAGCAGCGCAGTGGCGTATACCAGCGGCCGAGCGGCTTCGACGTTCGGGCTCTGGAAGCCGACGTCATAGATGTGGAAGCCCAGGTGCATGATCTTCTGGTCCAGATGCAGATACGGGTAGTTACCATCCACCGGCAGCGATGGCGCCAGCTTCACCACACCCACCAGCATCAGCGGCGCCACTTCGCCGGCGGCACGGGCCACGGCAAGGATCATGCCGGTCATCATGGCCGGACTGGCCATGGGCAGGACGATTTTCCACAGGGTCTCGGCCTTGGTTGCACCCAACGCCAACGAGCCTTCACGCACGGTGCGCGGGATACGCGCCAGGCCTTCTTCGGTGGCCACGATCACCACCGGCACCGCCAGCAATGCCAGAGTCAGCGATGCCCACAGCAGCCCCGGGGTACCCAGCGTCGGCGCCGGCAGTGCTTCCGGGAAGAACAGGCGGTCGATCGAACCACCCAGTACGTAGACGAAGAAGCCCAGACCGAACACACCGTAGACGATCGCAGGAACACCGGCCAGGTTGTTCACCGCAATGCGGATAAGCCGGGTGACCGGACCCTGCCTGGCGTATTCACGCAGGTAAACGGCAGCCAGCACGCCGAACGGGGTGACGATCACAGCCATGATCAAGGTCATCATCACGGTACCGAAGATGGCAGGGAAGATACCGCCCTCGGTGTTGGCTTCACGCGGGTCGTCGCTGAGGAACTCCCAGACCTTGCCGAAATAAGTACCCAACTTGGTGAGCGCCGACATGCCGTTCGGCTGAATGGCATGCACCACCTTGCTCAGGTTGATTTCCACTTCACGGCCATTGGCATCGCGGGCCACCAGGCTGTCACGGGCAAAGGCCTGGTGCAGGCCAGTCAGGCGGTCTTCGATAGCCTTGTAGCGGCTGTTCAGTTCGGCACGGTCGGCGTCCATGTCGGCTTGCGCGGCGGCGTCCAGCTTGCCGTCCAGCTCCAGCTTGCGCGCCTGCAAGCGCAGGCGCTCGAGGCCATGGTTGATGGCCCCGATATCCTTCTTCTCGAGGCTTTGCAGCTCGTTGTTGAGCTGGTTGGCGCGTTTGAGACGGGCCTGCAGTTCGTTCCAGGCGGCAGGCCCCTCGGCGACTACGCGGCCTTCTTCCTTGACGCTGACCAGGTAGCCGTAAAAATTGCCCCACTCACGGCGTTCCACGGCAATCAGGTCGGCTGGGTGTTGCTCATCGACCAGCCAGTCGCCGACCACCCAGGTGAAGTCGCTACCATTGAGGTCGCGGTTACCCACCTTGATCAGCTCTCGGGTCATGAACTCCGGCCCCTGGTCAGGCACCGGCAGGCCAGCCCCCTTCAGACGAGCTCGGGGTACTTCCTCCTTCTGCACCACTTCACCAATGACGACGTGATCGGCCTGACCCGGCACCTTGTAGGTGGCCTGGACAAGATCGGCTGGCCAGAAGTGGCCCAGGCCACGCACGGCGATCACCGCCAGCAGGCCGACGGTCATGATCACGGCCATGGCCACCGCACCGCCGCTCATCCAGACGCCTGGGGCGCCGCTCTTGAACCAGCCTTTGAGGGAATCCTTTTTCACGGATCGCTACCTTTCTATCAAAGCGACGAGTATTTCTTGCGCAGACGCTGGCGAATCAGCTCGGCCAAGGTGTTCATGACGAAGGTGAACATCAGCAGCACCAGGGCGGCCAGGAACAGCACGCGATAGTGGCTGCCACCGACTTCCGATTCCGGCATTTCCACAGCCACGTTGGCGGCCAGGGTGCGCATGCCCTCGAACAGGTTCATCTCCATCACCGGTGTGTTGCCGGTCGCCATCAGCACGATCATGGTCTCGCCTACCGCACGGCCCATGCCGATCATCAACGCCGAGAAGATGCCCGGGCTGGCAGTGAGGATGACCACGCGGGTCAGCGTCTGCCAAGGCGTCGCGCCCAGTGCCAGCGAGCCCAGGGTCAGACTGCGCGGCACACTGAACACGGCGTCTTCGGCAATCGAGTAGATGTTCGGGATGACCGCGAAGCCCATGGCGATACCGACTACAAGGGCGTTGCGCTGGTCGTAGGTGATACCCAAGTCGTTGGTGATCCACAGGCGCATGTCGCCGCCGAAGAACCAGCTTTCCAGATGCGGGCTCATGGTCAGGGCGAACCAGCCGGTGAACAGGATGACCGGAATCAGGATCGCCGCTTCCCAACCATCCGGTACACGCAGGCGGATCGACTCCGGCAGTCGGCTCCAGAAAAAGCCGGCCAGCAGGATACCGATCGGCATCAGCAGGAACAGGCTGAACACACCGGGCAGGTGGCCTTCCAGGTACGGGGCCAAAAACAGGCCGGCGAAGAAGCCAAGGATCACCGTCGGCATCGCTTCCATCAACTCGATCACTGGCTTGACCTTGCGGCGCATGCGCGGGGCCATGAAGTAGGCGGTATAGATGGCTGCGGCAATGGCCAGCGGGGCAGCCAGGATCATGGCGTAGAACGCGGCCTTCAAGGTACCGAAGGTCAGCGGCGACAGGCTCAGTTTGGGCTCGAAGTCAGTGTTCGAAGCGGTCGATTGCCAGACGTATTTCGGCTCGTCATAGTTCTCGTACCACACCTTGCCCCACAGCGCGCTGAACGAAACTTCCGGGTGCGGGTTACGCAGGCTCAACGGCAACAGCTTGCCGCCTTCTTCGATGATGATGCGGTTGGCGCGTGGCGACAGGGCCAGCGTGCCAGGGCCTTCGGCAGCCGGCTCAACCAGCAGGGTTCGGTGTGCAGTGCTGTGGAACACGCCCAGTTTGCCTTCGGCGTCCAGGGCGATGAAGCCCTTGCGGCGCTCTTCGGCGTCGATCTGCACGATTGGCGCCTTGCCCATCTGGAAGGTACGGATCTGCTTGAAGCGCGATTCGCCATCCGGGTCACGGGCCATGAACCATTGGGCCAGCCCCCCCTTGGAGTCACCGATGATCAGCGAAATGCCACCAACCAGCTGGGCGGTGGCGGTAATTTCGGTGTCGGCGCTTTCAGACAGCTTATAACGGCCGTTGAGGCTCTTGTCGCGCAGGCTGAACACATCGGCCGTGGCGCGACCGTTGATCACATACAGCCAGTGCTGGCGTGGGTCGATGAAGATATTCTTCACCGTTTCGGTCATTTGCGGCAGGTCGATGCGGTTCTGCTCGGTGGTGACCTCTTCGGTCATCATGTTTTCCGTGCGGGTCAGTTCGACCACCTGCAGCTGAGCACCAGTAGAGCCGGCCAGCAGCAGGGTGTCCCCATTGACGTTGACGCTGACATGGTCCAGCGCACGCCCCTGCTCGTCGAGCACGAACGATTGCTCGCCGTACGGGTAATCGATGCCAGGGGTGATGGTTTTCTTGTTGTCCGGGTAGGTGATCTTGTAGGTGTGGTGGAACACCAGGGCCTGACCATTGGACAAGCCCAGTACCACCAGCGCGCTGCCCGGCTGGTCAGTACTGATGGAAGTAACCTGGGTGTCCGCCGGCACTGCCAGATCGACACGCTTGAGTTCGTTACCGGTCTTGGTATCGAAGAACAGTGCCTGGCCCTTGTCCGAAACACGCATCCCCACCTGATTCTGCTCTTCAAGCGCGATCATCAGTGGCTTACCGGCATCCTGCTGCAGCCATGTCGGCTCCAGGGCCTTCTTGCTGGTCAGCTCGGCGCCCTGGAACAGTGGCAACACCACATAAGCCAGGTAGAAGAAGATCAGCGTGATGGCCGCCAATACGGCAAGCCCGCCTACCAGTACGTACCAGCGGGTCAGGCGGTCCTTGAGCGCGCGCATGCGCCGCTTGCGTTGCAACTCGGGCGTATTGAAATCAATGCGCACGGGCTGGGAGTTTTGGGTCATGTTGGAATTGGCCAGATCATTCATGCGCACACCCTAGCGGTCCCGTGTGACAAAAACATTACAAAGTGGTGACGCGCGAAAGCCCGCCGCACAGGGAGCCTGGCTTCGGACTGAAAATGCGTGGAAGAGGCCGGGCAGTGGCACCGGCCTCTTCTTAATTACTTACTTCTTTGCAACGTTACCGGTGTGCGACAGGCCCAGGTCAGCCAGGGTCTTGTCGACGACTTTTGCCGGCAGCGGGATGTAGCCGTCCTTCACCACCACCTGCTGGCCCGCTTGCGACAGCACCAGCTTGACGAACTCGGCTTCCAGCGGGGCCAGAGGCTTGTTCGGCGCCTTGTTTACGTAGACGTACAGGAAGCGCGACAGCGGGTAGGTGCCGTTCAGGGCGTTGGCTTCGTTGTCTTCAACAAACTCGCCGCCTTCTTTCTTGGCCAGGGCTACGGTCTTGACGCTGGCGGTCTTGTAGCCAATACCCGAGTAGCCGATGCCGTTCAGCGAGGAGCTGATCGACTGCACGACCGAAGCCGAGCCAGGCTGTTCGTTGACGTTAGGCTTGAAGTCGCCTTTGCACAGGGCTTCTTCCTTGAAGTAGCCGTAGGTGCCGGATACCGAGTTGCGGCCGAACAACTGAATTGGCTTGTTGGCCAGGTCACCGGTCACACCGACGTCGCCCCAGGTCTTGATGTCGGCCTTGCCACCGCACAGGCGAGTGGAGGAGAAGATGGCGTCGACCTGAGCCATGGTCAGGCCCTTGATTGGGTTGTCCTTGTGCACGAACACGGCCAGGGCGTCGACGGCAACCGGGATGGCGGTCGGCTTGTAGCCGTACTTCTGCTCGAAGGCTTGCAGCTCGACGTCCTTCATCTTGCGGCTCATCGGGCCGAGGTTGGCGGTGCCTTCGGTCAGCGCGGGTGGCGCGGTAGAGGAGCCGGCAGCCTGGATCTGGATGTTTACGTTCGGATATTCCTTCTTGTAGGCCTCGGCCCACAGAGTCATGAGGTTCGCGAGGGTGTCGGAACCGACGCTGGAGAGGTTGCCCGATACACCAGTGGTCTTGGTGTAGGTCGGGATCGCAGGATCGACAGCGGCTACCGCGTTGGCGGTTGCAACGCCAGCGGCGGCAAAGGTAAGGGCCGCCATCAAACGCTTCAGTTTCATGCCTTGCTCCTAGCAGGAATATTGGGGTGTTGGATGGAACGGGCCCAAGTATCGGCAGGCCGCATGAATACGATATGACTTCATTATGACAATTGGATGAAAGGCCATCACTGGAAGCTGGTCTGGCCACTTCGCGGCTAAAGCCGCTCCTACAGGTTTGGTGTCGGCCTTGAGGCTTGTGCAAAACCCTGTAGGAGCGGCTTTAGCCGCGAAGAGGCCAGTAGCCGTAGCGCAGATCAGCGCTTGTTGGCGAGCAGGTACAGGCCCACAGCCAGACCAACGGCGCACAGGCCTGCCACGTAGTAGGCAGGCGCCATCGGGCTCACCTTCAGCAGCGCGGTCACCACCATCGGCGTCAGCCCGCCAAAGATGGCGTAGGCCACGTTGTACGAGAACGACAGCCCGCTGAAACGCACCACCGCCGGGAACGCCTTGACCATGACATAAGGCACTGCGCCAATCACGCCCACGCACAGGCCGGTCACGGCATACAGGGGGAACAGCAACTCGGGCCGGGTCGGCAGGCTGTGGTAGAAGACCCAGGAACTGGCCAGCAAAAGCAGGCTGCCGATCACGAACACCCGACCCGCCCCATACCGGTCAGCCAGGCTGCCGGCACCAATACAGCCGAAGCTGAGCAACACGATGGCCAGGCTGTTGGCCTTGAGCGAGTCGGTCGGGCTGATGTGGTAGATGCTCTGCAGCAGCGCCGGGGTCATCAGGATGACCACCACGATGCCGGCCGAAAGCATCCAGGTCAGCAGCATCGACAGGATGATCGGACCACGATGGTCACGCAGCACGGCGCGCAGTGGCAACTCCTCCGCCAGTGCCTTGCGTTGCTGCATTTCGGCGAACACCGGGGTTTCGTGCAGCCAACGGCGCAGATAAACCGAGAACAGGCCGAACACACCGCCAAGCAGGAACGGGATACGCCAGGCGTAGTCAGCCACCTCTTCCGCGCTGTACACGCTGTTGATCAAGGTCGCTACCAGCGAGCCCAGCAGAATGCCGGCGGTCAGGCCGGCGGTCAGGGTGCCGCAGGCGTAGCCGGTGTTGCGAGCCGGCACGTGTTCAGAGACGAACACCCATGCGCCCGGTACTTCGCCGCCGATTGCCGCGCCCTGGATCACGCGCATCAGCAACAGCAGGATCGGTGCCCACATGCCGATCTGCGCATACGTCGGCAGCAGGCCCATGATCAGGGTCGGCAGGGCCATCATGAAGATGCTCAGGGTGAACATCTTCTTGCGCCCGAGCAAGTCGCCGAAGTGAGCCATGATGATGCCGCCCAGCGGCCGCGCCAGGTAGCCGGCGGCGAAGATGCCGAATGTTTGCATCAGCCGCAGCCACTCGGGCATGTCGGCCGGGAAGAACAACTTGCCCACCACCGTGGCGAAGAACACGAAGATGATGAAATCGTAGAACTCCAGCGCGCCGCCCAGGGCGGACAGTGAGAGGGTCTTGTAGTCGCTGCGGGTCAGCGGCCGCGAGGGCTGCTCGATACTGCTCGGCACGGAAGTCATCGCTCGTTGTTCTCTTTGTAGGGCATGCAGGCCGCTTGGCGCGCGGCTTCTGGATTGGAGACAGGCGAAGATAGCAAATTGCCGAGCTACGCCGAAAGCGATACAAAATCCACACAGATATTCATGAATACGCGGTCGTCGCTGGCCGTTATGCCCTATATACTGGCAGTTCGTAGGATTATGTTGCTCCTGACGTGGGATGTTGTGCGAAAACGCCGGTCACTATTGTCGGGCGGTTTCGCAGAGTTTCCCTACGGCCGCCCAGTGAAACGAAATCGGCGTAGTATGTTTCAAGCTGAATCGTTTACCCGGCCTTTGCGCCACACCAACGAAAAGCGTCACGGGTCAGAGGCCCCATCGCATGATTGAGCTCGAACAAGAAGATCCAATCCCGCAAGGCGACCTGGCCTTGCAGATCACCGCACTGCCGCGAGAAACCAACGGTTTCGGCGATATCTTCGGTGGTTGGCTGGTTGCCCAGATGGACCTGGCAGGCACGGCCATGGCCAGCCGTGTCGCCGGCGGCCGCGTAGCCACCGTAGCCATCGACCGCATGGCCTTCCTGGTGCCCGTCGCGGTCGGCGCACAGCTGTCTTTCTATACCCAGACCCTGGAAATCGGCCGCAGCTCGATCCAGATGATGGTCGAGGTGTGGAGCGACGACCCGCTGTCCAGCGAATGGCGCAAGGTCACCGAAGCGGTATTCGTCTTCGTCGCCATCGACGGCAGTGGTCGTACCCGCTCGGTGCCTCGTCGCTGAGCCACGCTGGCGGTAAACTCATTGCATCTGCCCGGGTCCAAGGCCCACTGGCAATCAATGAGAAGAACGCAATGGCTACCTTTCAGGTCGTAACCGAGCAACATGGCGAACTCAACTGCTGGCGTATCAGCAGTGACCGCGCCGAACTCCTGATCGCCCAGCAAGGCGCACAGGTCCTCAGCTACCAGCAGGTAGGCGAACCGCCACTGCTGTGGCTGAGCGACCAGGCCCTCTTCCGCCAGGGCAAGTCGGTACGCGCCGGGGTACCGGTGTGCTGGCCATGGTTTGGCAACCTGCAGCGTAACCCTCAGGCCGTCCAGGCCATGTACCACGGAGCACAGGCGCCTGCCCACGGGCTTGCGCGCACGCGTGACTGGCAATTGCTGGGTATCGAGGACGTGGAGGAGACCCTGCGGATCGAGTTCGAACTGCCTGAAGCACAGGGCGACCTGCCCGGTTGGCCCCATGATGTCGAGCTGAAACTGGTGGTGGAGATGGGCGCAGACCTGAAACTGAGCCTGACCAGCCGCAACATGGGCAATACCCCCGTGACCATCAGCCAGGCCCTGCATAGCTACTTCGCAGTGAGCGATGTGCGCCAGGCACGAGTCGAGGGTGTCGACGGGCTGGGTTACATCGAGACCCTGGCGGACTGGGAACAGCGCCAGCAGCAAGGGGCCCTGATGTTTGCCGGGGAAACTGACCGGATCTACCTGAACACCCCGCAGACCCTGAGCATCGTCGACCCGCATTGGAATCGGCGGATTACCTTGACCAGCAGCGGCTCGCGCTCGGCGGTGATCTGGAACCCTTGGACCGAGCGGGCCAAGGAGCTGGCAGACATGGCTGACGATGGCTGGCAGCGGATGTTGTGCATCGAGACGGCGAATGTGTGGGATGACCTGGTGGAGTTGGAGCCTGGGCGCAGCAGTTCGCTGGGGGTCAGGATTGTCAGCGAAATGATCTGAGTTTTACAGTGCCTGTGCCGGCCTCTTCGCGGGTAAACCCGCTCCTACAGATACCTCGCGGCATGCAAGGCCTGTGGAGGTTCCGTAGGAGCGGGTTTACCCGCGAAGAGGCCGGCACAGCCGTTCAGAGATCAGCATCCTCCACCACCCTCACCTTCCCCGCATCCAGTGCATAGGCCGCATCGGCCAGGTCATTGCTGACCTTTTCCACCTTCAGCTTGCCGCTGACCCACAGCGGGGTGTAAATGTCATCGATCTTCAGGCCTTTCGGGTAGCGCACCAGTACCAACTGGTTGGGCGGCGGTGGCGGCACATGGATGCACGCACCCGGGTACGGCACCAGGAAGAACAACGTGCTGTTGCCCTTGGCGTCACTCTCCAGCGGCACAGGGTAGCCACCTAGGCGGATGTCCTTGCCATTCATGGCCGCCACGGTCTTGGTCGAATACATCACCGCAGGCAGCCCCTTGCTCTGCTTGAGGCCACCCTTGGCGGTAAAAGTGCCCATGGCTTCCGGCGAGTTGTGGTCGATTTCAGGCATTTGTTCGAGTGCCTTCTGGTCCGACTTGGGCATCAGCTCCAGCCAGTCGGTTTCGGGCAGTTCGGCATGGGCCAGGGTACTGGCCAACAGCAAGGGGATGAGGAAAAAGGCACGCATGAAAATGCTCGGCAACTCGAATGAATTGCCGAGCATTCTAACCAGTAATCAGCGCTTCTTGATGAATCCGTAGATCACCAGCAGCACCACGGCACCGACCAGCGCGCCAAGGAAGCCCGCCGCTTGCCCAGCCTGGTATATACCCAGCGCCTGGCCGCCATAGGTAGCCACCAAGGAGCCGGCAATACCCAGCAGGATGGTCATGATCCAGCCCATGCTGTCATCGCCCGGCTTGATGAAGCGGGCCAGCAGGCCGACGATGAGGCCGATGAAGATGGTTCCAATGATACCCATGGCAATCCCTCTGCAGTGAAGTTGGAACAAGCCAAAGCCTAGACGGGCTTCGACTTGTTGCCATATTCAGAGGGCATGCCGCTTGCAGAAGTTCGATTCGAAGCCCGATCAGTTGCTGATCAGCGCCTCTACTTCAGCAATCTTGCGCTCGAGGGTAGCCATGTCAGCGCAGCGCAGGGTGGCGTGTCCTACCTTGCGGCCAACCTTGAAGGCTTTGCCGTAGTGGTGCAGGTGGCAGTCCCCGATGGCGACAACCTTGTCCACGGCCGGCACTTCACCGATGAAGTTGAGCATCGCGCTCTCACCCACCTTGGCGGTCGAGCCAAGTGGCAGGCCGGCAACGGCACGCAGATGGTTCTCGAACTGGCTGCACTCGGCGCCTTCGATAGTCCAGTGCCCGGAGTTGTGCACGCGCGGGGCGATTTCGTTGGCCTTAAGGCCACCGTCAACCTCGAAGAACTCGAAGGCCATCACGCCAACGTAATCCAGCTTCTGCAACACGCGGCCGACGTAATCTTCGGCCAAAGCCTGCAGCGGGTGTGCCTGGCTGGCTACCGACAAGCGCAGGATGCCGCTCTCGTGGGTGTTGTGCACCAGCGGATAGAAGCGGGTTTCGCCATCGCGGCCACGCACGGCCACCAGCGACACTTCGCCGGTGAACGGCACGAAGCCTTCCAGCAGGCATGGCACGCTGCCCAGCTCGGCGAACGTACCAACCACGTCTTCTGGCGTGCGCAGCACCTTCTGGCCCTTGCCGTCGTAACCCAGGGTGCGGGTTTTCAGCACGGCCGGCAGGCCGATGCTGGCCACTGCGGCGTCCAGATCTGCCTGCGAGAGGATGTCGGCAAAGGCCGGGGTGGGAATGCCCAGGTCGCGGAACATGCTCTTTTCGAACAGGCGGTCACGGGCGATGCGCAGCGATTCGGCGCTGGGGTACACCGGCACGAACTGCGAGAGGAAGGCCACGGTCTCGGCCGGGACGCTTTCGAACTCGAAGGTGACCAGGTCGACTTCGTCGGCCAGCTGGCGCAGGTGATCCTGGTCGCCGTAGTCGGCACGCAGGTGCTCGCCCAAGGGGGCAGCGCAGGCGTCCGGGGCCGGGTCGAGGAAGGCGAAGTTCATGCCCAGCGGGGTACCCGCCAAGGCCAGCATGCGGCCGAGCTGGCCGCCACCGATTACACCGATCTTCATGGGTTGAGCCTCAAGCCTGGCGCGGGTCTGGGTTGTCCAGCACGGTGTCGGTCTGTTCCGTGCGGAACTGCTTCAACGCCGCGTGGTACTGCGGGTACTTGGCGCCCAGGATGCTGGCCGACAACAAGGCAGCGTTGACCGCACCGGCACGGCCGATGGCCAGGGTGGCAACCGGCACGCCGGCTGGCATCTGCACGATCGACAGCAGCGAATCGACGCCCGACAGCATCGACGACTGCACCGGCACGCCCAGCACCGGCAGGTGGGTCTTGGCGGCGCACATGCCTGGCAGGTGGGCTGCGCCACCGGCACCGGCGATGATCACCTCGATGCCACGGCCCTCAGCCTCCTCGGCATACTGGAACAGCAGATCCGGGGTGCGGTGGGCGGAGACCACCTTCACTTCGTAGGGAATGCCGAGTTTTTCCAGCATTTCGGCGGTGTGGCTAAGGGTGGACCAATCGGACTTGGAGCCCATGATCACGCCAACCAGTGCACTCATCGTCGAGCCTCTCCTGCAAGCGCCTTCTGGCGCGCTAAAAGCAACAAGCCACGCAGGTGGGCCGGCGTGGCTTGTCATACGGATTCTGAATCGACCAGGTCGGCCGAAGGCGCGGGATTGTAACGTATTTAAAGGCTGGCCGCCCACCCCTACAAGCACATGTCGGATCAAAGGGCAAGCTGTCTCGTGGGACAACTTTTTCCCGCCGCCTCGGGGTCGACGAGTGCTGTAAGCCTGCATCCTTACTCGAGCATTTTGGTACGTCTACATGAACGCTCCATGCTTCTTCGCACTTTCGTTTGGCCTGGTACTCGGCATGCAATTGCCAAGCGCTTCCGCAGCCCGCTCGCTCACCGTGCCCAGCTCATGAAATTGGCCATCTGCCAGGTGCCACGCATGAAGACGCCGAACTGAAGTTCAATGGCTGGGTGTGTGAAACGTACACGCCCCCGTGTACCGACACGATCCAACTGCTACCGCTACAGCGGCAGGAATCGTGCAAATATCACTGATTACCTGAAAGGCAACTCAACGTGACGCTTCACCTTGTGCTCCAGACGACTCCAGCTTGCGCCATAGCAAGCGGACGTTAGCCTTACGCACCAAAGCGCAGCGATACAGGCGGATTTCCAGCGGCACATGCCATTGGCTACCACCGCAGATCGCCAACTCACCGCGTTCGAGCTCGCCACGCATCGACAGACGCGGCACCCAAGCGATGCCCATCCCTTCCAGGGCCATGCTCTTGAGGCTGTCGGCCATGGCGGTTTCATAGACGGTGGTATAACGCAGGTTGCGCTGGCGCAGCAGTAAATTGACCGAGCGGCCGAGGAACGCGCCGGCGGTATAGGCTAGCAATGGCACGCTGCCCTCGCCTTCCAGGTCGAACAATGGCTTGCCATCGGCATCCACGGCGCATACCGGCAGCATTTCAGTGGTGCCCATGTGCAGCGACGGGAAGATTTCGGCATCCATCTGCAAGGCCGCGTCCGGGTCGTAGAAAGCCAGCATCAGGTCGCAACCGCCTTCGCGCAGTGCGTGTACGGCATCTCCGACGTTAGTCGCAACCAGGCGGGTGGCGATGTTCAAACCGTCGTTGCGCAACTGGGCCACCCAACGGGGGAAGAAGCCCGACGCCAAGGAGTGTGCCGCAGCTACCTGCACCACTTCGCCCTGCCCGCCTTCAAGATGATGCAAATGGCGGAGAATTTCGCTCAACTGGTCGACAACAGTACGCGCCGTGACGAGAAATAGCTGTCCGGCCTCGGTCAGCTCGATGGGTGTGCGAGAGCGGTTAACCAGTTGCAAGCCCAACGCCGCCTCAAGGCTGCGAATGCGCCGGCTGAAGGCCGGTTGAGTAACGAAACGCCGCTCTGCCGCCTGGGAAAAACTGCGGGTAGCGGCCAGAGCGCTGAAGTCTTCCAGCCATTTGCTTTCAAGGTTCACAAAGCACATCTCCCGGCGTGCACCAAAATGGAACACGCTCGAATATCAATTGGCGTCACATGAAACACTATGCCGTTTGTGCATAGGTTAGCGTGCAATAGCATTGGCCGCAAAAACACCTTCAGGCCTAGGATTGGCGCCATTCCGGCAGGTGCCGGGTCAAAATCGAGATGATATACATCATGTCCTCTGCTGCATCGTTCCGCGTCGAAAAAGACTTGTTGGGTACCCTTGAAGTTCCTGCAGATGCCTACTACGGCATCCAGACCCTGCGCGCTGCCAACAACTTCCACCTCTCTGGTGTTCCGCTGTCGCATTACCCGAAGCTGGTCGTGGCCCTGGCCATGGTCAAGCAGGCCGCTGCCGACGCCAACCGTGAGCTGGGTCACCTGAGCGATGCCAAGCACGCTGCCATTTCCGCAGCCTGCGCCCGCCTGATCAAAGGCGATTACCACGACCAGTTCGTGGTTGACATGATCCAGGGCGGCGCTGGTACTTCTACCAACATGAACGCCAACGAAGTCATTGCCAACGTTGCGCTGGAGGCCATGGGCCACCAGAAGGGTGAGTACCAGTACCTGCACCCCAACAACGACGTGAACATGGCGCAGTCGACCAACGACGCCTACCCGACCGCAATTCGCCTGGGCCTGCTGCTGGGTCACGACGCGCTGCTGGCCAGCCTTGATAGCCTGATCCAGGCCTTCGCTGCCAAGGGTAAAGAATTCGACCACGTACTGAAGATGGGCCGTACCCAGCTGCAGGACGCCGTACCGATGACCCTGGGCCAGGAATTCCGAGCCTTCGCCACCACCATGAACGAAGACCTGCAGCGCCTGCGCTCGCTGGCTCCGGAACTGCTGACCGAAATCAACCTGGGCGGTACCGCCATCGGTACTGGCATCAACGCCGACCCTGGCTACCAGGCCTTGGCCGTACAGCGCCTGGCCACCATCAGCGGCCATCCGCTGGTACCGGCTGCCGACCTGATCGAAGCCACCTCCGACATGGGCGCCTTCGTGCTGTTCTCCGGCATGCTCAAACGCACTGCGGTCAAGCTGTCGAAGATCTGTAACGACCTGCGCCTGCTGTCCAGCGGCCCGCGCACCGGCATCAACGAGATCAACCTGCCAGCGCGTCAGCCAGGCAGCTCGATCATGCCAGGCAAGGTCAACCCGGTTATTCCAGAAGCTGTAAACCAGGTGGCCTTCGCCATCATGGGCAACGACCTGGCCCTGACCGTCGCCGCCGAAGGTGGCCAGCTGCAGTTGAACGTGATGGAACCGCTGATCGCCTACAAGATCTTCGACTCGATCCGCCTGCTGCAACGTGCCATGGACATGCTGCGCGAGCACTGCATCGTCGGCATCACCGCCAACGAACAGCGCTGCCGTGAACTGGTCGAGCACTCGATCGGCCTGGTTACCGCACTGAACCCGTACATCGGCTACGAGAACGCCACCCGTATCGCCCGCGTTGCCCTGGAAAGCGGCCGCGGTGTACTGGAACTGGTGCGCGAAGAGAAGCTGCTGGACGACGCAATGCTCAACGACATCCTGCGTCCGGAAAACATGATCGCTCCACGTCTGGTTCCGCTGAAGGCGTAATCAGGCCGCTGTAAACAGTCTCACCAGGTCGAGGGACTAGACACCTCTCAACCTTTCCAAGGCCCGAGCGCTTGCTTCGGGCCTTTTTTTTGCCTGAAGGTTTTGGGGGCCGCTTTTGCGGGCCTTCGCGACACCAGACCGCGCCTGCAGAGTATGTGGTTTACCTGCAGCCCCGATATCGGCACACAACTTGCTCCATAATGCGTCCCAGCCCCACGGGATTACCCAGCATGCTGCACAGCCACCTGACCACCCTCAACGCAGTTTCGCTGATTCTCAACGTCTTCCAGGCAGACGGTTGCGAGGCTTCAGCGCTGCTGGCCGGCAGCGGCATTGGCCCGGCAGACCTGGGGCATGCCGATGCGCGCATCACCACCCAGCAGGAGTTGCAGGTTTGCGCCAATGCCGTGGCCCGACGCGAGGACATTGGCCTGGAGCTGGGCCAGCGCATGCATGTGTCGTGCTACGGCATGCTCGGTTACGCACTGCTCTCCAGTGCCACTTTGGGTGACGCATTACGCCTGGCGCTGCAGTATCCGGCACTGCTGGGAACAGTCTTCAAGCTGCGCTTGCTCGACGACGGCCAACGTGTCTGGTTCAGCGCCAGCGATTACCAGGACAGCCCGGCGCTGAGCGCTTTCAACGCCGAGTTCTGCCTGGTGTCGCTGAAAGTCACCTGCGACGACCTGCTTGGCCGTCCGTTGCCGCTGCTTGGCGCACGCTTTGAGCACCCTCGCCCTGGTTACCACGCGCTCTATGCCGGAGCGTTTCAATGCCCGATCGGTTTCGCCGCCGAGGACAATGCCTTTGCCTTCGAACGGCGATGGCTGGATATGCCGCTGCCGCTGGCCGACCCGATTACTCACAAAGCCATGAGTGAGCGCTGCCGGCGCCTGAACCTTGAGTTCACCGGTCGCCAGGCATGGCTGGGACGGATTCGCCAGCTGCTGGCGCAGCAACTGGACGCAGCCCCTGGACTGGAAGGGCTTGCGCGGCAAATGAACTGCTCGTCGCGCACCCTGCGCCGGCATTTGCAGGCACTGGGCTGCAGTTATCAACAGCTGCTGGACGAGCTGAGGTTCGAGCGGGCCAAGCAGTTGCTGGCCGATGAACAGATGCCGATCTACCGGATTGCAGAGACTTTGGGGTTCAGTGAGACGGCCAGTTTTCGGCATGCCTTCCAGCGCTGGAGCGGCGTGGCGCCGAGCCATTTTCGTGGTTGACCTGTCCTGGCC
>NZ_JBICMK010000080.1:0-64253 GCF_043106315.1 Pseudomonas sp. FYR_5 | reverse complement strand
ATCAAGATCAAGATCAAGATCAAGATCAAGATCAAGATCAAGATCAAGATCAAGATCAAGATCAAGATCCAGATCAACAGCAACAGCAACAGCAACAGCAACAGCAACAGCAACAGCAACAGCAACAGCAACGCAGCAACGCAGAAACAGCACAGTACAGTTTTGCCTTGTTATTTCCATTGACTGTACCGGTCGGTGACTCCGCATAATGACGCCTCGTATTTACCCGGAGGTGGCATGCGCAAGACAGTCCTGGTACTGGTGGAAACCGTCGACGATTACCTGCCCATGCTGGAGCAGGCCGGTTACCACCTGATCCGTGCCCCTTCGCCGAAACTGCGCGCCGATGCCATTCATCGCCACGCCGAAGAAATCGATGCGGTCCTCACCCGTGGGCCGCTGGGGCTATCCGCCGCCGAAATTGACGCATTACCCAGATTGCAGATCATCTGCGTGATCGGCGCCGGCTACGAGCAGGTCGACCTGGCCGCCGCCGCTGCCCGCGGCATAACCGTCACCAATGGCGCAGGGGCCAATGCCGCGGCCGTCGCCGACCACACCCTGGCCCTGCTGCTGGCGCTGCTGCGCGACATCCCCCGTGCCGATGCCAGCACGCGGCGCGGTGAATGGAACCGGGTGATCAGCCCCTCGGTGAGTGGCAAGCGCCTGGGCATTCTCGGCCTCGGCGCAGTAGGGCTGGCGATTGCCAAGCGGGCCCACTTGGGCTTCGACATGCACGTCAGCTACCACAGCCGCACAGCACGCCAGGGGGTGCCCTATACCTGGTACGACAGCCCACGACACTTGGCTGAAGCCGTCGACATCCTGGTGGTGGCTACCCCCGGTGGCGCCAACACCCGGCATCTGGTCGATGCCCACGTCCTTCAGGCCCTGGGGGCTGACGGCTATCTGGTGAACATCGCCCGTGCCAGCGTGGTCGACACGCAAGCCCTGATTGCTGCATTGCAGCGTGGCCAGCTGGCTGGCGCCGCGCTGGATGTATTCGATGACGAGCCGGCAGTGCCCGATGCACTCAAGGCCTTGCCCAACACCGTGCTCACACCCCACGTGGCTGGCCAATCGCCAGAAGCCGCGCGCGACACGGTGGCCTCGGTGCTACGCAACCTGCAGGCGTTCTTTGCCGGTGAGCCAGTTTTGACCCCGGTACGCCCGTAACCCTTTTCCAGATATCTGCCTGGCAGCGCCCGGGCAACAAGGAGTGTGTGCATGCAACTCGAAATATTCCAGGTCGATGCCTTTTCCACTGAACCGTTCGGTGGCAACCCGGCCGCAGTGATCCCGCTGGACAGCTGGCTG
The DNA here is from genome assembly GCF_043106315.1 of Pseudomonas sp. FYR_5. Classification (NCBI taxonomy): domain Bacteria; kingdom Pseudomonadati; phylum Pseudomonadota; class Gammaproteobacteria; order Pseudomonadales; family Pseudomonadaceae; genus Pseudomonas; species Pseudomonas sp. FYR_5. The sequence continues at coordinate 62,936 of NZ_JBICMK010000080.1, read as the reverse complement.
CCGGACGATGTGCTGCAGCGCATTGCCGAAGAAAACAACCTGTCAGAAACAGCCTACTTCGTGCGCAACGGCGAAACGTTTGACTTGCGTTGGTTTACCCCCGCCGTGGAGGTCGACCTGTGCGGCCATGCTACCTTGGCCTCGGCTTACGTGCTGTTCGAGCAACTGGGTGAGCAGGCGCAAGTGCTGCGCTTCAATACCCGCAGTGGCGAGTTGCGCGTCAGCCGTGGCACTGATGGCCTGCTGGCCATGGACTTCCCGGCCAAGCAACCCGTAGCGGTGGACATACCGGCGGGCTTGTTGCAGGCGCTGGGCTTGAGCCAGGCTCAGGTGGTTTACCACAGTGACGATTATGTGGTGCTGATCGATGACGCCTTGCTGCTCGATACGTTGAACCCAGATTTTGTTGCACTGTCGGCCTTCGACGTCCGTGGCATTGCCGTGACCGCGGCAGGGCGTGGCTTTGACTTCGTCACCCGCTGGTTCGGCCCGCGGGTTGGTGTGGATGAAGACCCGGTAACCGGCTCGGCGCACACTTCGCTGGCGCCGGTATGGGCCCAGAGGCTGGGCAAGAAGGTGCTGAACTGCGAGCAGGGCGGGGCACGCAAAGGGCAATTGCAGTGTGAAGTGCCGGGCAATGGCCGCGTAATCATCAGTGGGCGGGCGGCGTTGTACCTGCGGGGCAATGTGTACATCTAGTATGGCGTGTGATGCCCTGGGGGCTTCTATAATTGCAGGCCCATCTTTCCGTTCAAGGAGCCACCCATGGACTTGGAAAAACACGGCACCTGCCTGTGCGGCGACACGCGGCTGACGATCAGCGTCGACAATACCCATATCAGCGCTTGTCATTGCAGCATGTGCCGCAAGTGGACCGGTGGCCCGCTGCTGGTGGTGCACTGCAGCAAGCCTCCGCTGATCGAAGGGCGTGCGCCGAGCGTCTATGATTCGTCCGACTGGGCCCAGCGTGCTTTCTGTGGCCGCTGTGGTACGCACCTGTACTACCGGCTCAAGGCCAACGACTTCCACGCCGTGCCGGTCGGCCTGCTCGATGGCGACCAAGCCTGGGATTTCGACCTGCAGATCTTCGTCGAACAGAAACCCGCGTGGTACTGCTTCGCCAATCAGACCAAGGAGCTGTCCGGCCAAGAGGTGTTCGAGCAGAACAGCTGATTCAACGTCATGTTGTACGGGGGCATTCCGTCGGCGAATGCCTCCATACAATTCTGCGTGAACTTGCCAAACCGGTGCATTCCTGAGAAAAGGGCGGTTTTGTTTTTCAGCGTTTGGAGTGTACCCGTGAGCCAAGAACTGCAGATCATCGACCTGGTCGAGGGTGACGGCAAAGCCGCCGTCAAAGGTGCCCTGATCACCACCCAGTACACCGGCTGGCTGGCCGATGGCAGCGAGTTCGACTCGTCCTGGTCGCGCGGTAAGCCGTTTCAGTGCGTGATCGGTACCGGCAGGGTAATCAAAGGCTGGGACCAAGGCCTGATGGGCATGCGCGTTGGCGGCAAGCGCAAGCTGCTGGTACCGGCGCACCTGGGCTATGGCGAACGCAGCGTAGGGGCGATCCCACCGAATTCGGACCTGACCTTCGAGATCGAACTGCTGGAAGTGCTCACGCGGGATGACTGAGTGGGCACGTTGCAACCCGAAATTCTTGCACCTTACACAATTGCGCAACACCCAGCCCCTAATCTAGGCCTTGCCTAGGGAACGGCATCCACCTCCAGGGAGGAACCAAACGGGTTCGGGGCACTCTGACCCTCACGCGTTGCCAGGGATGGCATTCACTACACGGGCGCCCTGCAACTGGCCGGGCGATGTGGCGGGTAAACCCGATTTTCTCTGCCACACGAGCCTGCCTTGATGAAGTTGCCAACACTCTTCCGCCGTCGCCGTCACTTGCTGCTGAGTCTGTTGCTCACAGCCATCGCCGTACCGTTGGCGCTGGAGGCTGTCGAAAGCCGGGCACGACCGGTGGATGGCACCCAGACCCTGGTGTTTCTGCGTCATGGCGAGAAGCCGGGCGAGGGGCTCGGGCAGTTGAACTGCCAGGGCCTCAACCGTGCACTGGACCTGGCCAGTGTACTGCCCGAGCGCTTCGGCAAGGCCGACTACGTGTTTGCCGCCAACCCCACGCGGCATGTCGAGGAAGGCAGCCGGGACGAAAGCTACAGCTACATCCGCCCATTGATGACCATCACCCCCAGTGCCATCCGCCTCGGCTTGCCGGTGAATATCGACTACGGCGCCAACGACACTGCTGAACTGGCCGATGAGTTGCTGAGCGACAAGTACCGCAATGCGACCATCTACACTGCCTGGTCCCACGGCTACCTGCCGGAACTGATCAACACCGTGGCCGGCAAGGCCCTGGGGGAGGAGCGGGTGATCACCGAGGATTGGAGCGGCGAAGACTTCGACACGCTCTATGTACTGACCCTGACCTGGCAAAACGGCAAAGCCAGCCTGCTGAGCCGTAATGTGCGCCAGGGCCTGAATGACGGTGCGCATAGCTGCCCGACCTGATCCGCTGGTACTGTTTGGCAAGGAAGCTGGAACAGGGATGAGCGATGAAACAGCGGGTAACGGTGATCGGTGGTGGAGTGGTGGGCCTGGCGACGGCTTACGCGCTGGTTCGGGAAGGGTGGTCGGTTGACCTGATCGAGGCCCGCGACAGCCTGGCGTCGGCCACCAGCTTTGCCAATGGCGGGCAATTGTCCTATCGCTATGTGGCGCCGCTGGCTGATGCCGGGGTGCCGTGGCAGGCGCTGGGCTGGCTGTTGCAGGGCGAGTCGCCATTGCGATTGCGCTTGCGCATGGACCCGGCCCAGTGGCGCTGGCTGCTGGCATTCACCCTGGCTTGCCGGCGAAGCGTCAATCGCCGTAATGCCGGGCAATTGCTTGAGCTGGCGCTTTACAGTCAGGCCGTTCTGGCTCAATGGCGCGAGGACCAGAACCTGGGGGATTTTGCCTGGCGGCGCAATGGCAAGCTGGTGGCATTTCGCAGTGAACGGGCCTTTGCCCAAGGCCGGGAACAGTTGGCGGACCCGTCCAGTCAGCAGGTGCTGGCGGCTACCGAGCTGCGCGGGCTGGAGCCTGCCCTGGATGGCGCACCGTTTGTGGGTGGCGTGTTCACGGCGGGCGAAGAGGTTGGCGATTGTCACGTGTTTTGCTTGCGGCTGGAGGCGCTGTTGCGCGCGTCGGGCCAGTGCCATTTCCTGCTTGGCCGGCCGGTGACGCAATTGCTTCAGCGCCAGGGCCAGGTCGTGGCACTGCAACTGGGCGATCAGCAGCTGGACGTGGAGCAGTTGGTGCTGTGTGCCGGGCATCGCGGCCCAGGCTTGGCATTACCGGGGGTGCAGATACCCGTCTACCCGCTGAAGGGCTATAGCCTGACGGCACCGATCAGCGCCGCGCACCTGCCCCCGGAGGTGAGCCTTACCGACTATGAGCGCAAGATCGTCTACGCCCGCCTGGGGCAGCAGCTGCGGGTAGCGGCGATGGTGGACATTGTCGGGTTCGATGAGTCGGTGGACATGCGCCGTTTGCAGAGCATGCGGCGGCTGGCGCTGGAGACGCTGCCGAGGGCGGCGGATTATGGCCAGGCGGTGGAGTGGGCGGGGATGCGGCCGGCGACACCGACCGGGGTGCCGATCATCGGTGGGACGGTGTACCGCAACCTGTGGTTGAACCTGGGGCATGGGGCGTTGGGATTCACCTTGGCCTGTGGCAGTGCGCAGCGTTTGGCCAGGATGATGCGTTAAGCGGGCCGGCCTCTTCGCGGCTAAAGCCGCTCCTACGAGGACCCCACGGTATTCAGGCTTGCGCTGGTCCTGTAGGAGCGGCTTTAGCCGCGAAGAGGCCGGTACAGGCGAAGGATATCTAGCGGCCGAAGCGCATCGGCCATCCCACCACTTTCTTCGCCCGTGGCGTCGCATAGGTGCGCACTTTGGACGTGCTCAAGCCCATGCGCACCAGCGATTCGGCAATGGTCACCGCTGCACTCACACCATCCACCACCGGCACGCCGGTACGTTGGCGAATCTGCTCGTCCAGCCCGGCCATGCCGCCACAACCCAGGCAGATCACCTCGGCCTTGTCGTCACGCACGGCGCGTTCGGCCTGCTCGACAATCGCCTCCACGGCCCGCAGCGGGTCGGCTTCCAGTTCCAGCACCGCCAGCCCGCTGGCTCGCACCGAGGCGCAGCGGTCATACAGGCCCGAGAGCTTCAGGCGGTCCTCGATCAATGGCACGGTGCGGTCAAGCGTGGTTACTACGGAATAGGCGTGGCCCAGGTACATTGCTGTGCTGGCGGCGGCGTCAGTAATGTCCACCACAGGCACGTTAAGCAGTTCCTGCAGGCCTTCGCGGCCATGTTCGCCATAACCGGCCTGGATCACGGCATCGTAGGGCCCTTCAAAGGCCAGGACCCGGTCCATCACCGCGATGGCCGCCAGGTAGCTCTCGAAGTTGCCCTCCACCGATTCGGCGCCGAACCAGGGCGTGAGGCCGACGATTTCGGTGCCGGGTGCGGCCACCGCACGGGCCTGCTCGGCAATGGCCTGGGTGATGGCTTCGGTGGTGTTGACGTTGGCGATCAGAATACGCATGGGCAGTCCTCCTTGATCAATGGCCGCTGTGGTCGACGGCGATGCACTCGCCGCTGACGTCGTGGTAGTGGCGGTTACGTGGCGCGATCAGCAGGTACAGGGCGGCGGCGATGCCGGCACCGATCAGCCAGGAGAACGGCGCGATACCGTGGAAGTTGGGCACCAGGGCCAGCACGATGGCCAGCAGTGCGGCCGGCACGAAGGCGGCCACGGCGCGCAGGTTGATGCCCTTGCTGTAGTGATAGGCGCCGGCCGGGTGCTCGGTATACAGCTCCGGCACGTTGATGCAGCCTTTGCGCAGCAACCAGTAGTCGGACATGATCACGCCGTACAGCGGGCCGAGCAGGGCGCCCAGGCCCGACAGGAAGTACACGATCACCAGCGGGCTGTTGTACAGGTTCCAGGGCAGGATCAGCACCGCCAGGGTGGCGCTGATCAGCCCGGCACGGCGGAAGTTCAGGTGGCGCGGCGCCAGGTTGCTGAGTACGAAGGCCGGGGCGACGAAGTTGGCCATGATGTTCACCGCCACGGTGACGATCAGGAAGGCCAGGCAGCCGAGCACCAGGAATGGCGTGCTGGGTATGGCGGCGACGATCTGCGTCGGGCTGTCGATGCTCTGGCCGTTGATCTGGAACTGCGCGCCGCACAGCACCACGGTGATCACGGCGAATACCAGGATGTTCACCGGCAGGCCCCAGAAGTTGCCGACGCGGATGGTCTTGCGGCAAGGCGAGGAGCGGGCGAAGTCACAGAAGTTCAGCACCAGGGTGCCGTAGATCGCCAGCCACAGTGCGCCGCCGGCAAAGATGTTGCGCCACATCTCGTAGCCGGTCAGCGGGGTAGCCACCGACCAGGCAATGCGCGCGTCGGCCTTGAAGTACATGAACACCGCCAGTGCGGCGACGGTCAGCAGGATCACAGGCCCGGCAAAGGCCTCGTAACGGCGCACCATCTCCATGCCGTAGGCCAGGATCACCAGTTGCACCAGCCAGATCGACACGAAACACACCCAGCCCAGGCTCGACAGGCCGAGGATGCTGTCGTGGTCGTAGGCTGCCAGTTGCGGCCACACGGCGGTGAGCAGCACCCGCAGCACCACCGATGCCAGGTAGGTCTGGATGCCGAACCAGGCGATGGCGATGATGGCTCGGATCAGCGCCGGTATCTGCGCGCCGTGGATGCCGAAGGCAATGCGGCTGATGACCGGGAACGGTACCCCGGTTTTCTGCCCCATGTAACCCGACAGGTTCATGAAGAAGTACACCAGTGCCGCGCCGATGGCCAGCGACAACAGAATTTGCCAGCCACCCAGGCCGAGGGCGAACAAGCCCATGGCGAACGAATAGTTGGCGATATTGTGCACATCGTTTGTCCACAGCGCGAAGATGCTGTAGCCGCCCCAGCGACGGCCTTCCATACGCGTTGGCGCCAGGTCGCGGTTATGCAGGCGCGGGCTGAGAACAAGGTCCGGCTGGTGGCCGGCAAGCGTGGACGCGGGGTGTGTGCTGGCGACGGATTGTTCAGGGGCAAGGTCGAGGCTGCTACTCATTCCGGCGGGCTCCTGATGCACATGGACTGCGATGAGCGGGCATGCGCACGGGCTCGCCATCTCGTCGGTGCAGCGTTGGCATCACAGGGTTGTGGGCGCGGCGGCCGATATTGGGTCGGCGTCGCGGATTCTTGTGTATCTATGTTTTGTTTAAGTTGTATACAAAACACGAACACACAAAAGCGAGTTCCATGCCAAGGGAAGAGCAGGTTTCAGCAGGCGATCATTTCGAACTTATCTTGTTAAAAGGTAAGTTAATGAAATACAGAGAATATAAGTTGACCAAGTGAACAAGTTATATTTTTTAAAGACTGATTAGTTGATCATTTGGTCAAAATAACGGGTGGAAAGTGTGTAACGAATTGGGGCGCTGCTGAAGAAAGTGCACACAAAAATGGCACCTATGGTTACGTTTTTGTGTACAAAAAATAGTCAACTTTTCCAGTGCTGGCCTCTTCGCGGGCACGCCTGCGAAGAGGCCAGCACAGAAGCCAATCAATCCATTGGCGGCAACCGCCGCTTGACCGGGGTCTTCTTGATGATCGCGGTATTGGTCTCAGCCAGCACATTCATGAGGTCGAGCAGCGTGTCCAACTGCTCCATCGAGCGCACATGCAGTCGGGCGACGAAGCAGTCTTCGCCAATGACCTTGTCGCATTCGGTGAACTCAGGGATGGCAATGATCTGGCGCTCCACTTCTTGCAGCTTCCCCGGTAGCGGACGGATGCGCACGATCGCCTGCAACTGGTAGCCAAAGGCGCGTGGGTCGACCTCCACGGTATAGCCGCGCAGCACGCCACGCTCTTCCAGCCGGCGCAGGCGCTCGCTGACGCTGGGTGCGGACAGCCCGCTGACCTGCGCCAGAGCCTTGAGCGAGCGGCGCGAGTCCTCCATCAGGGCATTGATCAATAGTTGGTCGATGGCATCGGTCATACCCACCTCATCAGGTAATTCGTGTTATTTGCCTTGATAGTAAAGGCAGATCCACGAATATGCCTTGGTTATCCGCTGGATGGCCAGGCTGTTGCCTTTGCATACTGTGGCCATCATCAACGGGAGATTTGAGATGGACAGTTCATTGCGCCGTGGCTCGCTGGAAATGGTCGCCGCCATGCTGATTTCCGGGACCATTGGCTGGTTCGTGCTGGTGTCCGGCCAGCCGGTGCTGGATGTGGTGTTCTGGCGCTGCGTGTTCGGTGCCGTGACCTTGCTGGCGATTTGCGCCGCGTTTGGCTTTCTGCGCCCAGGTGTGATCAGCCGCACGGCATTTTTGCTGGCGATTGCCAGTGGGGCGGCCATTGTCGGCAACTGGCTGCTGTTGTTTGCCTCGTACGCGCGGGCGTCGATTGCCATCGGCACGGCGGTTTACAACGTGCAGCCATTCATTCTGGTGGGGCTGGCGGCGCTGTTTCTGGGCGAAAAGATCACCTTGGCCAAGGTGACCTGGCTGAGTGTGGCGTTCCTCGGCATGCTGGCCATCGTCAGTGCCCACGGCGCTGGGCAAAGTAATGGCGAGGACTATCTGCTGGGGATTGCCCTGGCGCTGGGGGCGGCGTTTCTGTATGCAATCGCGGCCTTGATCATCAAGCGCCTGAGTGGCACGCCCCCGCACCTGATAGCGCTGATTCAGGTAACCACGGGTGTACTGCTGCTGGCGCCGTGGGTCACGCTTGGCGGGTTGCCGGTTGAAGTGCCGGCGTTGGCCAGCTTGTTGACACTGGGCATGGTGCACACCGGCCTGATGTATGTGCTGTTGTACAGCGCCATCCAGCGTTTGCCCACGGCGTTGACCGGTGCGCTGTCGTTCATTTACCCGATTGCGGCAATTCTGGTGGACTGGGTGGCGTTCGGGCACCGCCTGGCGCCGCTGCAGTGGCTGGGCGTGGGGTTGATCCTGCTGGCGGCAGCGGGCATGCAGCAGGGGTGGTGGTTCCGCTCGGCGCGGCATCCTGTAGGCGCGGGTTTACCCGCGAAGAGGCCCGCAAGGTAGAATGCCGCTTTTTGCCAGCCTGCGATCCGCCATGACCTCGCCCATCGACACCCTTGAGCAACACCTGCTTGCCGCCCTCGACCCTGCACCACGGGAAACCCGCCGCCTGTTTCACGGCCGCGGCCGCTGCTGGCAGGGCCTGGAGCAGGTCACCGTCGACTGGCTGCAGGGCGTGCTGTCGGTCGCCTTGTTCCGTGAGCCGCCCGAGGGCCAGCTCGCCGAACTGGAAGCCATGCTGCGCAGCTTGGCCGAGCGCCCGCAGTGGACTGGGCAGGCAGTCATCATCCAGCACCGCTACCTGCCCGACAGCCCGGGCCAGTGGCTGCTGGGCGAGCCGTGCCAGCAACGCGAAGTGATCGAGGACGGCCTGACCTACCTGCTGGACTTGGGCGTGCGGCAAAACAATGGCCTGTTCCTCGACATGCGCTATGGCCGCCGCTGGGTGCGCGAGCAGGCCGCGGGCAAGCGCGTGTTGAACCTTTTTGCTTATACCTGCGGCTTTTCCGTGGCAGCGATTGCCGGTGGCGCCGAGCAGGTGGTGAACCTGGACATGGCCAAGTCGGCCCTGTCGCGGGGCCGGGACAACCATCGCCTCAATGGCCACGATGCATCACGGGTGGCATACCTGGGGCATGAACTGTTCAAGTCGTGGGGCAAGGTGCGCAAGTACGGGCCTTATGACCTGATCATCATCGACCCGCCTACCTTCCAGCGTGGCAGCTTTGTGCTGACCCAGGATTACGCAAAGATCCTGCGGCGTTTGCCTGAGTTGTTGAGCGAAGGCGGGACGGTGCTGGCGTGTGTCAACGACCCGGGGATCGGGCCTGAGTTTCTGATCGAAGGCATGGCAGAGCAGGCGCCTTCGCTGGCTTATGTCGAGCGCCTGGAAAACCCGCCGGAATTTCCGGACGTTGACCCGGCGGGGGGGCTGAAGGCCTTGGTGTTCCGCCGGGTTTGATGTTGCTCGTGCGTTACTGACCGGTATAGATCTGGTCAAACACCCCACCATCATTGAAGTGGGTCTTCTGCACGGTACGCCAGTCACCGAAGGTTTTCTCCACCGACAGGAAGTCCACTTTCGGGAAGCGGTCGGTGTACTTGGCCAGTACCGTCGCATCACGCGGGCGCAGGTAGTTGTTGGCGGCGATCTCCTGGGCTGCTGGTGACCACAGGTACTTCAGGTATTCCTCGGCCACGGCCTGGGTGCCTTTCCGGGCCACTACCTTGTCGACCACCGTCACCGGTGGCTCGGCTTCGGCCGATACGCTTGGGTAGACCACTTCGAACTGGTCGCGGCCGAACTCGCGGGCGATCATCTCGGCTTCGTTCTCGAAGGTGACCAGTACGTCACCGATCTGGTTGGTCATGAACGTGGTGGTGGCGGCACGGCCACCGGTGTCCAGCACGGGTGCCTGCTTGAACAGCTTGCCGACGAAGTCGCGGGCTTTGCTTTCATCGCCGCCTTGCTTGAGTACGTAGCCCCAGGCCGACAGGTAGGTATAGCGGCCATTACCCGAGGTTTTCGGGTTGGGCACGATCACCTGGACACCGTCCTTGAGCAGGTCGGGCCAGTCTTTGAGGGCTTTCGGGTTGCCCTTGCGCACGATGAACACAGTGGCCGAGGTGAACGGCGCGCTGTTGTTCGGCAGGCGGGTTACCCAGTTGTCGGGCACCAGCTTGCCCTTGTCTGCCAGGGCGTTGATGTCGGTGGCCATGTTCATGGTGATGACATCGGCCGGCAGGCCATCGATCACCGCACGGGCTTGCTTGCTCGAGCCGCCGAAGGACATCTGCACGTTGACCTTCTCGTTGTGTTCGGCTTCCCAGTGCTTCTGGAAGGCCGGGTTGTAGTCCTTGTAGAAGTCGCGCATCACGTCGTAGGAAACGTTGAGCAGGGTGGGGGCGGCCTGGGCGAGGTTACCCAGGGCCAGGCCTGCGGCGAGCAGCGAGGCGGTGAAGAGCTTTTTCACGATGCTTCCTTGTTCTTGAAGGGTGTTGGGGCAGATTGCCAGCGACTATAGCGGGTGGGTTTATACGGGTTAAAGAACAAAAAATGCTTTGGTTATGCTTCTGCCTGTGCCGGCCTCTTCGCGGGTAAACCCGCTCCTACGGGGGACCGCGCACGGTCCGCGCCTGTTGTAGGAGCGGGTTTACCCGCGAAGAGGCCGGCACAGGCGCTATCACGCTTTGGGAAACAACCCATTCCCACAGCGAGAACAGAACGCTGCCCCATGCTCGTGGGTCTTCTTGCAGCAGGTCGGGCAATCATGCTGCAACTGCTCCCCGCGCATGGCATTTGCCAGCTCTGCCGTGAAGATACCGGTCGGCACGGCAATGATCGAATAACCGGTGATCATCACCAGCGACGACAGCACCTGCCCCAGCGGAGTCTTCGGCACGATGTCGCCAAAGCCCACGGTGGTCAGGGTAACGATGGCCCAGTAGATGCCTTTGGGGATGCTGGTAAAACCATGCTCAGGCCCTTCGATCACGTACATCAGCGTGCCGAACACGGTCACCAGCGTCGATACCGTCACCAGGAACACGATGATCTTCTGTTTGCTGCCGCGCAGTGCCTCCATCAGGTAATGGGCCTGCTTGAGGTACGGGCTGAGCTTGAGTACACGGAAGATCCGCAGCATCCGTATCACACGAATGATCAACAGGTACTGGGCGTCGCTGTAGTACAGCGCGAGGATCCCCGGCACGACCGCCAGTAAATCGACCAGGCCATAGAAACTGAAGGCATAGCGCAACGGCTTCGGCGAGCAGTACAGGCGGGTGATGTATTCGGCCAGGAAGATCGCGGTAAAGCCCCACTCGATGCCGGCCAGCAGGCCGGCGTAGCCTTGGTGTACTTCGTCGATGCTGTCGAGGATCACCGTGACCAGGCTGGCCAGGATGATCAGTAGCAGGATCTTGTCGAAGCGGCGACCGGCTACGGTGTCGGTCTGGAAGACGATGACGAAGAGCCGCTCGCGCAGACTCGCTGGGTTGTTCATTGGCTCGTTCCACAAAAGCGATGGGCTGAGCCTAGGGGTTGCGTTTCAGCTGTGCAAGCGGCTGGCGTTGCGCTGCCTGGGTTGTGCCAGGTAGCTGCCCAAGTGCATCAGCCAACAGGCGGCAACGAAGGGGGCGGTCAGGGCAGGCAGCGGCAACAGCTTGAACAGCGGTTGCAGCAGCAGGGCCAGGGCTACTGCCAGCAACGTCACCCATGGTTTTTCGCCCTGGCGGCTAAACGCCAAGGCTGCCAGCGCGGCGTTGAAGCCGCAAAGGCCTAACCATGCGGCCTGTGCATGATCGGCGAGCAGGGCCACGCCGCCACCAATGGCCGAACCGATCACCGCCCACAACGCCGCATAGGGGTTGGCGATGAACATGCCGACGATGATCAGCAACCCGGCCAAGGGCTGGTCGAGCAGGAAGATCTGGCCCACGCCGCGGGCCAACGCATACAGCGGGTCGGCTTCGACGAAGCCGCTGGGCGAGGGGCTGGCGACCAGCAGTGTGGCCCAGCCCAGCAATACGAAAGGGGAGGTGTAGGCAATCAGCAACTTGCCGCCGCGCTTGCGCCACTGGTGGGTGATGATGCTGGACAGGCCGCCGGCGGCGATTATCAGTGGCGGCAGGATCGCTGACCAGGGCAGCACGGCGCTGATCAGGATGCCGATCAGCACGCCGTTGTAGCAATACAGCCCCGCTTGGCGGTCGGCACGGTCATAGCCGCGTGCCTGGGCGGTGAGCAGGCCGGCCAAGGCACCAAGCAGCGCGCCGCCGACCAGGTTGGGCGCCGTCAGCAGGATGGCCAGCAGGCAGCACAGGCCGCACAGGGGGTTGCGCAGCAGCAGCACCTGGCTGAAGCCGTTGAGTAACGCCGTGGCCCAGTCGGGGCACGGGTTGACGAAATTTTTGGTGTACATGGGGCAGTCAGTGAGGTTGATGGGGAGCGGTGGGCCTCTTTGGGCCTCGGTTTTCCGCGGTTGGGTAGAGCGGTATTCGGGGAGGGCTTTGCCCTCCAATCGCGACACAAGGACGCTCCCACAGGGATCGCATTCCCTTGTGCCAGCGCGGCCCTGTGGGAGCGGCCTTGTGTCGCGAAAGGGGCGCAACGCGCCCCCGGCAATCTCAGATCAAAGTCTCGATCCGCAACGTGTTGGTCGTACCCGGCTTGCCGAAAGGCACGCCAGCGGTGATCAGCAACGTGTCGCCACGGCTGGCCATGCCTTGCGCCTGGGCAATCTCCAGGGCGGTGGAAACCACCTCGTCGACCTGACGCAGGCGGTCGTTGACCACCGAATGCACGCCCCAGGCCACGCTCAGGCGGCGCGCGGTGTTCAGGTTCGGCGTCAGGTTGAGGATCGGTGCCCGTGGCCGCTCACGTGCCGCGCGCAGGGTCGAGGCACCCGACTCGCTGTAGTTGACCAGCACCGCCACCGGCAGAATGCCGCTGATGCGGCGGATGGCGCAGCTGATGGCATCCGATACGGTCGCTTCGGCCTTTGGCCGGCCGACGTCGAGCTGGGCCTGGTAGTCCGGGCCGTTCTCCACCTGGCGGATGATCTTGCTCATCATCTGCACAGCTTCCAGCGGGTAGTCGCCCGAGGCCGTCTCGGCCGACAGCATCACAGCGTCGGCACCTTCGGCCACCGCGTTGGCCACGTCGGTGACTTCGGCACGGGTTGGTGCTGGCGAGAAACGCATCGACTCGAGCATCTGCGTGGCCACCACCACCGGCTTGCCCAGCTGGCGGCAGGTACCGATGATGCGCTTCTGGATCTGCGGCACGCTTTCGGCCGGTACTTCCACGCCCAGGTCACCACGGGCCACCATGATCGCGTCTGCCAGTTCGGCGATGGCTTGCAGTTGCTCCACCGCCGATGGCTTCTCGATCTTGGCCATCAGGTAGGCGCGGTCGCCAATCAGCTGGCGCGCTTCGACGATGTCTTCAGGGCGCTGCACGAACGACAGGGCGACCCAGTCCACACCCAGCTCCAGGCCAAAGGCCAGGTCGCGGCGGTCTTTTTCGGTGAGCGGGGAGAGGTCGAGCACCGCTTGCGGTACGTTGACGCCCTTGCGGTCGGAAAGCTCGCCACCGTTCAGTACCTCGGTGTCGATGGCGTCGCTGTGCTTGGCGGTAACGCGCAGACGCAGCTTGCCGTCGTCCAGCAGCAGGTCCATGCCGGGCTCAAGGGCGGCGATGATTTCGGGGTGCGGCAGGTTGACCCGGCGGCTGTCGCCCGGGGTTTTGTCCAGGTCCAGGCGCAGGGCCTGGCCGCGTTGCAGCTGCACCTTGCCTTCGGCAAAGCGGCCAACGCGCAGCTTCGGCCCTTGCAGGTCCATGAGGATACCCAGCGGGTAGTTCAGTTGCTGCTCGACTTCGCGGATCCACTGGTAGCGCAGGGCGTGGTCGGCATGCTCGCCATGGCTGAAGTTGAGGCGGAAGATGTTCACCCCGGCTTCGACCAGCTGGCGGATATCGTCGATGCCGTTGATCGCAGGGCCAAGGGTGGCGAGGATCTTTACTTTTTTATCAGGCGTCATGATTGGGCAGTCTCGAGGATCAGGATGGCGCGGAAGTCGTTGACGTTGGTGCGAGTCGGTTCGGTGACGATCAGCGCATCCAGCGCGGCGAAGTAGCCGTAGCCGTTGTTGTTGTCCAATTCGTCGCTGGCCGACAGGCCCAACGCTTCGGCGCGGTCGTAGCTGGCGGGGGTCATGAAGGCACCGGCGTTATCTTCCGAGCCATCGATGCCGTCGGTGTCACCGGCCAGGGCGTAAACACCCGGCAGGCCTTTCAGGCTTTCGGTGAGGCTGAGCAGGAACTCGGCGTTGCGCCCGCCACGGCCATTGCCGCGTACGGTCACGGTGGTTTCGCCACCCGACAGGATCACGCAGGGCGCTTTGAGCGGTTGGCCGTGCTGAACGATTTGCCGGGCGATACCGGCATGCACCTTGGCCACTTCGCGCGATTCGCCTTCAAGGTCGCCGAGGATCAGCGGGCTGAAACCGGCCTGACGGGCTTTGACGGCGGCGGCCTCGAGCGACTGCTGGGGTTTGGCGATCAACTGGAAGTGGCTGCGGGCCAGGGCCGGGTCATCGGCCTTGACGGTTTCCGAGGCCGGGTTGTTCAGCCAGTCGATGACCGCTTTGGGCGCTTCGATGTCGTAGCGTTTGAGGATGGCCAGGGCGTCGGCCGAGGTGCTCGGGTCGGTCACGGTGGGGCCAGAGGCGATTACCGTGGCGAGGTCGCCCGGTACATCGGAAATGGCATAGGTGTAGACCGTGGCCGGCCAGCAGGCCTTGGCCAGGCGCCCGCCCTTGATCGCCGAGAGGTGCTTGCGCACGCAGTTCATCTCGCCGATGGTGGCGCCGGATTTCAGCAGCGCCTTGTTGATCTGCTGCTTGTCGGCCAGGGTCAGGCCCTCGGCAGGCAGGGCCAGTAGCGCCGAGCCACCGCCAGACAGCAGGAAGATGACGCGGTCGTCTTCGTTGAGGTTGCTGACCAGGTCCAGCACGCGCTTTGCCACAGCCAGGCCGGCAGCGTCCGGGACCGGGTGGGCGGCCTCGACCACCTCGATCTTCTGGCAGTTGGCGCCATGGCCGTAGCGGGTGACGACCAGGCCGGAGACTTCGCCCTGCCAGCTTTTCTCGACCACTTCGGCCATGGCGGCTGCGGCCTTGCCGGCGCCGATGACGATAACCCGGCCGCTGCGATCGGCGGGCAGGTAGGGTTCGAGGACTTGACGGGGGTGGGCGGCGGCGATGGCTGTGTCGAACAGCTCGCGGAGAAGTTTTTGCGGATCGACCGACATGGCAGGCTCCCAGTTATTGTTGTTCTGCAGAATCAAAGACGCCCCTGGAACTGCCTCCGTGCAGGCCGAACCAGGGGCGGGTGTTGCTCGATGCCACCATTGGGCCTGTGGTCGCAGGTTCAACGGCGTTGGCTTCTTCGCGGACAAGCCCCGCTCCTAAATGCACAGCTCTGAGCGATTGTGCGGTCTTTGGTAGGAGCGGGTTTACCCGCGAAGAGGCCAGTGAAGGCTAAAAAACGACTTATTTGTCGCCGCGGATCGAGAAGTTGGCCATGTGCTCCAGGCCTTTGATCAGCGCCGAGTGGTCCCAGTTGCCGCCGCCCAGGGCCTGGCAGGTGTTGAACACTTGCTGGGCATTGGAGGTATTGGGCAGGTTGATGCCCAGTTCCTTGGCGCCTTGCAGGGCCAGGTTCAGGTCCTTCTGGTGCAGGCTGATGCGGAAGCCTGGGTCGAAGGTGCCCTTGATCATGCGCTCGGCGTGCACTTCGAGGATTTTCGACGAGGCGAAGCCGCCCATCAGTGCTTCACGCACCTTGGCCGGGTCTGCACCGTTCTTGGCGGCGAACAGCAATGCTTCGCTGACGGCCTGGATGTTCAGGGCGACAATGATCTGGTTGGCGACCTTGGCGGTCTGGCCGTCACCGTTGCCACCGACGCGGGTGATGTTCTTGCCCATGGCTTCGAACAGCGGCAGGGTGCGCTCGAAGGCGTTCGGGCAGCCACCGACCATGATGCTCAGGGTCGCAGCCTTGGCACCGACTTCACCACCGGATACAGGAGCGTCCAGGTAGGCAGCGCCGGTTGCCTTGATTTTCTCGGCGAACACTTTGGTCGCGGTTGGCGAGATCGAACTCATGTCGATCACCACCTTGTTCGGGCCGACGCCTTCGGCCACGCCGTTTTCACCGAACAGAACGCTTTCGACCTGCGGGGTGTCGGGCACCATGACGATGATGAATTCGGCTTCCTGGGCAACCTCTTTCGGGTTGGCCAGGGCCACGGCACCGGCAGCGATCAGGTCGGCTGGCGCGGCGTCGTGGTGGGTGGAAATGAACAGGCTGTGACCTGCCTTTTGCAGGTTCTGGGCCATGGGCTTGCCCATGATGCCGGTGCCGATGAAACCGATTTTAGCCATGAGAAATTACCTCTTTGTAATTGTGATATCTCAAGCAAGCTTTGGCCCCCTGTGGGAGCGGGCTCGCCCGCGAAGCAGACAACTCGGTGGATGGCACCGGCTTTGCCGGTGTTCGCGGGCGAGCCCGCTCCCACAGGGTCCCGAGTTGTTCCTCAGATTGCGTTGTGGGTTTTCAGCCAGCCCAGGCCCGCTTCGGTGGTGGTCAGCGGCTTGTACTCCGCGCCCACCCAGCCCTGGTAGCCAATGCGGTCCAGGTGCTCGAACAGGAAGCGGTAGTTGATCTCGCCGGTGCCTGGTTCGTTGCGGCCGGGGTTGTCGGCCAGCTGGATGTGGTTGATCAGCTGCAGGTTGGTTTCCATGGTCCGAGCCAGGTCACCTTCCATGATCTGCATGTGGTAGATGTCGTACTGCAGGAACAGGTTGTCGCTGCCTACCTCGGCCTGGATTTCCAGCGCCTGTTGGGTGGTGTTCAGGTAGAAACCGGGGATATCGCGGGTGTTGATCATTTCCATGACCAGGCGGATCCCGGCGGCCTTGAGCTTGTCAGCGGCGTAGCGCAGGTTCTCGACAAAGGTCTTGCGCACGGTGGCGCAGTCCGGGCCTTGTGGGCGGATGCCGGCCAGGGCGTTGACCTGGGTGTTGCCAAGGACCTTGGCGTATTCGATGGCTTTGTCGACACCTGCGCGGAATTCTTCGATGCGGTCGGGGTGGCAGGTGATGCCGCGCTCACCTTTGGCCCAGTCGCCTGCCGGCAGGTTGAACAGCACTTGGGTCAGGCCGTTGGCCTCCAGCTGCTGCTTGATTTCAGCTGCGCTGAAGTCATAGGGGAAGAGGTATTCGACGCCGCTGAAGCCAGCGTCAGCGGCAGCTTTGAAGCGGGCCAGGAAGTCCTGTTCGGTGAACAGCATGGACAGGTTGGCAGCGAAGCGAGGCATGAGTTGTCTCCTTGCGATGAAGGCCCCCAGGGCGTGCCTGGGGGCGTCAGGCGATCAGTCCAGCAGCGAGATGGCGGTTGGCGCGTCGTTGCCGACCAGGGCCAGGTCTTCGAACTCGTTGACCGCGTTGATCTCGGTGCCCATGGAAATGTTGGTCACACGCTCGAGAATCACTTCAACCACCACCGGCACGCGGAACTCTTCGGCCATCTTCTGTGCCTTGATCAGGGCAGGGGCGATTTCTGCTGGCTCGAACACACGGATGGCCTTGCAACCCAGGCCTTCGACCACAGCGACGTGATCGACACCGTAGGTGGCAGCGTCGGTCGAGTTGATGTTCTCGAACGCCAGTTGTACACAGTAATCCATGTCGAAGCCACGCTGCGCCTGACGGATCAGGCCCAGGTAGGCGTTGTTGACCAGCACGTGGACGTACGGCAGGTTGAACTGTGCGCCTACCGCCAGCTCTTCGATCATGAACTGGAAGTCGTAGTCACCCGACAGCGCCACAACCTTGCGCTTAGGATCGGCTTTGACCACACCCAGCGCGGCAGGGATGGTCCAGCCCAGCGGGCCGGCCTGGCCGCAGTTGATCCAGTGGCGAGGCTTGTACACATGCAGGAACTGGGCGCCGGCAATCTGCGACAGACCGATGGTGCTGACGTAGCAGGTGTCCTTGCCGAATACCTGGTTCATTTCTTCGTAGACGCGCTGCGGCTTGACCGGCACGTTGTCGAAGTGGGTCTTGCGCTGCAGGCTCGACTTGCGCTCCTGGCACTCTTCGAGCCAGGCCTTGCGGCACTTGAGCTTGCCGGCGGCTTTCCACTCGCGGGCCACTTCCAGGAACACGTCCAGTGCCTTGCCCGCATCGGAAACGATGCCCAGGTCCGGGGTGAACACGCGGCCGATCTGGGTCGGTTCGATGTCGACGTGCACGAACTTGCGGCCTTCGGTGTAGACATCGACGGAACCGGTGTGGCGGTTGGCCCAGCGGTTACCGATACCGAATACCAGGTCGGATTTCAGCAGGGTTGCGTTGCCATAGCGGTGCGAGGTCTGCAGGCCGACCATGCCGACCATCTGCGCGTGGTCGTCCGGGATGGTGCCCCAGCCCATCAGGGTCGGGATCACCGGTACGCCGGTCAGTTCGGCGAATTCAACCAGCTTGTCGCTGGCGTCGGCGTTGATGATGCCACCACCGGCTACCAGCAGGGGGCGCTCGGCGTCATTGAGCAGAGCAAGGGCTTTTTCGGCCTGTACGCGAGTGGCGGACGGCTTGTGCACGGGCAGCGGTTCGTAGGCGTCGATGTCGAATTCGATTTCGGCCATCTGCACGTCGAACGGCAGGTCGATCAGCACCGGGCCTGGGCGGCCGGTACGCATTTCATAGAAGGCCTTCTGGAAGGCGTAAGGCACCTGGCCTGGCTCCAGAACGGTGGTCGCCCACTTGGTCACCGGCTTGACGATGTTGGTGATGTCGACAGCCTGGAAGTCTTCCTTGTGCAGGCGGGCACGTGGCGCCTGGCCGGTGATGCACAGAATCGGGATGGAGTCGGCCGAGGCACTGTACAGGCCGGTGACCATGTCGGTGCCGGCAGGGCCGGACGTGCCGATGCACACACCGATGTTGCCCGGGTTGGCGCGGGTGTAGCCCTCGGCCATGTGCGAGGCACCTTCGACGTGACGAGCGAGGACGTGATCGATGCCACCGACTTTCTTCAGGGCCGAATACAACGGGTTGATGGCAGCCCCCGGGATGCCGAACGCGGTATCTACACCTTCACGGCGCATGACCAGAACGGCTGCATCGATTGCTCTCATTTTGCTCATGGTTTGTGCCTCATCGATTTTGTAATTGTATACAACTTGCTTTGCGACAGAGTGTATTCACGCCTGGCGGCTCAGGTCAATGGGTTTTCATCGACTAAGCTGGCTTTCGTCAGAGCGCCCGTGAAAACGAGGGTTTGCGCCATCGCATACGATCGTTTAAAAATATTGTATACAAAAACATCTCTCGTTGTGTTCTATTTGTTCGATCGGTTTTCAACTGCCCTCAGGGCTTCTCACAACAAGAAGAGGACCTTTCCATGAACGTTCTGAACCTGAAAGTCGCTGTCAGCCTGGTGAATGCCGCGCTGGTGGCGGGCCGCAAGATCAATGCCGCGCCGCTGACCGTGGCGGTGCTGGATGCCGGCGGGCACCTGCTGGCGCTGCAGCGTGAGGATGGCGCCAGCCTGATTCGTCCTGAAGTGGCCACTGGCAAAGCCTGGGGCGCGATTGCACTGGGCAAGGGGTCGCGCTTGCTGGCGCTGGATGCGCAGCAGCGGCCGGCTTTTTTTGCCGCGTTGAACGGCATGGGTGAGCGGCCGGTGGTGCCGGCGCCAGGTGGGGTGCTGATTCGTGATCAGGACGGCAAGGTGCTGGGTGCCGTGGGGATCAGCGGCGATACGTCGGATATCGACGAGCAGTGTGCGATCAGTGCGATCGAGGAGGTGGGGTTGCGGGCAGATGCCGGGGTAGCGGCCTAAATCTCTATTGCCTGTTCTGGCCCATTCGCGGGCAAGCCCGCTCCCACAGCGACTCCACTACCTTCAGGCATGTGGTGATCCTGTGGGAGCGGGCTTGCCCGCGAATGGACCTTCGGGACGGTTCAGGCTGCCTCAGGCTCACAACCTTTCAAGACCATACGAATGATGGTTTCGGCTGCCGCGTCATAATCACTGTCGGCCAGCTTGGCCTTGCCGGTCACTGCAGAAATCTGCCAGTCGAAGTCCGCATAGGTCTGGGTCGCCGCCCAGATGCTGAACATCAGGTGATGCGCGTCCACATGGGCGATCTGCCCGCGGTCGATCCAGCGCTGGATACACTCGATGTTGTGTCGGGCCTGCTCGTTCAACTGCTCTACCTGGTTCGCTGACAGGTGCGGCGCGCCATGCATGATCTCGCTGGCGAACACCTTGGACGCATAAGGCAGATCACGCGAAATGCGAATCTTCGAACGAATGTACGCGCTCAGCACTTCCTTCGGGTCGCCGTCTGCATTGAACGGCGTGGATGCCTGCATGATTGGCGCGATGATGCTTTCCAGGACCTCGCGGTAAAGGTTGTCCTTGGACTTGAAGTAGTAATACACGTTCGGCTTGGGCAGGCCGGCCTTGGCCGCGATATCGCTGGTCTTGGTGGCGGCGAAGCCCTTGTCGGCGAATTCCTCGCTTGCCGCGCGCAGGATCAATTCCTTGTTGCGCTCGCGAATGGTGCTCATGGTCAGGGATCTTCCTCGTGTCTGGCCACCTCTAAGGGGGATCGGGCATGGTAGCACCGGGCTCGACGGGCGCTCAAGGCAGCGACTTTCGGCTAGACTCCGGCACATTCAATTCAGGGGAAACAGGCAAACATGGCAGGAAGCAGTCTACTGGTACTGATCGACGACATCGCCACGCTGCTGGATGACGTCTCGCTAATGACCAAAGTTGCGGCGAAAAAGACTGCGGGTGTGCTGGGTGACGACCTGGCACTGAATGCTCAGCAGGTCACCGGCGTGCGCGCCGATCGCGAGTTGCCGGTGGTGTGGGCGGTGGCCAAAGGCTCGCTGCTGAACAAGGCCATTCTGGTGCCGGCGGCCCTGCTGATCAGCGCCTTCATCCCGTGGGCGGTAACGCCACTGCTGATGCTGGGCGGTGCGTACCTGTGCTTCGAGGGTTTCGAGAAGCTGGCGCACAAGTTCTTGCACAGCAAGGAAGAGGATGAGGCACAGCACGAGGCGCGCAAGGAGGCCGTTGCCGATCCCAGCGTTGACCTGGTGGCTTTTGAAAAAGCCAAGATCAAGGGGGCGGTGCGTACCGACTTCATCCTGTCGGCGGAAATCATCGCCATTACCTTGGGTATCGTGGCTGACTCGCCGCTGACCCAGCAGATCATCGTGCTGTCGGGCATTGCGGTGGTGATGACCATTGGTGTGTATGGGTTGGTAGGCGGGATCGTCAAGCTTGATGACCTTGGGCTGTGGATGGCCCGCAAAACCTCCAGGCTGACTCAGGCAGTGGGTAACGGCATCCTGCGGGCGGCGCCGTACATGATGAAAAGCCTGTCGGTGATTGGTACTGCGGCGATGTTCCTGGTTGGCGGTGGGATCCTGGTGCATGGCATCGAGCCGCTGCATCATGCCATCGAGGCGTTCAGCGAAGGGCGTGGCGGGGCGTTGACCGGGGCGTTGCTCAACGGCGGGGTCGGCGTCATCGCAGGTGCTGTGGTGCTGGCGGTGGTAAGCGTTGCGGGGAAATTGTGGCGGGCAGTTCGGCCAGCCAATTGAGGCGTGTGGCCGGGGCTTTGCCCCGGTTCGCGGGTGAACCCGCCCCCCAGGTATCGCGTTTGCCTTGAACCCGGCGCGGCCCCTGTAGGAGCGGGTTTACCCGCGAATGGGCCGCAAAGCGGCCCCGGTAACTCAGGTCAGAAGTGAACCTTGACCAGGAAGCTCATGGTGTTCTGGTCGGTAGTGAAGGCATCGCTGTCCTTGATGCCGTACTTGTTCTTCCAGTAGTCGTACTCCACACCCACATACAGCTGTTTCTCACCCAGGTGCAATGCCTTGCCCAGGTCGTACTTGATCTGCGGGTTGAAGTGCAGGTTGGCCTGGTAGGTGCCGCGGCGGTTCTCGTCGTTGTCCACCACCCAGTCCATGAAGCCGTCGATCAGCACGTCGGAATCACCGACCGGAATGGTGTACGACCACACCGGGGTGATCTGCCACACGTTGTCGCCAGCGCGGCTGCCGTCGGTGGTGCGGTTGTAGAAGTTCAGCTGGAAGTAGTCGAAGCCCGGAATGGCCAGGTCGAAGCCTGGGCCGATCAGGTAAGACTCTGTGTCACCTTCGCCAAACTCGTAGGTCATCGCCAGCAGCACGTCCTTGACCGGGCCAAACTCGATCTTCTGATCGAAAATCTTGCCGAACGACAGGCGTGGGCTGATCTCACCGTAGTAGGTGTTCGGGCCGTTGCCGGCGTCTTTCTGGCCCTGGTAGAAAATCTTGTCGACGAAAATGAAGTTGTCTCCGTACTTCCAGCCATCGGCGTGCTCGAAGGTGACGGTTTGCTGAATCGCCGGGTTGACCTTGAAGTTCTTGCCCCACAGGTAGGTCAGGCTGTTGTTCTGCCACTGCAGCAGGTCGCCGCCGAAGGTGGTGCCGCAGGCCAGCAGGCCGCCAGCGAGGATCAGGCTCTTGATAGTACGCATTGCGAGTGTCGCTCCCTTGATTGATCTGTTGTCAGCGCTCGGTGTCGGCGCTTTTTTGTCTTTTGAGTCAGCTTTTTTCGATAGGCCACAGCTGTTTGGCAAGGGTTGGGCCAACTTTTCCGGGTTGGCAAAACCTTCCTGCTCGACTTCGTTCTGAACGGATGAAAAGGGTCTTTCAGGCTGGCAACACGTTGGCCAACCGCCCGAATTCATTGACTGAGCGGTCAGTAAACGCAGGCAGAATCCGTTCTGCCCTGATCGAGGGGGCGCGCAGATTACTGGCTTGCGCGCCGCGCCTCAAGTGCTCCGTCCTGGAGCGGGGTGGATCAAACCTGTGCGTTTGGTCAGCTTGTCAGAAGTGGACCTTGACCAGCGCGCTGGCGACGCTCTGGTTACTGTCCAGGTTGCCGCGGCTGTCAATGCCGTACTTGTCTTTCCAGTAGCTGTATTCAAAGCCAACGTAGAGCTGCTTGGCGCCCAGGTTCAGCGCCTTGCCCAGGTCGTATTTGAC
Source organism: Pseudomonas sp. FYR_5 (assembly GCF_043106315.1). Taxonomy (NCBI): domain Bacteria; kingdom Pseudomonadati; phylum Pseudomonadota; class Gammaproteobacteria; order Pseudomonadales; family Pseudomonadaceae; genus Pseudomonas; species Pseudomonas sp. FYR_5. Next base: position 40,155 of record NZ_JBICMK010000080.1, on the reverse strand, counting down.
CTGCGGGTTGAAGTGCAGGTTGGCGTGATAGGTGCCACGGCGGGTCTGGTCGTTGTCGGTAACCCAGTCCATGTAACCGTCGATCAGAATGTCTGACCGCCCCACGGGGAGGGTGTACGACCAGCCGGGGGTAATCTGCCAGACGTTGTCACCGGGGCGGCTGCCTTCGGTGTTACGCACGTAGAAATTGAGGGTGAAATAGTTGAAGCCGGGGATGTTCAAGTCGAAACCGGGGCCGATCAGGTAGGCCTCGTTGTCGCCTTCACCACGCTCGTAGGTCATGGCCAGCAGCACGTCCTTGATCGGACCGAAGGCAAGCTTGCGGTCGAAGATCTTGCCCAATGACAGGCGTGGGCTGAACTCGCCGTAGTAGGTGGTCACACCTTTGCCGGGGTCGGCCTTGCCGTTGTAGAAGATCTTGTCGACGAACATGAAGGTGTCGCCGTACTTCCATTTGTTGGCGTGCTCGAAGGTGATGGTCTGCTGGATATCAGGGTTGACCTTGAAGTCCTTGCCGTACAGGTAGGTCAGGCTTTCGCCGTGCCATTGCAGCCATTCGCCTGCGTGCGAGGGTAGGGTGGACAGCAGGCTGCTGCCCAACAACAGGGACGTGGTGATGCGCTTCATGTTGTGATTCCCGGACTTATTGTTTTTGTTGGTGTTTTTGGCGCGCAGGCGCCCCGGGCGACCCATTCCGGCGGGTCGACGGCGTAGCGGTTACTGCAGAGGTGAATGAGGGGCGGCAATGCACCGCCCCCCTTGGCTCAATGCTGGTGACAGACGTCGTTGTGCATTGCGCGGTCGGCACCGCCAAGGATGTTGAACAGTACGTTCAACACCAGGGCACTGACCGTGGCCATGGCGATACCGCTGTGGGTGATGGGTTCCATCCACTGTGGCATCTGGGCAAAGAACTCCGGACGCACCACGGGGATCAACCCGAAGCCGACGCTCACGGCAACCAGCAGCTGGTTGCGGCGGTCGCCGATGTCCGCCTCCTGAAGAATCTTGATCCCGGTGGCGGTGACCATGCCGAACATGGCGATGGACGCGCCGCCCAGTACCGCAGGCGGGATAGAGGCAATCAGGAAGGCCGCCTTGGGCAGCAGGCTGAGCAGGATCAGCAGTGCACCGGCCACGATGGTGACATAGCGGCAGCGCACCCCGGTCATCTGCACCAGGCCGATGTTCTGGGCGAACGAGGAGTGGGTGAAGGTGTTGAAGAAGCCCGCAATGAACGACGCACCGGCATCGCACAGCAGGCCGCGACGCAGCATGCCAGGGGTTACTTCACGATCAGTCACCTTGCCCAGGGCCAGGAACATGCCGGTGGACTCGACGAAGATGATCACCACTACCAGGCACATGGACAGGATCGGCGCCAGGCTGAAGGTCGGCATGCCGAAGTGCAGTGGGGTGACCACCTGCAACCACGGTGCTTCATTCAGGCCCGACAGGTCGACCATGCCAATGGAGCCGGCCAGGATGTAGCCAAGGCCCATGCCCACCAGTACCGACACGTTGACCCAGAAACCGCGCATGAAACGGTTGATCAGCAGGATCACGGCCAGTACCAGGCCGGCCACCAGCAGGTAGATCGGCGAGCCGAACGTTTCTGCTTCATGGCCGCCACCGGCCCAGTTGACTGCCACCGGGAACAGCGACAGGCCAATCGAGGTGATCACCGTACCGGTGACCAGCGGTGGGAAGAAGCGGACAACCTTTGACATGAACGGCGCGATCAGCATGCCGAAGAACCCGGCAGCGATGGTCGCGCCGAAGATCCCCTGCAGGCCTACGCCGGGCATGCCGGCCATGGCCACCATGCTACCGACGGCAGCGAAACTGGCACCCATCATCACCGGCATGCGGATGCCCACCGGGCCGATACCGAACGACTGGATGATGGTAGCGACGCCGGCGACCAGCAGGTCGGCGTTGATCAGGAAAGCGACTTCTTCACGGGACAACCCGGCGGCCTGGCCGATGATCAACGGCACGGCGATCGCGCCACCATACATCAGCAGAACGTGTTGCAGGCCAACCAGGATCAGTTGGAACAGGGGCAAGGGTTCGCGCGGCGGCGCAATGGGGATATACGCCTTGCGTGACTCGGACATGCAGCACCTCGAGTTTTGTTTTTATTCTCGGATCCAAGCGGCAGGCTTCATGCCTGCGCGCTCGATGCTTGCTTGTTGCGTTACACATGAAGCCTGAGGCCGGGGCTACCGGCCTCTTCGCGGGCAAGCCCGCTCCTACAGGGAATTGTGATTCCCTTGGGGGCGGGTTGCCTGGCGAGGTGCTGTCAGTTGACCTGGGCGCCTTTGGCGATCCAGTCCCCGACGAGCTTGCGCTCTTCGGTGGTCATCTGGGTGATGTTGCCCAGCGGCATGATCTGGCTGGCAACCGCTTGCGCCTGAATGCGCGCGGCCTGGGCCTGGATCTGCTGCGGAGTGTCGAACATCACGCCGGCAGGGGCGGTGCTGAACAGTGGGCTGGTCGGCTTGGACGAGTGGCACACGGTGCAGCGTTCCTGGATGACATTGTGGATCTTGTCGAAGTCGCCACCACCGGCCTGGGCAGCGGCCTGGGCCGGTGCCTGCGCAGGTGTTTCGGCAGCCTTGGCGGCGTCCTCGGCGCGCTGCTCGGCAGCGGTCTTGCCGCCTACCGCAGTTGCCGGCAGCGGTTGGTACTCGATCTTCGCTGCTGCTTGCTCAGGGCTTACGGCCATCGGTTTCGGGCCGGTAACGTAAGCCAGGCAGATCATCGCCAGGGCGCCGACGGGCAGGGTCCAGGCGTACTTGTTGCTGTCGTGGCGGGTGTTGAAGTAGTGGCGGATCAGAACCGCGGCTACTGCGATACCGGCCAGGATCAGCCAGTTGTACTGGCTACCGTAGGTGCTCGGGAAATGGTTGCTGATCATGATGAACAGCACCGGCAGGGTGAAGTAGTTGTTGTGACGCGAGCGCAGCAGGCCCTTGGCCGGCAGTACCGGGTCGGGCGTCTGGTTGTTCTCGATCGCCGCCACCAGCTGGCGTTGGGCCGGCATGATGATGCGGAACACGTTACCGACCATGATGGTGCCGATGATCGCGCCGGTGTGCAGGTAGGCGCCACGGCCGCTGAACACCAGGCTGAAGCCCCAGCAGGCTGCGATGATCAGCACGAACAGCACACCACCGAGCAGCGCTGGCTTCTTGCCCAGGGGCGAGTCGCACAGGAAGTCGTAGATGAACCAGCCCGCGATCAGCGAACCGATACCGATGGCCACGCCTTCGGCACCGCTCAGGGTGCTGCCAGGTGCCAGCAGGTACAGGGTCGGGTTCCAGTAGAACACCACGCACAGCAGGGCGATACCGGACATCCAGGTGAAGTAGGCTTCCCATTTGAACCAGTGCAGGTTCTCGGGCATTTTCGGGGGGGCGAGCTTGTATTTCTCCAGGTGGTAGATTCCACCGCCGTGAATCGCCCAGAGATCACCCGACAACCCATCGCGCGGGTTGCTTCGGTTCAGGTGGTTCTCCAGCCAGACGAAGTAGAACGATGCACCGATCCAGGCGACGCCGGTGATCATGTGAACCCAGCGAATGCTCAGGTTCAGCCATTCGTGAAGGTGTGCTTCCACAGTATGTACCTCTGCCAGTCACCGAGAAGATGACTGACCTTTTCTTATTGGTGGGGATTGAGGATCAGCATCTGTTCCTCGGTGAAGTAATGCTCATCGCAGTTGTTGCCAGAACCACTGCGATCAACCACCAGGAAATCATCCCGCTTTTCGATCGTCAGCACCGGGTGGTGCCAGACGCCGCGATGGTAATTAACGCCCTGCCTGCCATTACTGCGGAAGGCTCGGACCAAGCCTGATACAGGTGCATCGCCAACGGGCGCGACCACGATCAGAAAGGGGTTGCCGAGCAGCGGGATGAAAGCCTGGCTGCCCAGCGGATGGCGTTCCAGCATGCGCACGGTCAGCGGCATGTCCTGCGCGTCGGCGCGGAAGATGCTGATGATCGCCTTGTCTTCAGGCTCGGCGGTTTCGACCGTGGCGAGCTTGTGAAAGCGCATGGTCGAGCCGTTGTTGATCATGAAGTGGTCGCTGCCGTCGGTTTCGATCACGTCTCCGAACTGGGCGAAGGCTTCTTTGGTCAAGGGCTCGATCATCAGGGTGCGCATGCGGTTATCTCTTCTATTGTTCGTTTTCTGAATAAGGTTCGGCTGTTGCTTACAGCTGCAGCAGGCGGAACAGGGCGATCTGGTTGATCTGCGTCAGGGCTTCCTTGAATTCGGCATCGGCATCGTTGTGGATGCGCTTTTCAAAGGCGGCGAGAATCTGGTGCCGGTTGCTGCCCTTCACTGCCATGATGAACGGGAACTGGAACTTGGCTTTGTAGGCATCATTCAGCTCGGTGAAGCGGGCGAACTCCTCGGCGGTGCACTGGTGAATGCCGGCGCCGGCCTGTTCGTTGGTGCTCGATTCTGTCAGCTCGCCCTGGATGGCTGCCTTGCCGGCCAGGTCCGGGTGAGCGTTGATCAGCGCCAGCTGGTCGGCGTGGTTGGCGCTGAGCAGGATGTCGCTCATGCGCTGGTGCAGCGCCTCGATCTCGTCCAGCTCGCCCAGTTGGCCCAGGTCGTAGGCTTTTTCGGCAACCCACGGCGAGTGCTCGTAGATGTCGGCGAAGGCCTTGACGAAGGTGTCACGGTCCAGGGCGGATGGTTTGAGGGTATTGAAGGCGGTCATCAGGCGTTCTCTTTCTTGTACGGGTGGGTGGTGTGCCAGTGGCGGGCGATATCCACGCGACGGGCGAACCAGACCTGGTCATGACTTTTTGCGTAATCGACGAAGCGCTTGAGTGCTGCCAGGCGCGCCGGGCGACCGACCAGGCGGCAGTGCAGGCCGATGGAAAGCATTTTCGGTGCGTCGGCGCCTTCGGCGTACAGCACATCAAAGGCATCTTTCAGGTACTGGAAGAACTGCTCGCCGCAGTTGAAGCCCTGTACCTGGGTGAAGCGCATGTCGTTGGTGTCCAGGGTGTAGGGGATCACCAGGTGCGGCTTGCCAGTGGGGTTGTTTGGCTCCCAGTAGGGCAGGTCGTCGTCGTAGGTGTCGCTGTCATAGAGGAAACCACCTTCCTCCATCACCAGGCGGCGGGTGTTCGGGCCGGTTCGGCCGGTGTACCAGCCCAGCGGGCGTTCGCCAGTGAGTTCGGTGAGGATACGGATGGCTTCGAGCATGTGCTCGCGCTCCTGGGCCTCGTCCATGTTCTGGTAGTCGATCCAGCGGTAGCCGTGGCTGCAGATCTCGTGGCCGGCTTCGACCATGGCGCGGATCACGTCGGGGTGGCGCTGGGCGGCCATGGCCACGGCGAAGATGGTGAGTGGTACGCCGCTGTCCTTGAACAGCTTCAGTAGGCGCCATACACCGGCACGGCTGCCGTATTCATACAGCGACTCCATGCTCATGTTGCGCTGGCCCTGCAGTGGTTGGGCAGCGACCATCTCGGACAGGAAGGCTTCGGATTCCTTGTCACCGTGCAGGATGTTGCGTTCGCCACCTTCCTCGTAGTTGAGGACGAAAGACAGCGCGATGCGGGCGTTGCCCGGCCATTGCGGGTGAGGAGGGTTGTTGCCGTAACCGATCAGGTCGCGAGGGTAATCAGCGCTCACTGCAGTCTTCCTTCTTGTGCGTTAGTGCGGGGGGGTGGGCGGGCCGCGTCGGTATGTCGCACCACCGGATGGGCTGATTGTATACAACTTCTGAAATCTTTTGTAAGCCTGTTTTTCCGCATTTCTTCCCTTTTGTCGCCTGACAGCGACTTGGAAATACAGTGCAAGAAACCTGCCTGATTGGTCAGCTAATAAAGTTGGCATCGTTATGGTGCGCGTATTTGCGACCGATGGGTCGTTTATGGGCATCAAAGGGAGGGTGCGACAGGGGAGATCAAAAAATTGTGTACAATTCATGGGTGGAATGTCTTAATAACGTCATTCCCGCCTGCCGCAGGCGCTAAGCTGGTGCGATGGCTGAGTATTTTTTGCCCACAGATTGAACAAGAGGCGACACGCAATGGGACGTTTGACCACACACGTACTGGATGCCGCGCATGGCTGCCCGGGTAGCTCGATCAAGGTCGAGCTGTACCGCGTCGAAGGCCAGCAGCTGGAGCTGGTGAACACCGCCCTGACCAATAGCGATGGCCGCGTCGATGCGCCGCTGTTGCAGGGGGACGATTACCGCACTGGCGTTTACCAGTTGCAGTTCAGCGCTGGGGATTACTACCGCGCCCGTGGCGTGCAACTGCCGGCCCAGGCGTTTCTGGATGTTGTTGTGCTGCGCTTTGGCATCGACGAGTCGCAGGAGCATTACCACGTGCCGCTGCTGATTTCGCCGTACAGCTATTCGACCTATCGTGGAAGCTAGTTGGTCGCTAGAAGAATCTTCGTAGGTCCTTTGGCCCGCTCTCACACTGGCGGGCTTTTTTTCGTCTGCTGTTTTTTGCGTTGCCTGTGCCGGCCTCTTCGCGGGTGAACCCGCTCCTACGGCGGGCTGTGTCCAACTGTCCGCCACCGTGGTAGGAGCGGGTTTACCCGCGAATACGGTGGCGGCAGCAACGGTGAACGGCGGGTGGGGATTGGCAGGCAGGGCCGGCCTCTTCGCGGGTGAACCCGCTCCTACGACGGGCTGTGTCCAACTGTCCACCACCGTGGTAGGAGCGGGTTTACCCGCGAATACGGTGGCGGCAGCAACGGTGAACGGCGGGTGGAGATTGGCAGGCAGGGCCGGCCCTTTCGCGGGTGAACCCGCTCCTACAGCGGGCTGTGTCCAACTGTCCACCACCGTGGTAGGAGCGGGTTTACCCGCGAATACGGTGGCGGCGGCAACGGTGAACGGCGGGTGGAGATTGGCCAGCAGGGCCGGCCTCTTCGCGGGTGAGCCCGCTCCTACGACGGGCTGTGTCCAACTGTCCGTTGTAGGAGCGGGTTTACCCGCGAATACGGTGGCGGCAGCAACGGTGAACGGCGGGTGGAGATTGGCCAGCAGGGCCGGCCTCTTCGCGGGTAAACCCGCTCCTACGGGCGACCGCGAAGGCCTTTCAAATGTTGAGCAAGGGCGCCATATCGCGGCGTACCAACAAGGCGGTCGCGCGCGTCCCTCGCGGGCATTGATGGCCCGAAACAAGCATAGGAGCGACGCGATGCGCCGCGGGGCGGCGCTCGGTCGAAAACACTGGAAATCTAAAGCCAGGCACCCTTGATCAGAGGAACACGAACTTGGCGATGAAGATCGCGCACAGCACCCACAGGCTGGCAGAGATTTCCTTGTACTTGCCTGTACCCGCCTTCAAGGCCACATAGCTGATGAAGCCCAGGGCAATACCATCGGCGACCGAGAACGTCAGCGGCATCATGATCACCGTGACGATCGCCGGAATGCTGTCGGTGGCCTCATCCCAATGGATGTGCGCCATGCTACCCATCATCAGCATTGCAACGTAGATCAGTGCACCTGCTGTCGCATAGGCAGGAATCATCCCGGCCAGCGGCGCGAAGAACATCGCGGCGATGAACAGCAGGCCTACCACCACAGCCGTCAGGCCAGTTCGGCCACCTGCGGCAACCCCCGCGGCACTCTCCACATAGCTGGTCACCGGCGGTACACCTACCACCGCACCGAACACACTCGAGGCACTGTCAGCCTTCAACGCCTTCGACAGGTTCTCGATACGCCCGTCCGGCGCCACCAGGTTGGCCCGTTGCGCGACGCCCATCAGGGTGCCGGCAGTGTCGAACATGTGCACGAAGAGGAACGCCAGCACCACGCTGATCATGCTGACGTTGAACACGCCAGCCACGTCCATGGCCATCCAGGTGGGCGCCAGGCTCGGCGGCATCGATATCACCCCGCCAAACTTGACCAGGCCCAGGCCCCAGCCTGCGACGGTGACACCGATGATGCTGATCAGGATCGCACCGAAGACCCGCTTGTAGCTGAGGATGGCGATCAGCAGGAAGCACACGGCTGCCAGCAGTGGCCCCGGTTCATGCAGCGAGCCCAGCTTGATCAGGGTGGCAGGGCTGTCGACGATGATGCCTGCGGTCTTAAGGCCGATCAGCCCGAGAAACAATCCGACGCCGGCCCCCATGGCATGGCGCAGGCTGACCGGGATGCTGTTGAGCAGCCATTCGCGCACTTTCGACAAGGTCAGGAACATGAACAGCACGCCCGAGACGAATACCGCCCCCAGCGCCGTTTCCCAGTTGTAGCCCATGGTGCCGACAACGGTGTAGGTAAAGAAGGCATTGAGCCCCATGCCTGGCGCCAGGCCTACCGGCCAGTTGGCGTACAGGCCCATCAGCAGGCAGCCCAGCGCGGCGGCGATGCAGGTGGCGACGAAAGCGGCACCATGGTCGATGCCGGCGTCGGCCATGATGTTGGGGTTGACGAAGATGATGTAGGCCATGGTGATGAAGGTGGTCACCCCGGCGATCATTTCGGTTCTGACGGTGCTGCCGTGTTGCTTGAGTTTGAAAATCCGCTCCAGCCAGCTCGTTTCGAGCGGTGGGGCGAGATCCAGCGTAGGGGCTTCGGATTTGCGGCTTTCCACAGCGGGTACTCCTCAAGTCTTTCTTGTTGTTATGGAGCCAGTTTCCTGCGCAATGCACTTGGCGGCTCCGCGAGGGAAGGCAGACGTCTGACCGTTTGTTGACTCAAGGGTCAAGAAGTTGCTCGATGGATTATGCTTTTGTGTACAAATAATGCAAATAATGTTTTATGTTTTGTATGCGCAATGCGTCGTACAACGGCTATATAGGTAAAACGCCCCCTGCGGAATCGCCTCAGCCTGTGTACAATGGCGCCATACTTTCTCTTCGTGCCTCGAGAGCCCATGAACGAACAGCTGCAACCTCTGAAAAAACCTGCACGAGTCGGCAAGGCCGGCCGCAGCGGTACCCAGGACGACATCGTCTACGCGCATATTTTCGAGGCCATCCTCGAGCAGCGTCTGGCTCCGGGCACCAAGTTGAGCGAGGAAGCGCTGGGCGAGATCTTTGGCGTCAGCCGCACCATCATCCGCCGCGCCTTGTCGCGCCTGGCCCACGAAAGCGTGGTGTTGCTGCGGCCCAACCGCGGCGCGGTGGTGGCCAGCCCGACCGTGGAAGAGGCGCGCCAGGTGTTCTTCTCGCGGCGCATGGTCGAACGCGCCATCACCGAGCTGGCGGTGCAGCATGCTACCCTCGACCAGCTCAACGAGCTGCGGCAGATGGTGCGTGAGGAGCGCGACAGCTTCTCGCGCGGTGACCGGGGTGCCGGCATCCGCCTTTCCGGTGAGTTCCACCTCAAGCTGGCCGAAGCGGCGGGCAATGCACCGCTGGTAAGTTTCCAGCGCAGCCTGGTCTCGCAGACTTCGCTGATCATTGCCCAGTACGAAAGCGGCAACCGCTCGCACTGCTCTTACGATGAGCACATGCAGCTTATCGATGCCATCGAGGCGCGCGATGCCGAGCAGGCCGTGAGCCTGATGATGCATCACATGGACCACATCGACAGCAAGCTGAACCTGGACGAGGAGAGCGCCTCGGACGATTTGCATGCGGTGTTCTCGCACCTGTTGAAAAAGCCGAAGGTTTCCATCAAGGGTTGATCGTTTGCCGGTGTGATCGAGGGGCTGCAAGGCAGCCCCCAGGCACTACTGGCCATAACCCAAAGGTCTGCTAAATTCTTGTGAGCAAACCTTCATCAAGCAGTTGGGCTTGCGCATTCGTTGCGTTCAACTTCTTGAGGAACGGATTCATGAGCATGTCCCTGGGTAAACGCATGGGGGCCGAACTGATCGGCACCTTCTGGCTGGTCCTTGGTGGCTGTGGCAGTGCGGTACTCGCAGCCAGTTCCCCTCTCGGCATCGGTGTACTCGGTGTCGCCTTCGCCTTCGGCCTCACTGTACTGACCATGGCTTTCGCGATTGGCCATATCTCTGGTTGCCATCTAAACCCTGCCGTGTCGTTCGGGCTGGTGGTAGGCGGGCGCTTCCCGGCCAAAGAGCTGCTGCCTTATGTGATCGCTCAGGTCATCGGTGCCATCCTGGCGGCCGGGGTGATCTACCTCATCGCCAGCGGCAAGGCCGGTTTCGAGCTGTCTTCGGGGTTGGCTTCAAACGGCTACGCCGACCACTCGCCCGGTGGCTACACGCTGGGCGCCGGCTTCATCAGTGAAGTGGTGATGACCGCCATGTTCCTGGTGGTGATCATGGGGGCGACCGACGCCCGCGCACCGGCCGGTTTTGCACCCATCGCCATCGGCCTGGCCCTTACCCTGATCCACCTGATCTCGATCCCGATCACCAATACCTCGGTCAACCCCGCGCGTAGCACGGGGCCGGCCTTGTTCGTCGGGGGCTGGGCCCTGCAGCAGCTGTGGCTGTTCTGGGTGGCGCCGCTGATCGGGGCTGCAATCGGCGGCGCGCTGTATCGGGGTTTGGCGAAAGAACCTTAGCGCTGGTGCACGCAGCGCCCGGCGGCGTAGGTTTCACGCACGGTACGGTCATCGCCCAGGGTGGTGAGCACGAACAAGGTTTCTTCGATGCTGTTGGACTGCTGGATGCGGTAGTCCAGCAGTGGCGTGGCCTTGTAGTCCAGCACCACGAAGTCGGCATCGTTGCCCGGGCGCAGGCTGCCGATACGGTCGTCCAGGCGTAGCGCGCGAGCGCCGCCGAGGGTGGCCAGGTACAGCGATTTGTACGGGTGCAGGCGCGCGCCTTGCAGCTGCATCACCTTGTATGCCTCGTTCAGGGTGTTAAGCAGAGAGAAGCTGGTGCCGGCGCCAACGTCGGTGCCCAGGCCCACGTTGACCTTGAACCGCTCGGCCTGGGGCAGGTTGAACAGGCCGCTGCCGAGGAACAGGTTGGAGGTGGGGCAGAAGGCCACGGCCGAGCCGGTTTCGGCCAGGCGTTGGCACTCTTCGTCGCACAGGTGCACGCCGTGGGCAAACACTGAGCGTTCGCCCAGCAGCTCGAAGTGATCGTAGACGTCCAGATAACCCTTCTGCTCGGGGAACAGCGACTTGACCCAGTCGATTTCCTTGAGGTTTTCCGACAGGTGCGTGTGCATGTACACGCCCGGGTGCTCCTTGAGCAATTGGCCGGCCAGGGTCAATTGTTCCGGCGTACTGGTTGGGGCGAAGCGCGGGGTCACGGCATAGTGCAGGCGGCCTTTGCCGTGCCAGCGCTCGATCAGTGCCTTGCTTTCGGCATAGCCGGACTCGGCGGTGTCGGTCAGGTAGTCTGGGGCATTGCGGTCCATCATCACTTTGCCGGCGATCAGGCGCAGGTCCAGGCGCTCGGCTTCTTCGAACAGGGCGTTGACCGACTCCGGGTGCACGCTGCCGAATACCAGCGCAGTGGTGGTGCCGTTACGCAGCAGTTCCTTGAGGAAGATCTTCGCCACCTGGTCGGCGTGATCTTTGTCGGCGAACTGCTTTTCGCAGGGGAAGGTGTAGGTGTTGAGCCAGTCCAGCAACTGCTCGCCGTAGGAACCGATCATGCCGGTCTGCGGGAAGTGGATGTGGGTATCGATGAAGCCCGGGGTGATCAGCGCGTCCTGATAGTGCTCGACCGGGATGCCGGCATCCAGCGTCGGCAGCAGTTCACTGGCGTGCCCAACGGCGCTGATGCGGCCATCGTCGACCACCAGCAGGCCGTCTTCGTAGTATTCATGGGAAGCCTCCAGGCCCACCTCGGCCGGGTCGGCAATGCTGTGCAGGATGGCGGCACGGTAGGCTTTGCGGGTAACGGTCATAACACACTCGTCAAATGGCTTGGCTGCGGCGGGAGGGCGGCAGCAATTGGGCAATGGGGCCGGCATTGGCGGCAGCGTCGTGCTGGCCGAAGCAGGCGTTGTAAGTGGCAATGATTTCACCGGCGATAGACACGGCGATCTCGATGGGCAGCTTGCCCTTGACCTCGGTCAGGCCCATAGGGCAGCGCATGCGTGCCATGACGGCCTCGTCGAAACCTCGCTCGCGCAGGCGGTGCTCGAACTTGACCCGTTTGGTCTTCGAGCCGATCAGGCCGAACCAGGTGAAATCGTTGCGCTTGAGAATGGCGGCGGTCAGTTCCAGATCGAGCTGGTGGTTGTGGGTCATGACGATGCAGTAGCTGCCGGGCGGCAGGTCCGCGACTTCGTCGACCGGTTCCTCACTGACGACCTTGGTCACCCCTTTGGGGATGAGTTCGGGGAATTCCTGTTCACGCGAGTCGATCCAGCGCACCCGGCAGGGGAGCGCGGCGAGCAAGGGTACCAGAGCCCTGCCGACATGGCCCGCGCCGAACACGGCGATCTGTGCCTGCACAGCGGCCATCGGCTCGAACAGCAGCACGGTGGCGCCGCCGCAACACTGGCCCAGGCTGGCGCCGAGGCTGAAGCGCTCCAGGTGCGGGGTGGTGCGCTGCTCTTCGAGCATTTGCCGGGCGATGTGCAAGGCCTTGTATTCGAGGTGCCCGCCGCCGATGGTGTCGAACAGGCCGCTGGCGCTGACCACCATCTTTGAGCCGGCATTGCGCGGTGTCGAGCCGCGTTCCTCGATGATGGTCACCAGCACGCAGGCTTCGCCACGTGACTGGTGGTCGGCGAGGGCGTTGATCCATTGGTGCATGATGCAACCTCTCTAAGCCATGCTGCCGACCCTGGTAGGAGCGGGTTTACCCGCGAATGTAGCGATGAAGCTGATATCGCATTCGCGGGTAAACCCGCTCCTACCAGGGCCTTGCGTTGTCAGGGGGTGATGGTTTCCAGTTCCCGTTCGCGCGACTGTGTTTCAGCCACTGCCTTGCGCATCTGCTCGCAGCCCCACAGCACCCGCTCCGGCGTAGCTGGTGCATCCACCTGCGGCTGCACGCGGTAATCAGCCAGGCTGGCCACGGCATCCTTGATTGCACACCAGGCAGCAATGCCGAGCATGAACGGGGGCTCGCCCACGGCCTTGGAGTGGAATACGGTGTCTTCCGGGTTCTTGCGGTTCTCCACCAGCTTCACCCGCAAGTCCAGTGGCATGTCGGCCACGGCCGGGATCTTGTAGCTGGCCGGGCCGTTGGTCATCAGCTTGCCTTTGGCGTTCCACACCAGCTCTTCGGTAGTCAGCCAGCCCATGCCCTGGATGAAACCGCCCTCTACCTGGCCGATGTCGATCGCAGGGTTCAGCGAATCGCCCACGTCGTGCAGGATGTCGGCGCGCAACATCTTGTATTCGCCGGTCAGCGTATCGACGATCACTTCCACGCAGGCAGCGCCAAAGGCGAAGTAGTAGAACGGCCGGCCGCGGGCCTGGCTGCGGTCGTAGAAGATCTTCGGTGTGCGGTAGAACCCGGTGCTGGACAGCGACACCTGAGCGAAGTAAGCCTGCTGCACCAGTTGCTCGAAGCTGACGATCTGGTCGCGCACGCGCACATGGCCGTTACGGAACTCGACGTCTTCCTCGGTCACCTGATAGTGCCGTGCGGCAAACTCGGTCAGGCGGCGCTTGAGGATTTCAGCCGCGTTCTGCGCCGCCTTGCCGTTAAGGTCGGCGCCGCTGGAAGCAGCCGTAGGCGAGGTGTTAGGCACCTTGTCGGTGTTGGTGGCGGTGATCTGAATGCGGCTGAAATCCACCTGGAAGATCTGCGCCACCACCTGGGCCACCTTGGTGTTCAGGCCCTGGCCCATCTCGGTGCCGCCGTGGTTCAGGTGGATGCTGCCGTCTGTATAGATGTGGATCAGCGCACCGGCCTGGTTGAGGAAGGTGGCGGTGAACGAAATGCCGAACTTGACAGGTGTCAGCGCCAGGCCTTTTTTCAGGATCGGGCTGTTGGCGTTGAAGCGGCGGATCGACTCGCGGCGTTCGGCGTAGTCGCTGCTGGCTTCCAGTTCGGCGGTCATCTCCTCGAGCATGTTGTGCTCGACGGTCTGGTAGTAGTGGGTGACGTTGCGTTCGGTCTTGCCGTAATAGTTGGCCTTGCGCACGGCCAGCGGGTCACGGCCCAGATGACGGGCGATATGGTCCATCACCTGCTCGATGGCGACCATGCCCTGTGGGCCGCCAAAGCCGCGGTAGGCGGTGTTGGAGGCGGTGTTGGTCTTGCAGCGGTGGCCGTGGACGGTGGCATCGCCCAGGTAGTAAGCGTTGTCGGAGTGGAACATGGCGCGGTCGACGATCGAGCCGGACAGGTCGGGCGAATAGCCGCAGTTGCCGGCCAGGTCGAAATTGATGCCGTGCAGCCGGCCGTTGTCGTCGAAGCCCACGTCATACTCGACGTAGAACGGGTGGCGCTTGCCGGTCATGGTCATGTCTTCGACCCGCGGCAGGCGCATCTTGGTTGGCTGGCCGGTCAGGCGCGCAACTACCGCGCACAGGCATGCCGGGCTGGCGGCCTGGGTTTCCTTGCCGCCAAAACCACCACCCATGCGGCGCATGTCCAGCACCACCTTGTTCATCGGTACGTCGAGCACTTCGGCGACCAGTTTCTGCACTTCGGTGGGGTTCTGCGTGGAGCAGTAGACGATCATGCCGCCGTCTTCGGTAGGCATTACCGAAGAAATCTGCGTTTCCAGGTAAAAGTGCTCCTGGCCGCCGATGTGCAGGGTGCCCTGAATGCGATGCGGGGCGCTGGCCAGGGCGGCAGCCGAATCGCCGCGCTGGTGGGTGTGGCTATCGAGCACGAAGTGCTTCTTGCGCAGCGCCTCGACCACGTCCAGCACCGGTTCCAGGTCTTCGTACTCGACGATGGCGGCCATGGCCGCTTTACGTGCGGTTTCAAGATCGCGGGCAGCGACAGCGAGCACCGGCTGGCCGAAGAACTCGACCTTGTCGATGGCCAGCAGCGGGTCGCCGGCCACCACCGGGCCGATGTCCTTCAGGCCGGGGATGTCTTCGTGGGTGATGGCAATGCGCACGCCCTCGAAGGCGTAGCACGGCGTGGTATCGATGCGCAGGATACGCGCATGGGCGCGGTCGGCGGTGCGGGCATAGACGTGCAACTGGTTGGGGAATTCCAGGCGGTCGTCGATGTACACCGCCTCGCCGGATACATGCTTGTCGGCGCTGTCGTGCTTGACGCTGCGGCCCACCCCGGTGGTCAGGTCCTGGCTGAACAGTTCGGCCATCTCGGCCTGGCTTTTGGCTACGTGATGGTTAGACATAAGCGGTCACCCGGGTTTCGATGTGCGGTGTTTGCTGTTCGATGAAATACTTGCGCAGCAGGTTCTGCGCGGTCAGCAGGCGGTATTCCTTGCTGGCGCGGAAGTCGCTTAGCGGGGTGAAGTCCTCGGCCATTGCCTGGCAGGCGCGCTCGATGGCAGCCTGGTCCCATGGCTTGCCACGTAGCGCCGCCTCACAGGCGCGGGCGCGTTTGGGGATCGCCGCCATGCCGCCGAAGGCGATGCGTACCCCGCTGACTACGCCGTCTTCGATGCTGAGGTTGAACGCCCCGCACACGGCGGAGATGTCATCGTCCAGGCGCTTGGACACTTTATAGGCGCGGAACGCCCAGTCGCTGGTGGCGCGCGGCACAATGATCTTCTCGATGAACTCGCTGTCCTGTCGGGCGGTGATGCGGTAATCGATGAAGTAGTCTTCCAGTGGCATCACCCGCTGACGCTCGCCCTGGCGCAGAACGACCTGCGCATCCAGCGCGATCAGCAAGGGTGGCGAGTCGCCAATCGGCGAGGCGTTGCCGATGTTGCCGCCGAGGGTGCCCTGGTTGCGGATCTGCAGCGAGGCGAAGCGGTGAAGCAGTGCCCCGAAGTCAGGGTACTCTTCGTTCAGCGCGGTGTAGCAGTCAGTCAGCGGCGTGGCGGCGCCGATTTCCAGGTGGCTGGCGGTTTTCTCGATGCGCTTGAGCTCCGCCACATGGCCGACGTAGATCATCACTGGCAGGGTCTTGTGGAACTGGGTGACTTCCAGCGCCAGGTCGGTCCCCCCCGCGAGCAGGCGCGCTTCAGGGTGCGAGCTGTACAGGTCGGCCAGGTCGGAGACGGTCAGCGGCACCAGGCAGCGCTTGTCGCCGCTGTTCAGCTCGCCGGTCTGGGTCGGGGCAATGGCCTTGAGGCGGCTGATGGTTTGCGCCTGCTGGCTATCGAACTGGTCGCGGCAGGGCTGGCGGCAGCTCTGCTCGGCAGCGTCGAGGATCGGTCGGTAACCGGTGCAGCGGCACAGGTTGCCAGCCAGGGCTTCCTGGGCCTGGTGCAGGTCGGGGCCGCTGCTGTTCTTTTGCAGGGCAAACAGTGACATGACGAAGCCGGGCGTGCAGAAGCCGCATTGCGATCCGTGGCAGTCTGCCATCGCTTGTTGAACGCTGTGCAGTTGGCCCTGTTGTTTGAGACCCTCGACGCTGATCAGTTGCTTGCCGTGCAGCGACGACACAAAGGTCAGGCACGAATTGAGGCTGCGGTAGCGCAGGCTGTCGTTGCCTTGGTCGTCCTGGCTCAGTTCGCCGACCACCACGGTGCACGCACCGCAGTCTCCACTGGCGCAGCCCTCCTTGGTGCCGGTTTTGCCCAGGTGCTCGCGCAGGTACTGCAGCACCGTCATGTTTGGGTCCAGGGCGTGCTCACTACGCAGCTCCTGGTTGACGAGAAACTGGATCACGGGGATGGCCTCGCAATGGTTTTATTGTTGTTGGGCGGACTCTAAGCAAGACCTGTCTAGCAGGTCAATATTTTTCTGACCCAAAGGTCAAGAAAATGCACATGTCCATGCCCAGCCGAACACACTGCCTCTATTCCAAGCATAGATCGCGCCGGGCGCGTGGCTGTCTGACAGGTCAAATAAACCACCTGGCCCCTCTGCGCGACTACCGCCCAAGTACGCTACAATTCGCCCCTTGTGCCCAGTTCAATGATTTTGAAGGAAAACCATGACGTTCAAGGCCCCGGACAGCCTCTCCGAGCAGATTGCCGATTACCTGGCCGAACGCATCATCCGCGGCGAGCTGGCACCAGGCGAACGTATCCAGGAGCAGAAGGTTACCCAGGCGCTCAACGTCAGCCGCGGCTCGGTGCGCGAGGCATTGCTGATCCTCGAACGCCGCCATCTGGTGGCGATCCTGCCGCGCCGGGGCGCCCATGTGACGCAGCTGGACGAGCGCAGCGTTCGCAGCCTGTGCTCACTGATGGGCGAGTTCTACATCCTGCTGGGCAATGCGGTTGCGCAAAAATGGCGCACCGAAGCCGACCTGCGCCCGTTTCTGGAGATCCAGCAGCGGCTGCAGCGTGCCCATGACCAGCTCGACATCAAGACCTTCGTCGCCGACAGTTTTGCGGTCATGCGTGCGGCCTATCCATTCGCCGACAACCCGTTCCTGCAGGAAACCGTGGAAAACCTGCAGCCGGCCATGAGCCGTGCCTATTACCTGTCGCTGGACCAGCGCCAGGCCAACATGAGCGACTATCTCGACCTGTTCGCCCGCCTGCTCGAAGCCGTGGTCTCGCGTGACCTGCCACGCATTCGCGAGGTGCTCACCGCCTATGGCCAGCGCAGCTGCGAACTGGTGCTGGCGGCACTGGCCAGAGGCTGACCGATGCGCCTGAAGTGCATTCGCCTGGCCGGGTTCAAGTCGTTCGTCGACCCGACCACGGTCAACTTCCCCAGCAACATGGCGGCCGTGGTCGGTCCAAACGGCTGCGGCAAGTCCAATATCATCGACGCGGTGCGTTGGGTGATGGGCGAGAGTTCGGCTAAGAACCTGCGCGGCGAGTCGATGACCGACGTCATCTTCAACGGCTCCAGTGGTCGCAAGCCGGTCAGCCAGGCCAGTATCGAGCTGGTGTTCGACAACAGCGAAACCACCCTGGTCGGCGAGTATGCCGCCTACGCCGAGATTTCGATCCGCCGCAAGGTTACCCGCGACGGGCAGAACAGCTACTACCTCAACGGTACCAAGTGCCGCCGGCGTGACATAACCGATATCTTCCTCGGGACGGGGCTGGGGCCGCGCAGCTACTCGATCATAGAGCAGGGCATGATCTCCAAGCTGATCGAGGCCAAGCCCGAGGAACTGCGCAACTTCATCGAGGAAGCGGCTGGCATTTCCAAATACAAGGAACGCCGCCGTGAAACCGAGAACCGCATCCGCCGCACCCAGGAAAACCTGGCGCGTCTGACCGACCTGCGCGAAGAGCTCGAACGCCAGCTGGAGCGTCTGCATCGCCAGGCCCAGGCCGCCGAGAAGTACCGTGAATACAAGGCTCAGGAGCGCCAGATGAAAGCGCGCCTGTCTGCCTTGCGCTGGCGAGACCTGGACGAACAAGTACGCCAGCGCGAATCGGTGATCGGCGATCAGGGCGTTTCTCACGAGGCGCTGGTGGCCGAGCAGCGCAATGCCGATGCCAGCATCGAACGCCTGCGTGATGGTCATCACGAACTGTCCGAACGTTTCAACCAGGTGCAGGGCCGTTTCTACTCGGTTGCCGGTGACATCGCCCGGGTCGAGCAGAGCATCCAGCACGGCCAGCAGCGCCTGCGGCAGTTGCAGGACGACTTCAAGGAAGCCGAGCGCACACGCCTGGAAACCGAATCGCACCTGGGCCACGACCGTACCTTGCTGGCGACCCTGGGCGAAGAGCTGGCCATGCTCGAACCCGAGCAGGAAATGACCCTGGCGGCTGCCGAGGAAGCCGCGGCCGCGCTTGAAGAGGCCGAACTGGGCATGCACGGCTGGCAGGAGCAGTGGGACAGCTTCAACAGCCGTTCCGCCGAACCGCGCCGCCAGGCCGAAGTGCAGCAGGCGCGCCTGCAGCAACTGGAAACCAGCCTTGAGCGCCAGGCCGAGCGCCAGCGCAAGTTGGTCGAGGAGCGCGAGCAACTGGGCAGCGACCCGCAGGATGCCGCCATGCTCGAACAGGCCGAGCAGTTGGCCAGCAGCGAAATGCTGCTGGAAGAACTGCAGCTCTGCGAAGAGCAGGTGATCGAGCGCCTGGAAAACGCACGCGAGCAACTGCAGCAGGCCACCCAGGCGCAACAGCAGGCACAGGGCGACCTGCAGCGCCTGGGCGGGCGCCTGGCCTCGCTTGAAGCCTTGCAGCAGGCCGCCCTGGAGCCGGGCGCAGGTGCTGCGCAATGGCTGCACGGCCAAGGGTTGGAGCAACAGCCGCGGCTGGCCGAAGGCTTGCGGGTGGAGCCGGGGTGGGAGCTGGCGGTAGAGACCGTGCTTGGCGCCGATCTGCAGGCTGTGCTGGTGGAGGATTTCAACGACCTCGATTTTGCCGGCCTGGAACAGGGTGAGCTGCGCTTGCTGCTGGCCGTCGGCGCGGGGGTGACGTTGACCGGCAGCTTGCTGGAGAAGGTCGAGGGCCGTATCGACCTGGCGCCCTGGCTGGGCCAGGTAAGGCCTGTGGAAGACCTGGCTCAGGCACTGGAGCAGCGCGGGTCGCTCGGCGAAGGGCAGAGCCTGGTCAGTCGCGATGGCTATTGGGTCGGCCGGCACTTCCTGCGGGTGCGCCGGGGTGGCGAGGCCGAAGGCGGCGTGCTGGCGCGTGGCCAGGAAATCGAACGCCTGGGCCAGGAACAACTGGTACAGGAAGCGGCGCTGGAACAGCTCGATCAACAGTTGCAGGCCCTGCGTGAGCAGCAACTGGACCTGGAGGAGCAGCGCGAACAGTTGCGCCGCCGTACACAGGATGAAAACCGCCTGCACGGCGAGCTGAAGGCCAGTCTTTCGGCCAGCCGCGCGCGCGCCGAGCAGGTCGAGTTGCGCCGCCGCCGCCTGCATGAAGAGCTGGGCGAGCTGGAAGAGCAGCGCGCCCTGGAACACGAGCAACTGGGCGAAGCCCGCCTGCTGCTGCAAGAGGCTCTGGAGCTCATGGCCCAGGACACCGAGCAGCGCGAACAGTTGATGGCCCGCCGCGACACCCTGCGCGAAAGCCTTGACCGGGTGCGTCAGGAGGCCCGTCAGCACAAGGACCACGCTCACCAGTTGGCGGTACGCCTGGGTTCGCTGCGTGCCCAGTACGATTCTACCCGCCAGGCTCTGGAGCGTCTGGAGCTGCAAGCTGCACGCCTGACCGAGCGCCAGGAACAACTGAGCCTGAACCTGGAGGAGGGTGAGGCCCCGCAGGAAGAGCTACGCCTGAAGCTGGAGGAGCTGCTGGAGCGGCGCATGAGCGTCGACGAGGAAATGCGCCTGGCTCGCCTGCACATGGACGAAGCCGACCGCGAACTGCGCGATGCCGAAAAGCGCCGCACCCAGGCCGAACAGCAGGCGCAGTTGCTGCGCGGTCAACTGGAGCAACTGCGCCTGGAGTGCCAGGGCCTGGATGTGCGGCGCAAGACCCTGCAAGAGCAGTTGCTGGCTGACGGCTATGACCTGCAAGGCGTGCTCGCCACCCTGGAAGCCGAGGCCAGCGAGCAGGGTACCGAACAGGAACTGGAGCAGCTTGAAGCGCGCATCCAGCGCCTGGGCGCGATCAACCTGGCGGCCATTGAAGAGTACGAGCAGCAGTCCGAGCGCAAACGTTACCTGGACGCCCAGGACGCTGACCTGGTCGAAGCGCTGGAGACCCTCGAAAACGTCATCCGCAAGATCGACAAGGAAACCCGCAACCGCTTCAAGGATACCTTTGATCAGATAAATGCCGGATTGCAGGCACTTTTCCCAAAAGTTTTCGGTGGTGGCAGCGCTTATCTGGAACTGACGGGCGAAGATCTACTCGATACAGGGGTGACGATCATGGCGCGACCACCGGGCAAGAAGAACAGCACCATCCATTTGCTGTCCGGCGGCGAGAAGGCACTGACCGCTTTGGCGCTGGTGTTTGCCATCTTCAAGTTGAACCCCGCACCGTTCTGCATGCTCGACGAGGTCGATGCGCCGCTGGACGATGCCAACGTCGGGCGCTACGCGCGTCTGGTCAAGGAAATGAGTGAAAGCGTGCAGTTCATCTACATCACGCATAACAAGATTGCGATGGAGATGGCGGATCAATTGATGGGGGTGACCATGCATGAACCGGGTTGTTCACGCCTTGTTGCAGTTGATGTGGAGGCGGCCATGGCCATGGTCGACGCTTGATGCGCGACGATAGGGGCACATTCTGTAGCGAAATGCCCCCGCCATGTGCGACAGACGGTGTAAAGTTGTCTTTGGTCGTGCTAGCTTAATGTCACTCGTTTTTTGCGTGGGTAAAACGCCTGTCAGAACATAGAGTTGGCGCCACGTGTTAAAGGGCTTTGAACCCTTTGTTTTCAAGCATATTTTTATAGAGGCACGGGATTACATGGAAATCGGTCTGCGCGAGTGGCTGATCGTCATCGGCATCATTGTTATTGCCGGGATACTTTTCGACGGCTGGCGCCGCATGCGCGGCGGCAAAGGCAAGTTGAAATTCCGTCTGGATCGCAGTTATTCCAACCTGCCGGACGAAGAGGGTGGCAGTGCCGAGGTGCTCGGCCCGTCGCGAGTGCTCGATACCCACAAGGAGCCTGAGCTGGACGAAAGCGACCTGCCGTCGCTCAGCGCGTCTGCGCGTGATCGCGAGCGCGAGCCCAAGCCGGTCAAGGCCAGCAAGCGCGGCAAGCGTGCCAGTGCGGCTGCCGATGTGCAGCAGGGTGACCTGAACCTGAGCGCCGAGCAGCGTGAGCCCGACCTGTTTGCCGACAGCGATGACGACTTTGCCGCCGACAACAACCGTGGCAGCGGCGCAGCGCCTGCCAGCAGCAGCGTCAAGGAGTTGCCACCCGCTGAAGAGGTGCTGGTCATCAGCGTGATCTCCCGTGACGAGGGAGGCTTCAAGGGCCCGGCGCTGCTGCAGAACATCCTGGAAAGCGGCTTGCGCTTCGGCGAAATGGACATCTTCCACCGTCACGAGAGCATGGCCGGTCACGGCGAGGTGCTGTTCTCGATGGCCAACGCAGTCAAGCCTGGCGTGTTCGACCTGGACGACATCGATCACTTCAGCACCCGCGCGGTGAGCTTCTTCCTCGGCTTGCCGGGCCCACGTCATCCGAAACAGGCTTTCGACGTGATGGTTGCCGCGGCGCGCAAGCTGGCCCACGAACTGAACGGTGAGCTCAAGGACGACCAGCGCAGCGTGCTGACCGCCCAGACCATCGAGCACTATCGCCAGCGTATCGTCGAGTTCGAGCGCCGTGCGCTGACCCAGAAGCGCTGACAGATCCAGACGAAAGAGCAGCCTGAGGGCGTGCTGGCCGGTTCGGGTATCGTCGTTGCCTGTGCCGGCCTCTTCGCGGGTAAACCCGCTCCTACAGGTACATCACCACCCTGGAGGTATGTGGTGCCCTTGTAGGAGCGGGTTTACCCGCGAAGAGGCCGGCACAGTCAATAGACACCTGGAACCCCACGCACACCCCAAGCTGCTCTTTTGCTTTGCAAGAGAAGACAAATCCCATGACCGCCGAAACCCGTATCCTCGAACTGCGTGCCGAGCTCGACCAGCACAACTATCGCTACTACGTGCTCGACGATCCCAGCGTGCCCGATGCCGAATACGACCGCCTGTTCAACGAGCTCAAGGCGCTGGAAGCCGAACACCCTCACCTGGTAACCCCTGACTCGCCCACCCAGCGTGTAGGTGGAGCTGCCCTGGCGGCGTTCAGCCAGGTGCGCCACGAAGTGCCCATGCTCAGCCTGGGCAACGCCTTCGAAGAAGCCGACCTGCGTGAGTTCGGCCGTCGCGTGGTAGAAGGCCTCGATCAGCCTGGCGCGGTCGACTACAGTTGCGAACCCAAGCTCGATGGCCTGGCCGTGAGCCTGCTGTACCGCGACGGGCAGTTGGTGCAGGGCGCCACCCGTGGCGACGGCACCACTGGCGAAGACATCAGCGCCAACGTACGCACCGTGCGCAACATCCCGCTCAAGTTGCAGGGTAAGGGCTGGCCGGCAGTGCTGGAGGTGCGCGGCGAGGTGTACATGAGCAAGGCCGGTTTCGACCGGCTCAATGCCGCCCAGGCCGAGGCCGGTGGCAAGACCTTCGCCAACCCGCGCAACGCTGCCGCTGGCAGCCTGCGCCAGCTGGATTCGAAAATTACCGCCAGCCGCCCGCTGGAGTTCTGCTGCTATGGCGTCGGCCAGGTGTCCGAGAGTATCGGCGACAGCCACATCGGCATCCTCGAGCAACTCAAAGTCTGGGGCCTGCCGATCAGCCGCGAGCTCAAGCATGCGGCCGGCATCGAAGAATGCCTGGCCTACTACCGCGACATTGGCGAGCGCCGTAACAGCCTGCCGTATGAGATCGACGGTGTAGTGTTCAAGGTCAACAGCCTGGCCGCCCAGCGCGAGCTGGGCTTCCGCGCCCGTGAGCCACGTTGGGCGATTGCCCACAAGTTCCCGGCCATGGAAGAGCTGACCGAGGTGCTGGACGTCGAGTTTCAGGTTGGCCGTACGGGGGCGGTAACGCCTGTGGCGCGCCTGCGGCCGGTCAAGGTGGCCGGTGTGACCGTGTCCAACGCCACCCTGCACAACATGGACGAAATCGCCCGCCTTGGCCTGCGCATTGGCGACACGGTGATCATTCGCCGGGCCGGCGACGTGATCCCGCAGGTGATGCAGGTGGTGCTGGAGCGTCGTCCGCAAGACGCCCGCCCGGTAGGCGTACCAAGCGAGTGCCCGGTGTGTGGTTCGCAGGTCGAGCGTACCCAGCTGGTAAAGCGCAGCAAAGGCAAGGCAACCACCAGCGAAGGCGCAGTGTACCGCTGTGTTGGTCGCCTGGCCTGTGGCGCCCAGCTCAAGCAGGCGATCATTCACTATGTATCGCGCCGTGCCATGGACATCGACGGCCTGGGCGAGAAGAGCGTCGAGCAGTTGGTGGATGAAGGCCTGATCGGCTCACCGGCTGACCTGTACAAGCTGCAGTTCGAGCAGATCGTCGGCCTTGAAGGCTTCGCCGAGGTGTCCAGCAAGAAGTTGCTCGATGCCATTGAAGCCAGCAAGCGCCCGAGCCTGGCGCGCTTCATCTACGCCCTGGGCATTCCTGATGTAGGCGAAGAGACCGCCAAGGTGCTGGCCCGCTCGCTGGGTAGCCTGGCCCGCGTGCAGCAGGCGCTGCCGCAGGTGCTCACCTACCTGCCGGACATCGGCCTGGAGGTTGCCTACGAGATCCACAACTTCTTTGAAGACGAGCACAACCAGAAGGTTATCCAGCAACTGCTCGACAGCGGTATGCAGTTGCAGGACGAAGGCGAGCTGGCTGCCGAGTTCGCTGCCAGCACCACCTTGGCCGGGATGATCGCCAAGCTCGACATCGCCTCCGTCGGCCCGACCGGTGCCGAAAAGTTGGTGGCCAAGCTCGACAGCCTGGACAAGATCATCGCCGCCGACGGCATTGACCTGCGGCAGGCCCTGGCGGCCAAGCAGGCTGACGCGGTGCGCGAGTTCTTCAAGGACGAAGCGAACCAGAAGCTGGCGCGGGACATCGAGGCACAGCTGCTGGCGTTCGGCATGCACTGGGGCTGTGAGAAGAAGGTAGCCGAAGGCTTGCCGCTGGCCGGGCAGACTTGGGTCTTGACCGGGACGCTAGAGCGTATGAGCCGGGACATTGCCAAGGACAAATTGGAAAGCCTGGGGGCCAAGGTAGCCGGTTCCGTTTCTGGCAAGACCCACTGCGTGGTGGCAGGGCCTGGGGCAGGCTCCAAACTGGCCAAGGCTGCTGAGCTGGGTGTGAAGGTGCTGGACGAAGATGCCTTCGTTACCTTCCTGGCTGAGCAGGGCATAGCGGTCTAGGCATCCGCGGCCCCTGTGGGAGCGGGCGTGCCCGCGAACACCGGCGTAGCCGGTGCCATCCATCGCGGCGCCTGCTTCGCGGGCAAGCCCGCTCCCACAGGGACGGTGCTGCTTGCGACATTCAAGCGGTGCCTGTGGGGAGGGTTTACCCGCGAGAGGCCCGTCCATGCCGTCTCGACTCTGACAAGTCATTGAGAAATGATGACTTTTTCTCGCCCCGGAGGTTGTATCTGCTCGCAAGACCGGTACAATGGCGCCACTCGCTGCTCAGCGAGGCATGTAGTGGTGGCCCCATCGGTCCCCCCGCATTGATTACCCGTTAACCTGGTCAGGCCCGGAAGGGAGCAGCCATAGCGGGAACATCGAGTGCCGGGGTGTGGCTGGTGGGGCCGCCTCCATTTTCGGGGTCGGAAAACCTCAATCTATAACGAACGCTTTCGTTCTTTCCTGCTTTTCGCCCAGTGCTCCCGCCGCCGACAGCTTCATCAGCCGCTGAAATTTCGGGCATGCCAGATGATCTTTCTCAGGGCATTGCGCTGCATGGCGCAACCCCTTGCTCATGGCCTGCAAGCGCCTGATCCGCGCGTCAAGCTCGTCTGCCTTGGTATTCAGCTTCTGCCGGTCGACCTGCAGGTCCACCAGCATCGCCCCCACTTCATCCAGCGAAAACCCTGCAGCCTGCCCCAGGGCGATCAGCGCCAGCCTGTCCGCCACATCGGCTGCAAACTGTCGTCGCTGGCCGCGCCCTGCCAGGGACTTGAGCAAGCCTTTCTTCTCGTAGTAGCGGAGTGTCGATGCAGGTACGCCTGTGCGTTTGGCGACGTCGGCAATGTCCATTTCGGGCCCTTGACTTGAAGTTGACTTCAACTTCTATGCTGCGGGGCATGGGTAATGACCGTCAACTTTCGAGGGCTTGTTCAATGACGTTTACTTCAATGTTTTTAGCTGCGTTGCCGATTGGCATCGGTGCCACAGTAGTGATGGACCTGTGGGGC
Source organism: Pseudomonas sp. FYR_5 (assembly GCF_043106315.1). NCBI lineage: Bacteria > Pseudomonadati > Pseudomonadota > Gammaproteobacteria > Pseudomonadales > Pseudomonadaceae > Pseudomonas > Pseudomonas sp. FYR_5. The sequence continues at coordinate 14,462 of NZ_JBICMK010000080.1, read as the reverse complement.
CTGCTGCTGAGGCGGTTGGGTGTGGCAACGCTGAACTTTGCCATGGTCGGGCGTTGGGCGGGGCACTTGCTAGGCGGGCGTGTTTCGCACCAAGCGATTGCCAAAGCGGAACCGGTGCGAAACGAGTTGGCGTGGGGATGGGTGATTCACTGCGCCACCGGCGTGCTTTTCGCGATGCTGCTGCTTGTGATCGTAGGGGAGGGCTGGTTGCGATCGCCTACTCTTTTACCTGCGGTAGTTGTGGGTGTGGGTACAGTCATGGCGCCGCTGTGCTTCATGCAGCCGGCCATGGGGGCAGGGTTCTTTGCGTCCAGAACGCCGACACCTGCGCGGAACTGTTTGAAGAGCCTGGCCACGCATTTTGTGTTTGGTGTGGGGTTGTTCTTGAGTGCGTATTTACGGGCTTTGGTGTGAAGACAGGGATCCCGATTACAGTAAGCACATGATCAGAGTGCCCACTTTTAAGATAGGTCTGATAACAGTCTAGGAAAGCCCCTACGCGTCAGGCAGGCATAGCGAATTATCCTACGTGTTCCGTCGACTCCCGTCTGATTGTCCCGGTCAACCTCGCCCACTAGGCTTTCGCGGTCGCTGTCAGTTCAGCGATCGGGTGTGGAAGCCTGGGTGGCACATGGGACAGTTGTCATTTATGGCGGCTGTGCGCGGGAGGTATTCATACCTGCCGGGTCTACCGTGTGCCTGGTCTTCCACCCCGCGTACAGTTGCCACCCTAATGCGTGGAAGCAGAAGGGGACAACACAGCCAACACGGAGCTGTCATGAAAAAACTGGTCCCCGATCCGCCCCACGTCTTCGATCTTCCCCAAGGCAAATCCCTTTCCCGCGCGATCAGCGAAGGCATCGTCCCGATGGAGTTCGCGTTGATGAATGTGTCCCACTACCTGATGTTCGCCTACAGCGATAGCCGGCGGGCGCTTGAGCGTATTCAGGACGTAGAAACCAGGCAGTTGTTGGAGCATGGGTTGCGGGCCATGCAGATTGCCTGGGGGCAGGCGGATGCTGTCAGCGTGGCGTTTGAACGTAAAGGCCGGTGACGTTGAGTTTGTGATAGAGATTGTGAGTGTGCCGCACAACGCTGTGGGAGCGGGCGTGCCCGCGAAGAATATAGCGCGGTGGATGGCACGGGCTTCGCCCGTGTTCGCGGGCAAGCCCGCTCCCACAGGGATGGACTGCCCCCAAGAAGTTGGACACCAATCCAACCCTTGGGAGCAGTCCAGGGATAGCGCCAGCTTTTAGAAATTGAGCAAGACAGTTGCTCCCACAGTGCGCAAGCGTTCGCGAAATGAGCAGTGCCGTTAGTTGCGCTGGCTGTGTGCCGGCATTTTGCTGGGTATTTCGGGTCGGGCCACAGACATACTGTCCGGGTCACCCGTCCCTCCATACCGCCGCACAATTCGCTCGATCTCCCCTGACTGCTTCATTCTTACCAGCGCCCGCAACAGCCCTTGTGTCGGTATCGCCGGATCGTTGCGCACCATGCACCCCAAATCCTGTTCGTCCAGCACCGCCAGTGTTTGCAGCTGCTGCTCCGCTGGCAATCCCTGGTTGAACCACTGCAACGACAACTGGTTGCTCACCGCATGGCGGTACCGGCCTGCCTGCAGCTTTTGCAGCACCAGCAACTGGCTGCGGCTGTCCTCACGGTGCAGTTGGCCGTTGTCCAGCAGTGGTTGCAGGGTTGAATAGGTGTAGCCCAGCACCGTGCCGATCGCCTGGGGTGGCAGTCGCTCCGGGGGTGTCGGGGTGCTGTCGCCAGCGCGGCCAACCAGCACGTCGCGCTGATGAATCAGCGGGATACTCCACACAAAATCCCTTGGACGGTCGTTGAGCCATTGGGTACTCACGTAGCAACGGACATCTATGTCGCCGCTGCTCATCGCCTCCTCCAGACGCAGGCGGGCCATGACGTGAAACTCGGGGCGAACGCCCACCTCCCTGGCAACGGCTTGCATCAGGTCGTGAAGCAATCCCTCCACTGGCTGATCGTCTTCGATGCGCACCAGCGGCATGCTCCAGCTCTCGGCTACGGAAAAGCGTAGCACCGGCTGGTCAGCCAGGCTGTGGGTAGACCACAGCAGTAACAGGGCCAGCAGACTTCGCAAAGGCAATCCTCCCTGGACAATGCGTCATTCCAAGCTTAGACGACTCGCGCAGGGTGCAATTTTGCCCCCGCTCCGCTAGCATTAGCGATCTTCCGCTCGATCAGGCTACGATGGTTTTTCGATGAGTTATCAGGTTCTTGCACGAAAATGGCGTCCGCGCTCGTTCCGCGAAATGGTCGGCCAGACCCATGTGCTCAAGGCCTTGATCAATGCCTTGGACAACCAGCGCCTGCACCATGCCTACCTGTTCACCGGTACCCGCGGCGTGGGCAAGACGACCATCGCCCGTATCATCGCCAAGTGCCTGAACTGCGAAACCGGCATCACCTCCACGCCCTGTGGCACCTGTTCGGTGTGCCGTGAAATCGACGAAGGCCGCTTCGTCGACCTGATCGAGATCGACGCCGCCAGCCGCACCAAGGTCGAGGACACCCGCGAACTGCTCGATAACGTGCAGTACGCCCCCAGCCGTGGGCGCTTCAAGGTCTACCTGATCGACGAAGTGCACATGCTCTCGACCCACTCGTTCAACGCCTTGCTCAAGACGCTGGAAGAGCCGCCGCCCTACGTCAAGTTCATCCTCGCCACCACCGACCCGCAGAAGCTGCCGGCCACCATCCTGTCGCGCTGCCTGCAGTTCTCGTTGAAGAACATGAGCCCGGAGCGGGTGGTGGAGCACCTCAGCCATGTACTGGCCGCCGAGAACGTGCCGTTCGAGGAAGATGCCCTGTGGCTGCTGGGCCGTGCGGCCGATGGCTCCATGCGTGATGCCATGAGCCTGACCGATCAGGCCATTGCTTTTGGTGAAGGCAAGGTACTGGCCGCCGATGTGCGTGCCATGTTGGGTAGCCTCGACCATGGCCAGGTGTATGGTGTCTTGCAGGCACTGCTCGAAGGCGATGCCAGGGCTTTGCTGGAGGCCGTGCGTAACCTGGCCGAGCAAGGGCCGGACTGGTCGGGTGTTCTGGCCGAAATGCTCAATGTGCTGCACCGTGTAGCCATTGCCCAGGCGCTGCCCGACGCGGTAGACAACGGCCAGGGTGATCGCGAGCGGGTGTTGGCACTGGCTTCGGCGCTGCCGGCCGAGGATGTGCAGTTCTATTATCAGATGGGCCTGATTGGCCGCCGTGACCTGCCCCTTGCGCCGGACCCGCGCGGCGGCTTCGAGATGGTGCTGCTGCGCATGCTGGCGTTCCGCCCGGCCGACACGGACGACGCGCCGAAGCCGGTGCTAAAGCCAGTGGGGATCAGCCAGGCCACAGCTGATCCTGCAGCGCAGGTGGCAGCCCCGGCGTCGGTCGCGCTTTCATCGCCTGTCGCCGCCGTGCCGGCGGAGCCGGTAGCGCAAGTGCCGCAGCTGGAGGTGCCTGCCCCCGCGACGGCTGACCATGAGCCGGAGGCCGAGCCAGACGTTGAGCTGAAGGCCGAAGCCGAGGCCATCTCCGTACCTGAGCCTGTCGCCGAAGTGGTCGACCTGCCGTGGGAAGAACCTGCAGTTGCACCTGCGCCTTTAGCGGCTGAACCTGCGCCTGCCCCGGCTCCTGCGCCCGAGCCTGTTGCCCCGGTGGCGCCCGCACAGGCTACCCCAGCGCACGACGAGCCGCCCTTCGACCCGTCCGCCTACGCTGCCGTGGGGATGGACCGCGACGATGAGCCACCGCTGGACGAAGACTATTACGGCGGCGAAATCGATCCGGCAGGTTTCAGCTACCTGGACGAGTTGGCCGAACATGTTCAGGAAGACGTCTCCAAACCGGCTGCCGAACCGTTGCCGGCAGCCAAACCGGCTACCGGCCTGGCCCTGCAATGGCTGGAATTATTCCCACAGTTGCCTGTGTCCGGGATGACAGGCAACATCGCGGCAAACTGTACGCTGATTGCCGCCGAGGGCGACGACTGGTTGCTGCATCTGGACCCGGGCCAGGGGGCGCTGTTCAACGCCACCCAGCAGCGGCGCCTGAACGAAGCGCTCAACCAGCACCTGGGGCGCACGCTGAACCTGCGCATCGAGCTGATCCTGCCAGAGCAGGAAACCCCGGCTCAGGCGGCGGCACGCAAGCGAGCCGAGCGCCAGCAGGACGCCGTCGCGTCGATCGAGCAGGATCCGTTGATCCAGCAGATGATCAAGTTGTTCGGCGCCAAGGTGCGGCAGGATACTATTGAGCCTGTAGAAGCCCTGGCCAGTCAGGGCCAGTAACGGATAACCATGCGGCCGGCCCGGTGCCGGGCCGCATCACATGACCCAATCGAGGTATACCCCATGATGAAAGGTGGCATGGCCGGCCTGATGAAGCAGGCCCAGCAGATGCAGGAAAAAATGCAGAAGATGCAGGAAGAACTGGCCAACGCCGAAGTCACTGGCCAGTCCGGTGGCGGCCTGGTGAGCGTGGTGATGACCGGTCGTCACGACGTCAAGCGCGTCAGCATCGACCAGAGCCTGATGTCGACTGATGAAGACGACAAGGAAGTACTGGAAGACCTTATTGCCGCTGCGCTGAACGACGCAGTGCGCAAGGTTGAGCAAAGCAGCCAGGAAAAGATGGGCGGCATGACCGCCGGCATGCAGCTGCCGCCAGGCTTCAAGATGCCGTTCTAAGGCATTGAGGTACTCAAAAACGCCGCTGATATCAGCGGCGTTTTTTTGCGTAGATTTCACCCAACTGCGGTCTGCTTTTTTATGTCGGGTGCAACTGTTGTGCTCGAACTTTGAAATTTTGCACGATCACTGTGGGAGCGGGCATGCCCGCGAACACGGGCGAAGCCCGTGCCATCCACTGTGCAGCCTGCTTCGCGGGCATGCCCGCTCCCACAGTGATCACACTAGCTTTCCAGTTTTGTGCAAGGCAGTTGCTTCTATCATAAAACTGCAGGCCGCGTAGACTTGGGGTGACCTGATTTGACGCCACCGCCCCCGCTGGGTATAAACCGCCTCTTATTGAATTGTCAGGCCTTTCCCATGAGCTTCAGCCCCCTCATCCGCCAACTGATCGATGGCCTGCGCATCTTGCCAGGCGTTGGCCAGAAAACCGCCCAGCGCATGGCCCTGCAACTGCTCGAGCGCGACCGCAGCGGTGGGCTGCGCCTGGCTCAGGCCTTGACCCAGGCCATGGAAGGGGTAGGGCATTGCCGCCAGTGTCGCACCCTCACCGAGCAGGAGCTGTGCCCGCAGTGTGCCGACCCGCGCCGTGACGACACACAGCTGTGCGTGGTCGAGGGGCCGACCGATGTGTATGCGGTGGAGCAGACTGGCTACCGTGGCCGTTACTTCGTGCTCAAGGGGCACCTGTCGCCGCTGGATGGCCTGGGGCCTGAGGCGATCGGTATTCCGCAGCTGATGGCGCGGATCGAAGAGCAGGGCACTTTTACCGAGGTGATCCTGGCGACCAACCCGACGGTGGAGGGGGAGGCGACGGCGCATTACATTGCCCAGTTGCTGAGCGAGAAGGGCTTGGTGGCGTCTCGCATTGCCCATGGTGTGCCGCTGGGCGGTGAGCTGGAGATGGTGGACGGCGGTACCTTGGCCCATGCCTTTGCAGGGCGCCGGCCCATTTCGCTCTGATTCATTGGGGCCGCTTGGCGGCCCATTCACGGGTAAACCCGCGCCTACAAAACATACGCGGCCTTTGTAGGAGCGGGTTTACCCGCGAATGGGCTGCAAAGCAGCCCCAAAAGCCCACTCAGTACTCGCTGAGGGAAAACTCGGTCAGGCAGAAGGTAGGCACCCCGGCCGCCTGCAACCGACGCGAGCCGTCCAGTTCCGGCAGGTCGATGATCGCCGCCGCCTCGAACACCTGCGCCCCGGTACGACGTACCAGGTTGGCCGCCGCCAGCAGCGTGCCGCCAGTAGCAATCAGGTCATCGAAGATCAACACCGAATCGCCTTCACACAGACTGTCGGCATGCACTTCCAGGAAGGCCTCGCCGTACTCGGTCTGGTAACCCTCGCTCAGCACGTCAGCCGGCAGCTTGCCCTGCTTGCGGAACAGGATCAGCGGCTTGTTCAACTGGTGGGCAATGATCGAGCCGATCAGGAAGCCCCGCGCGTCCATGGCGCCGATGTGGCTGAATTCCGCCTCGACATAGCGCTCGATGAACTGGTCGGCCACATAGCGCAGCCCGCGTGGCGACTGGAATAACGGGGTAATGTCGCGGAAGATCACACCCGGTTTGGGGAAGTCCACTACCGGGCGGATCAGGGCTTTGAGGTCGAAGGCGTCGCTGTGCATTGTTGCGGGTATCCTGGGAAAACGAATGCCCAAGTATACCCGCTAAAGACTGGCCTCAGGCCTCGATTGCACCACCGGCCAGCGCGCACAGCTGGATCGGGTCGAGGATGTGCACTTCCTTGCCCTCGGCGCGCAGCAGGCCGTTCTGCTGGAAGCGGGTGAACACCCGCGACACGGTTTCTACCGCCAGGCCAAGGTAGTTGCCGATTTCGTTGCGCGACATGCTCAGGCGGAACTGATTGGCCGAATAGCCGCGAGCGCGGAAGCGCGCCGACAGATTGACCAGGAAGGTGGCAATGCGCTCGTCGGCGGTCTTTTTCGACAGCAGCAGCATCATTTGCTGGTCGTCGCGGATTTCGCGGCTCATTACCCGCATCAGCTGGCGACGTAGCTGTGGCAGTTGCACCGACAGCTCGTCCAGCCGCTCGAAGGGGATTTCACACACCGAAGTGGTTTCCTGAGCCTGGGCCGATACCGGGTAGGCCTCGGTATCCATGCCCGACAGGCCGACCAGCTCGCTGGGCAGGTGAAAGCCCGTGATCTGCTCTTCGCCGCTGTCGCTGAGGCTGAAGGTTTTCAGGGCCCCGGACCGTACTGCGTAGACCGAGCCAAAACTGTCACCCTGGCGGAACAGAAACTCGCCTTTCTTGAGCGGCCGCCCGCGTTTGACGATTTCATCCAGTGCGTCCATGTCTTCCAGGTTCAGCGAAAGAGGCAGGCACAGGGGGGCCAGGCTGCAATCCTTGCAATGGGCCTGGTTGTGTGGGCGCAGTTTGACTGGCTCGGACATTTGAATCGATCCTTGTGGGAAAGCACACATAAGTCGTAAGGGTAACTCACGACACAGGGTGTAGGCCAGTGTGCGCGATGATGGTGCGCGCTGGCGAAACCCCGGCAGCTGGCCTGCCGGGAGTCCTTGTGTGCTGATAGTGTGCCTGACAAGGAAGCTTGTCCATGCGGTGAACGCCTTGTTTTTCAGATCACTCGCGAGAAGCGCTGGCGGTTGTGCATCGTCAGGTAGGCGTCGAACACCATGCATACCGAGCGCGCCAGCAGCCGGCCGGCGGGCAGGATGCGAATGCCCTTGTCGTCCAGGCTGATCAGGCCGTCGCGCTGCAAGGTCAGCAGCTCGGGCCAGAGGTCGTTGAAGTAACCGCGAAAATCCAGGGTGAAAGCCTGTTCGATGGGTTCGAAATCCAGCTCGAAATGGCAGATCAGTTGCTGGATCACCGCCCGGCGTATGCGATCGTCGTGGTTGCACAGCAAGCCGCGCTGGGTGGCCAGTTGGGCGTTGGACAGGCTGTCCTGATAGGTGCTGAGGTCACTGCTGTTCTGGCAGTACAGGTCGCCGATCTGGCTGATCGCCGACACGCCCAGGCCAATCAGGTCGCAATGCCCGTGGGTGGTGTAGCCCTGGAAGTTGCGCTGCAAGGTGCCTTCTTCCTGGGCAATGGCCAGTTCGTCGTCGGGCAGGGCGAAATGGTCCATGCCGATGTAGCGGTAACCGGCGGCGGTCAGTTGGTCGATGGTGGCGTGCAGCATCTCCAGCTTGGCGGCGGCGCTGGGCAGGTCGTTGCTGTCGATGCGCCGTTGCGGCATGAAGCGCTCTGGAAGGTGGGCATAGTTGAACACCGACAGGCGGTCGGGCTGCAGGCGGATCACCTCTTCGACGGTGCGGGCGAAGCCTTCCGGGGTTTGCTTGGGCAGGCCGTAGATCAGGTCGAGGTTGACCGAGCGAAACTGTAGTGTGCGGGCAGCCTCGATCAGGGTGCGGGTCTGCTCCAGGCTCTGCAGGCGGTTGATCGCCCGCTGCACGGCCGGGTCGAGGTCCTGCACGCCCAGGCTGACGCGGTTGAAGCCCAATTCGCGAAGCAGGCCCATGGTCGACCAGTCGGCTTCGCGGGGGTCGATCTCGATGCCGTAGTCGCCGGAATCGTCGTCCAGCAGGTGGAAGTGCTGGCGCAGGGTGGCCATCAGCTGGCGCAGTTCCACATGGCTGAGGAAGGTTGGTGTGCCGCCGCCAAAATGCAGCTGTTCCACACGTTGTTTAGGGTCCAGGTGGCAGGCGATCAACTGGATTTCCTGCTCCAGGCGCTGCAGGTAGGGCGCGGCGCGCGCGCGGTCCTTGGTGATGACCTTGTTGCAGGCGCAGTAGTAGCAGATGTTGGCGCAGAACGGCACATGCACGTACAGCGACAGCGGGCGCACGGCCCGTCGGCTCTCGCGCAGGGCGTTGAGCAGGTCGAACGAACCCACCTCGCTGTGCAGTTGCACGGCGGTTGGGTAAGAGGTGTAGCGTGGCCCGGCGAGATCGTAGCGGCGGATCAGGTCGGTATCCCAACGTAGTTCGTCGAGCATGAGGGTAGTCCCCGGAAAGAGCAGCAGTGCACCGGAGTCTATGGCCGTCTGTAGGAAACTGTGTTGATTTGTATCAAGGGCATTGGGTCCGCAGAGCGGCCCCGTCAATGCCCCATCAGCCAGTGCTGGTGTGGGCCTGGCAGGGTCCAGACACCGAACAGCATCACCAGCACACCGCCCGCCACACGCACGCTGCGTCGTCGCAACAGGGCGTTTACCCGTTCGGCAGCCAGCCCGGTTGCCAGCAACACTGGCCAGGTGCCCACCCCGAACGCCAGCATCAACGCTGCGCTGTAGCCGGCATTGCCCTGGCTGGCCGCCCACAGCAGGGTGCTGTACACCAGCCCGCACGGCAGCCAGCCCCATAGGGCGCCCAGCAGCAATGCCCGGGGCAGGCTGGACACCGGCAGCAAGCGCGACGTCAGCGGCTGGATATGCCGCCACAACCCGCGGCCAAGCGCCTCGATGCGGGTCAGCCCGCTCCACCAGCCGGCCAGGTACAGGCCCATGGCAATCAGCAGCAGCGCCGCAGCCACCCGCAGCGCCAGCGCTGCCGGGCTGCTGGCCACGGCCCAGCCTGCCAGGCCCAGCAGCAGGCCGGCGCAGGCATAACTGAGAACGCGCCCGAGGTTGTAGGCCAGCAGCAGGCGCAGGCGCCTGCCACGTTGTTCGGGCGGTATTGCCAGGGTCAGGGCCCCCATCAGGCCGCCACACATGCCCAGGCAGTGGCCGCCACCCAGCAGGCCAAGGACCAGCGCCGAGCCAAGGGGAAGCAGGTCAGGCACGTGGAGGTGGTTCCTTGTCGGTGTCGGTTGGGGCGTCGTCGGGCTTCACGGCCGCCTGGTGGCGCGGGTCCTGATCGTCGAACAGGATGCTGTGGGCGGGGCCTTCAAGGTCGTCGTACTGGCCGCTGTCTACCGCCCAGAAGAAGATGTACACGGCCACGCCGACCAGCAGCAGGGCTGCCGGAATCATGACATAGAGGGCGGGCATGGCGACTTCCTCCCGGATAAAGGGGCTTCGTGGGGCAGCGGGCCCAAGGCCACTGGCATACGGGTCAGGCGCAGGGCATTGAGCACCACGATCAGCGAGCTGACCGACATGCCGATGGCGGCCCACACCGGCGTGATCCAGCCGAGCGCGGCAAACGGCAACATCAGGCCATTATACAGGGTCGCCCACAGCAGGTTCTCGAGGATGTTGCGCCGCGTTCGACGGGCCAGGTCGAAGGCCTGCACCAGCGCTTGCAGGCGGTTGGACAGCAGTACGGCATCGGCGCTGGTCTTGGCAAGGTCGGTGGCGCTACCCATGGCGATGCTGATGTCGGCAGCGGCCAGCACCGGCACATCGTTGACACCGTCGCCAAGCATCAGCACCTTGCGCCCCTGCGCCTGCAGGGCTTTCAGCCGGTCAAGCTTGTCGTCTGGCCGCAGGCCGCCAATGGCCTGGTCGATGCCCAGTTGTGCGGCCACTTCGGCAACCATCGGCGAGCTGTCGCCCGACAGCAGCAGCGTGCGCCAGCCACGTGCCTTGCAGGCAGCGAGCAGGGCAGGGGCATCGTCGCGCAGACGGTCGTCCAGGCCAAACCAGGCCAATGGCCCCTGGCGGTCGCCCAGCAGCAGCCATTGGCCGCGAGGCTCCGGCACGGCGGGGATCTGCGCGCCGCTCAAGGCGCAGACGAAGGTGGCCTGACCAATGCGCAGGCGCTGCCCGTCCACCAGCCCTTCCAGGCCCAGGCCAGGTACGGTCTGCACATCATCGGCAGGCGTGGCGGTACGGCCGAAGGCACGGGCGATGGGGTGTTCGGAACGGTTTTCCAACGCGGCGGCAAGGGCCAGGCAGCGGTCGGCTGCCTGGTTGCCGAGCGGGCGAATGCTGCGCAAGGTCAGGCGGCCTTCGGTCAGTGTGCCGGTCTTGTCGAAGATTACCGTGTCGATCTGGTTCAGGCCTTCCAGCACATGACCGCGGGTCACCAACAGGCCGAGCTTGTGCAGGGTTCCGGTGGCGGCGGTCAGTGCGGTTGGCGTAGCCAAAGACAGGGCACAAGGGCAGGTGGCCACGAGCATGGCCAGCACGATCCAGAACGCCCGCGTCGGGTCCAGGTGCCACCACCACAGGCCGATGGCAACGGCGGCCAGCAGCGAAAACAGCAGGAACCACTGCGAGGCACGGTCGGCAATTTCCGCCAGGCGCGGTTTTTCGGTCTGTGCACGCTCCAGCAGGCGGACGATGGCCGACAACCGTGAATCGTGACCGAGGGCTTCGACTTCCACGTTCAGGGTGCTTTCGACGTTCAACGTGCCGCCGGTGACCCGTTCGCCTACTTGGCGGGGCTGTGGCAGGTATTCGCCGGTCAGCAGTGATTCGTCGACGCTGGAGCGGCCTTCTACGATACGCCCGTCGGCCGGGATTACCGCACCTGGCAGCACTTGCACGGTGTCACCGCAGCGCAGTTCGCCAAGGAGGATGCGCTCGCTGCGGCCGATGGCGTCCAGGCGCAGGCACGAGGCTGGCAGCAGGTTGACCAGCTGGGCAGTGGCCGCAGCCGTGCGTTCTCGGGCTCGGCGTTCCAGGTAGCGGCCGGTGAGGAGAAACAGGGCGAACATGCCCACGGTGTCGAAATACAGCTCGCCGCTGCCGGTGATGGCCGTCCAGATGCCAGCGCCGAAGGCCAGGCCAATGGCCAGCGACACTGAAACGTCCATGGTCAGGTGGCGGGTGCGCAGGTCGCGTGCCGCGCCTTTGAAGAACGGCGCGCAGCTGTAGAACACGATGGGGATGGTGAGGAACAGTGCCACCCAGCGCAGAATGGTGTGCAGTTCGGGCGACAGGTCGATGTTGAACTCCGGCCAGGTGGCCATGGTTGCCATCATCGCCTGGAACCACAGCAGCCCGGCCACGCCCAGGCGGCGCAAGGCGCTACGGTTCTCCCGGGCCAGCTGTTCGGTAGCCTGGTCGGGCTGATAGGGATGGGCGGCGTAGCCGATCTGTCGTAGCTCGGTGAGCAGGCGCGACAGCGGTAGCTGGTTGTCGTCCCAGTTCAGCAGCAGGCGGTGATTGGACAGATTCAGGCGCGCTTCGGCGACACCGGGCAGGTTGCGCAAGTGCTTTTCGATCAGCCAACCGCAGGCGGCGCAACTGATGCCTTCGACCAGCAGGGTGGTTTCGGCCAGCTCGCCCTGGTGGCGGACGAAGGTTTGTTGCACGTCGCTGCGGTCGTAGAGGGCCAGTTCGTCCTGCAGTTGCTTGGGCAGGGCTTCGGGGTTGGCGCTGTTGTCGCTACGGTGCTGGTAGTAATGTTCCAGGCCTCCAGCGACGATCGACTCGGCCACCGCCTGACAGCCTGGGCAGCAGAACTGCCGGGGCTGGCCGAGGACCACGGCGGTGAAGCGGCTGCCGGTGGGGACGGGCAGGGCGCAGTGGTAGCAGGGGGTGGGTTGGGTCATAGGGCAGACACTGCTCAGGCAGATAGGAAACCCTGTGGGAGCGGGCGCGCCCGCGAATGCGTCAGACCTGGAAATACCTTTGCCTGAGCTATCGCATTCGCGGGCGTGCCCGCTCCCACAGGGATTTGCGGTGTTGCTACTGTTGGTGTTCGGCGCCTTGCAGTGCTTCATCACCCAGCTGCAAGGTCACACCATGCGCCACTTTTTCCTCTTCGAACAGCCGCCACACCTGGCCCCCTTCGCTGCCCAGCAGTTCGACAAAGCGGCGCCCGTCGACCTTGTCTTCCAACTGCCCCACATAGCGCCCTGCTTCGACCCGGCTCAGTAGCACCTTGCGGTCCTTCTCTGGCTGGGTTGGCGAAATCAGGTTCAGCTCCAGGCTTTGCGGGTCGCTGTTACCGGTCAGGCGCAGGTCTGCTTCGCCGGTCAGTTCGTCCAGATGCACGCTGGCTTTCAGGCCCAGCTGCTGCGCCAGCAGCTCGCGGTCCAGCGAGCGGTTGATGCCCTTGCCGGCCTCGTAGTAGTTGTCGTTCACCAGGTTGTCCGGGTTGTGCACAGCGATGCTGACCATGGTCAGGCTCAGGCACACCGAGGTGGTAAGGATGCCGATGATGATCCAGGGCCAGAGGTGTTTGTACCAGGGGCTGGCGGCGGTGGCGGCAGGCATTGTGCGTTATCTCTCTTAGCGGATCTGTGGGCCGATGAAACGGCTCTTGGCTTCAACCTGGGCGTCACTGTCGTCGGCGCTCTTGAGGATGAAGGTGATTTCGTTGGTGGTCGATGGCAGTTTCTCGGGGGCGACCGACAGCTGCACGGGAAGGCTGACGATATCACCGGCTGCCACGCGGATTTCGCGTTGGCCTTCGAGCTTGAGGTCCGGCAGGCCGGCGGCGTCCAGCACGTAGACGTGATCGCGCTGGTCCTTGTTCATCACCTTCAGGCTATACACGTTCTCGATCCGCCCCTGGGCGTTTTCGCGGTACAGCACGCGGTCTTTGCTGACGTCGAAGCCGACCAGCGAACGGGTAGCGAAGGCCGTCGCCAGCCCGACCATCATCACCAGCAGTACCACGGCATAGCCGATCAGGCGCGGGCGCAGCATGTGGGTCTTCTGCCCGGACAGGTTGTGTTCGGTGGTGTAGCTGATCAGCCCTTTGGGGTAGTTCATCTTGTCCATGATGCTGTCGCAGGCATCGATACAGGCGGCGCAGCCGATGCACTCGATCTGCAGGCCGTCACGGATATCGATGCCGGTAGGGCAGACCTGCACGCACATGGTGCAGTCGATGCAGTCACCCAAGCCTTGGGCCTTGTAGTCAGCGTCTTTTTTTCGTGGCCCGCGGGTTTCGCCGCGGCGTGGGTCGTAGGACACGATCAGCGTGTCCTTGTCGAACATCACGCTCTGGAAGCGTGCATAGGGGCACATGTACACGCACACCTGTTCGCGCAGCCAGCCGGCGTTGCCGTAAGTGGCGAGGGTGAAGAAACCGACCCAGAAGTAGGCCCAGCCAGCGGCCTGGCCCGTGAAGAATTCGATCACCAGTTCACGGATCGGTGAGAAGTAGCCGACAAAGGTCATGCCGGTGACAAAGCCGATCAGCAGCCACAGGCTGTGCTTGGCGAATTTGCGCAGGAACTTGTTGCCGCTCATGGGGGCTTTGTCGAGCTTCATGCGCTGGTTGCGGTCACCCTCGGTGACCTTTTCGCACCACATGAAAATCCAGGTCCACACGCTTTGCGGGCAGGTGTAGCCGCACCACACCCGGCCGGCGAACACCGTGATGAAGAACAGGCCGAAGGCGGCGACGATGAGAATGCCCGAGAGCAGGATGAAGTCTTGCGGCCAGATGGTGGCGCCGAAGATGTAGAACTTGCGCTCGGGCAGGTTCCACCACACGGCCTGGTGACCGCCCCAGTTCAGCCACACAGTGCCGAAGTACAGCAGGAACAGTGCGGCACCACCGACCATGCGCAGGCGACGGAACAGGCCGGTGAAGGCGCGAGTGTAGATTTTTTCGCGGGAGGCATAGAGGTCGACGGAATCCTTCCCTTTGTTGGCGGGCGGGGTTACATCATGTACCGGAATTTGCTTGCTCATCATCAAGTCCCACGGCAGTGGAGAAACGCCGCGGCCAGTGCGTGCGGGCCGCAGTCTCGCGCAATCTGCTAGCGCTCTGCGGACCATGATACGCCGCTGATGGCAGTATGGGTTCGCACTGCGACCTTTAGTCGCGTTGGGTTCGTGGTATGAAACGTGTTATGGCGGGTGTCAATTGATCCAGGTCACTTGCCTGCGAGAAATGCTGTGCC
>NZ_JBICMK010000007.1:0-3616 GCF_043106315.1 Pseudomonas sp. FYR_5 | reverse complement strand
GCCCCACATAACCCTCAAGCCTTGCACTCCCCCGCCCCACTACCAGCCTCAGTCCCCTTCCCTTGCACCCCCACCGAACACAACTAAGCTTGTTGCCTCAGTGGGCTTCGCTCCGAAAGGACCGGAGCAGACGCGGCGCATGGCCTGTCGCCGCCCCAGAAAAAGCCTGACCGATCGATCAGAAAAAGGTGAAAAACGGTACACATTACAAATATTTATTTGTGTACAATCGCCCAGACCCGATCCCTGCGGGACATCGGTGAACGGGTCTGGACACGGGTCGGCGTACCAAAGTTGCGTTGCGGTAACCTTGCCGGTTATCAATACTGGCGCCGATTTTTCGACCAACAAGAACATCAAAACCGTGGAACCTTAGAATGAGCACAGCAATCAGTCCGACTGCTTATAACTATAAGGTCGTCCGCCAGTTCGCCATCATGACGGTGGTCTGGGGGATCCTTGGCATGGGCCTCGGCGTCTTCATCGCCTCGCAGCTGGTGTGGCCGCAGCTGAACCTGGACCTTCCCTGGACCAGCTTCGGCCGCCTGCGCCCGCTGCACACCAACCTGGTGATCTTCGCCTTCGGGGGCTGTGCGCTGTTCGGCACCAGCTACTACGTGGTGCAGCGCACCTGCCAGACCCGGCTGATCTCCGACAGCATGGCCGCCTTCACCTTCTGGGGTTGGCAAGCCGTGATCGTCGGCGCGCTGATCACCCTGCCGATGGGCTACACCACCACCAAGGAATACGCCGAGCTCGAGTGGCCGCTGGCGATCCTGCTGGCCATCGTCTGGGTTACCTACGGGCTGGTGTTCTTCGGCACTATCGTCAAGCGCAAGACCAAGCACATCTATGTCGGCAACTGGTTCTACGGCGCCTTCATCGTGGTGACTGCGATGTTGCACATCGTCAACCACATCTCGCTGCCGGTGAGCCTGTTCAAGTCCTACTCGGCCTACTCCGGCGCCACCGACGCGATGATCCAGTGGTGGTACGGCCACAACGCCGTGGGCTTCTTCCTCACCACCGGTTTCCTGGGGATGATGTACTACTTCGTGCCCAAGCAGGCCGAGCGACCGATCTACTCGTATCGCTTGTCGATCGTGCACTTCTGGGCACTGATCACCCTGTACATCTGGGCCGGCCCGCATCACCTGCACTACACCGCCCTGCCTGACTGGGCGCAGTCGCTGGGCATGGTAATGTCGATCATCCTGCTGGCGCCAAGCTGGGGCGGCATGATCAACGGCATGATGACCCTGTCGGGCGCCTGGCACAAACTGCGCACCGACCCGATCCTGCGCTTCCTGGTGGTGTCGCTGGCGTTCTACGGCATGTCCACCTTCGAAGGCCCGATGATGGCCATCAAGACCGTGAACTCACTGTCGCACTACACCGACTGGACCATCGGCCACGTCCACGCCGGCGCCCTCGGCTGGGTGGCAATGATTTCGATCGGCGCCGTGTACCACATGATCCCGAAACTCTACGGCCGCGAGCAGATGCACAGCATCGGCCTGATCAATGCGCACTTCTGGCTGGCCACCATCGGCACCGTGCTGTATATCGCCTCGATGTGGGTCAACGGCATCACCCAGGGCCTGATGTGGCGCGCCATCAACGATGACGGCACCCTCACCTACTCCTTCGTCGAAGCCCTGCAGGCCAGCCACCCCGGCTACATCGTCCGCGCCCTGGGCGGTGCGTTCTTCGCCAGCGGCATGCTGCTGATGGCCTACAACGTGTTCCGTACCGTACGTGCCGCCAACCCGGCACAGGCTGAAGAGGCCGCCAAGATCGTCGTTGTGGGAGCGCACTGATGAAGCATGAAGCCGTCGAGAAGAACATAGGCCTGCTGGCCTTCTTCATGGTCATCGCCGTGAGCGTCGGTGGCCTGACCCAGATCGTCCCGCTGTTTTTCCAGGACGTCACCAACAAGCCGGTCGAGGGCATGAAGCCGCGCACCGCGCTGGAGCTGGAAGGCCGTGATATCTACATCCGCGAAGGCTGCGTGGGCTGCCACTCGCAGATGATCCGCCCGTTCCGTGCCGAAACCGAGCGTTACGGCCATTACTCGGTAGCCGGCGAGAGCGTGTGGGACCACCCGTTCCTGTGGGGCTCCAAGCGTACCGGGCCGGACCTGGCCCGCGTCGGTGGCCGCTACTCCGACGACTGGCACCGTGCGCACCTGTACAACCCGCGCAACGTGGTACCGGAATCGAAGATGCCTTCCTACCCGTGGCTGGTCGAGAACAAGCTCGACGGCAAAGACACCGCGAAGAAGATGGAAGTGCTGCGCACACTCGGCACCCCGTACACCGACGCCGACATTGCCGGCGCACGTGACGCGGTCAAGGGCAAGACCGAAATGGACGCCATCGTCGCGTACCTGCAGGGTCTTGGCACCATCATCAAGAGCAAACGGTGACGCTGATGGATATCGGGATGATTCGCGGCCTGGGCACCGTCGTGGTGATGGTGGCCTTCGTGGGCCTGGCACTGTGGGTATTCAACCCACGGCGTAAAAAGGACTTCGACGAAGCGACCCAACTGCCCTTCGCGGATGACCCCGAGGCCACTCGGCACGTCGAGCAAGCAAAAGCTTCTGGGAGCAAACAACAATGACAACCTTCTGGAGTCTGTACGTTACCGTCCTGACCCTGGGCACCATCTTCTCGTTGACCTGGCTGCTGCTGTCGACCCGCAAGGGCCAGCGCGAAGAGGTTACCGACGAAACCGTCGGGCATGCCTTCGATGGCATCGAGGAATACGACAACCCGCTGCCGCAATGGTGGTTCTGGCTGTTCGTCGGCACCATCATCTTCGCCCTCGGCTATCTGGTGCTGTACCCGGGCCTGGGCAACTGGAAAGGCGTCCTGCCGGGCTATTCATACCTGGATAACGACAAGCGGACCGAGTTTTCCAACGGCCAGCCGGGCTGGACCGGCGTGCACGAGTGGGAAAAGGAAATGGCCAAGGCCGACGCCCGCTTCGGGCCGATTTTCGCCAAGTTCGCAGCCATGCCCATCGAGGAGGTGGCCAAGGACCCACAGGCATTGAAAATGGGCGCGCGGCTGTTCGCCTCCAACTGCTCGGTGTGCCACGGTTCCGACGCCAAGGGCGCCTTCGGCTTCCCCAACCTCACCGACAATGACTGGCGCTGGGGTGGCGAGCCGGAAACCATCAAGACCAGCATCATGGGTGGTCGCCATGGCGTGATGCCGGCCTGGGCCGAAGTGATCGGTGACCAGGGCGTGGCCGATGTGGCTGCATTCGTGGTCAGCAAACTCGATGGCCGCACACTGCCTGAGGGCGCGAAAGCCGATGTCGAGAACGGGCAGAAGATCTTTGCTGCCAACTGCGTGGCCTGCCACGGGCCGGAAGGCAAAGGTACGCCCGCCATGGGCGCGCCGAACCTGACCCACCCGCAGGCGTTCATCTACGGTTCGAGCTTTGCCCAGTTGCAGCAGACCATTCGTTATGGTCGCCAGGGGCAGATGCCGGCCCAGGAACAGCTGCAGGGCAACGACAAGGTGCACTTGCTGGCGGCTTATGTTTACAGCCTGTCGCACCAGGCTGAACCGGCCAAGGCTGAGTAAGGCAGGCCTGGCCTCTT
>NZ_JBICMK010000079.1:0-24441 GCF_043106315.1 Pseudomonas sp. FYR_5 | reverse complement strand
GGAAAATATAAATCTCTGATTTTCAAACAATAGATCTGAAAAGTTCTAACAAAACAGGAAATTATCCTTTACACGGATCCTGTTTCGGCACTATCTTCTGATCCAGGCCGCCACATAGGCCAGCGTCGCTCGGACGGTTCCGGGCGCTTACGTAATCAGAGGAAGCCATGGCCAACCCAGGTTCGCCGCGCCGCTTTGCGCGCATCGATCGTCTCCCCCCCTACGTCTTCAACATCACCGCCGAGCTCAAGATGGCTGCCCGCCGTCGTGGCGAGGACATCATCGACCTGAGCATGGGCAACCCCGATGGCGCCACCCCGCCGCACATCGTCGAGAAGCTGGTACAGGTCGCCCAGCGTGAAGACACCCACGGCTACTCCACCTCTCGCGGCATCCCGCGCCTGCGCCGGGCCATCTCCAACTGGTACAAGGACCGCTACGAGGTCGACATCGACCCGGAAAGCGAAGCCATCGTTACCATCGGCTCGAAAGAGGGCCTGGCCCACCTGATGCTGGCCACCCTCGACCAGGGCGACACAGTGCTGGTGCCTAACCCCAGCTACCCGATCCACATCTACGGCGCAGTGATCGCCGGTGCCCAGGTGCGTTCGGTGCCGCTGGTACCGGGTGTGGACTTCTTCAACGAGCTTGAGCGGGCCATCCGCGAGTCCATCCCCAAGCCTAAGATGATGATCCTCGGCTTCCCGTCCAACCCCACCGCCCAGTGCGTGGAACTGGACTTCTTCGAGCGAGTGGTGGCCCTGGCCAAGCAGTACGACGTGCTGGTGGTGCATGACCTGGCCTATGCCGACATCGTCTACGATGGCTGGAAAGCCCCGTCGATCATGCAGGTCCCGGGGGCCAAGGACATTGCGGTGGAGTTCTTTACCCTGTCCAAGAGCTACAACATGGCCGGCTGGCGCATCGGCTTCATGGTCGGCAACCCTGAGCTGGTCAGCGCCCTGGCGCGGATCAAGAGCTACCACGACTACGGCACCTTCACCCCGCTACAGGTCGCGGCCATTGCCGCGCTGGAAGGCGACCAGCAGTGCGTCCGCGACATTGCCGAGCAGTATCGCCAGCGCCGCAACCTGCTGGTCAAAGGGCTGCACGAACTGGGCTGGATGGTCGAGAACCCCAAGGCGTCGATGTACGTGTGGGCGAAGATCCCGCCGGAGTATGCGCATCTGGGTTCGCTGGAGTTCTCCAAGAAGCTGCTGGCCGAGGCCAAGGTTTGTGTGTCGCCGGGGATCGGTTTTGGTGACTATGGGGACGACCATGTGCGCTTTGCTCTGATCGAGAACCAGGACCGTATTCGCCAGGCCATCCGCGGAATCCGGCAAATGTTCCGGGCTGACGGTTTGGCTCGCAAGTAAGCCCATTGGGGCTGCGAAGCAGCCCCATCTGCCTCTTGGGTGAGCTTTCCGCCTGCCTTCTGGTTACCCGTACGCCTACCTTCAGCACTCATTTCTCACCAAAGAGATCCCCCATGAGTGTCTTCACCGCCTACTTCTGCGGCACTGGCTCGCACCGTTTCGACGATGCCAATCCCAACTTCTGGAATGGCGAGCTGGTCTCGACCCTGGCCAGCAACGACCAGAGCCGGGAATTTGCCCACTGGATCGCCGTCGACGGCCCAGGCAGCGGCAACCTTCAGGATGACAACCTGTTCGTCGAACCCGGCGGCTACTTCAACTGGACCGGCCAGCTGTTTGGTCGCGGTTGGGAGGAGAACGTCAGCCATGTACTGCAGGTCATCAAGGGCGAAAGCAACTGGCGGCGCACCAAACTCAGTGAGCAAGAATACGAGCGGCTGAAAGCTGCCGGCGTGCCGATTCCGGATGTTGCTTCCTCCGCCTCATGGTTCTGGCGAACCTACGACTACGGCGATCGCCACCCAACCCCGCAGGAACTGCAGGAGCGCATCATCAGCATGTTCCGCAAACCGCGCCTGCCAACCCAGGTCAACCTGGTGGGCTGGAGCAGGGGAGGGATCAGTTGCCACATGCTGGCCAATGCCATGGCGCAAGACCCGGTATTGCGGGGCATACCGGTGAACATATTTGCCATCGACCCGGTGCCTGGGGTCGGTAACGTGCAAGCCGAGCGCGTAACGTTGGCGGATAACGTCAAAGAATACGTAGGCTTCTACTCGAGGGATGAGCGCTCCAAAGGTTTTGCCTGCGTGATCCCTTCGGTCGCCAAAGGGACGCGGATATGCGTTTATCCGATACCGGGCCGTCATGCCACGCTGGTAGGCAACGCCTCGGCTGATGGCGCAGGCGATGGCAAGGTGCTGGCCGAACCCGGGCTGGTCGTTCGCCACTTTGCCGAGGTTTGCCTGACCCGCTGGGGCGTGCAACTGGAGAAACGCTTGGCCTTGAGCAGCAGCCAGTTGATGAACTATCACCAGGTCATGGCGGCTGCCGACAGGCAGTACCAAGCGATGCGTAGTGAGTCCTACACGGTGCTCACCGAGGGCGATGAAAGCGATCGTCTGGTGCATTGTGGCGACGTGCAGACGCAGTTCAGCAAGGTGCAGGGAGGTGGCTACGAGCCGAGCGCAGGCCTTGGTTTGCAACGCTGGGATGCTGAAACTTATCAGCCCATCTGCTAACTGCAAGGGGGCGACCAGCGAAGGCATTGGTCGTCCTTGTTCAGCGGCCGGATCAGCGGTGATTTTTTTTTCATTCCCCCTCTATCCAGCGGCCCCCGCTTGGATTAAAAATGGCGCCGCGGGCCAGCCCCGATAACAACAACCTTCCCTCCGTGACATCATGTCTGAATATAACCCTTGCCTTGACTGCGGCGCCTGCTGCGGGTACTTCCGTGTGTCCTTCTTCTGGGGCGAATGCCAGTCTGCCGGGGGCCTTGTGCCGGACGACCTGGTGGTGCAGATCAACCCCACCCGCGTTGCCATGATCGGCACCGATGCCAAGCCTTGCCGCTGTGTCAGCCTTCAGGGCGAGATCGGAAAGGAAGTGGCCTGTACCATTTACGCCAACCGTTCCAGTCCTTGCCGCGAGTTCGAGGCGTCCTGGGAGGGTGGGGTTCATAACCCGAGCTGCGATGATGCGCGGGCGGCGTATGGGCTGCCACCGTTGACTCCGCCGGGGGCGAACGAGCCGCATTGGCCGGATGATGGGGCTGAGGTGGCGTGAAGTATCGATCGGCCTGACGCGGTCAATGTGGGGCCTTGTGTCGCGAAAGGGCTGCACAGTAGCCCCGGGGTTTCAGCGTCGATGCAAATAATGCCGGGGCCGCTTTGCGGCCCTTTCGCGACACAAGGCCGCTCCTACAGGTATCGTGCAAGGCTACTGGTCTGTGGTGAACCTGCCGACGACGGGCTGCAAAGCAGCCCCGAGATGCCTGAACCCAGCACATGACGTTAAACTGTCATCTCCCCAGCAATGGACAGGAGATCCGGTGTGACCCCACCCCGCAGTTTCCCCAGTGACCTCTGCCTCGACAGCCCGCGCCTGCAATTGCGCCCCATGCGCCATGCCGATGCCGCGCAGTGGCTGGCGATCATGGCCGATCCCGAGGTCATGCGCTATTGGCACCATGCACCCTGGCAGGACCTGGCCGAGGCCGAAAGCGCCCTGGCCGCCGACCGCGAAGCCTATGCCAATGGCGATCAGCTCAAGCTCGGCATGTACCGCCGCGACAACGGCGAACTGATCGGCATGGTCCAGCTGTTCAACATCGACGATATTTCCCGCCGTGGCGAAATCGGCTACTGCCTGGCCAGCGCCATGCAGGGCAGGGGCTACATGGACGAAGCACTGACCTGCTTCATCGACTACCTCGCCCACACCCTGCACATGCGTCGCCTGGAAGGCGAAATCGATCCGCGCAACCAAGGCTCGGCACGCACCCTTGAGCGCCAGGGCTTCGTGCTGGAGGGCACGTTGCGAGCGCGCTGGTGCGTGGCAGGTGAGCTGTCCGACTCTGGCATCTACGGCTTGTTGCTCGAACCACCTGTTGCATAGGCTTACGGCGAATAGCTACTATTCGGGAACAATTCTCACTTGTGTCCCGGTGCCCCATGCCCGTAGCCGACTCACCGAGCCCGTACCCGCTTGAACAGCTTTACAGTGAGCACCATGGCTGGCTATTTAGCTGGCTACGTCGCAAGCTGCGCTGCTCGCACAGCGCAGCCGACCTCGCCCAGGACACCTTCGTGCGCATCCTGGCCTCGCGTGATGCCTTGCTGGGCATGCGCGAGCCACGCGCCTACCTCAGTACCACTGCACGCCGCCTGTTGATCGACCGGGTGCGTCGACAGCAAATCGAAGAGGCCTATCTCAGCGAACTTGCCTTGGCTGCCGAGGCGCTGGAGGGGCACCAGTCTCCCGAAAGCATCCTCATCACCCTCGAAGCGCTGGAGCAGATCGCTTTCCTGCTGGAAGGCCTGCACGTGAATGCCCGCGAGGCTTTCGTCGGTTACTACCTGGACGACCTGACCCAGCCGCAGATTGCCAAACGCCTGCAGATTTCCCCACGCATGGTGCGCAAGTACCTGGCCCAGGCCCTGATCCATTGCCACCGCACGCTGGACATTGCTGAACCGTGAACCCCTCGCGTATCGAACAGGAAGCTGCCGAATGGGCCCTGTGCCTGGGCGAGGGCGAGCTGGATGCCGACGAGGCGCGTGAGTTCGACGCCTGGCTGCAGGCCGACCCACGCCACGGCGCCACCTTGCGCCGCATGCAAGGGGTGATCAGCCAGGTGCAGGCACTGCGCGAGCAACGCGGCCCGGTGGGTGCCGGGCTGCGCGCCGGCGTACGGGTTTCGACTCCAGGCTCGGGCGCACGGCACACTTTGCTCGGTGTGGCCCTGGCAATCTCCTTGCTGGGCGCACTGAGCCTTTCCGGTGGTACGCCGCGCGACTGGCTGGCCGACTTGCATACCGCGCCGGCCGAGTGGCGCAGCCAAACCCTGGAAGATGGCTCGCAGCTGACCTTGGCGGGCAACTCTGCCGTGGATGTGGAGTTCAGCACTGGCCAGCGGCGCATCCGCCTGCTGCATGGACAGGTGCTGGTGGATGTCAGCCATGACCCGACGCGACCATTCGTGATACAGACCGACGAAGGCAGTTTCAAGGCCCTGGGTACGCGTTTCGTGGTCAGCCAAGGCCGTGCCCGCAGCGAACTGACCATGCTTGAGTCCCGGGTCGAGGCGCGCAGTGCCGTGTCCGGCGATCAGTTGGTCGTCGGCCAGGGCGAGCGGGCATGGGTGGCGCGTGACGGGCTTGGTCCGTTGCCGGCCATCGACCCGACGCGGGTCGATCGGGCTTGGCAGCATCACCAGTTGGTGGCCGACGGCGTACCGCTCGACCAGGTGCTCGATGCCCTGGCCGAGCAACGCCGTGGCGTGCTGCGCTTCGACCGCCAGGCAATGCGGGCGATCAAGGTGTCGGCGGTACTGCCTCTGGATGACAGCGAGCGGGCCCTGCGCCTGCTGGCCGAGGCACTGCCGATTCGTATCGGCGGCGTTGGCCGCTGGTGGACCACGGTCGAGCCCGTCTCACAAGAAAATTGACCCAGGTGGTTCCGCTTCTGCGCAGTGGCCCGTCAGACAAGAGGCCAACCGATCAAGAACAAGGAGCCGATCCACCATGCGCCGATTCCCTGGCCACCCCGTCCTCAGCCCGCTAGCCCTGGCCTTGCGCCTTTCCTGTGCCGGTTTGGCCCTAGCCGTTGCGGCCCTGCCGGCCGTCGCCGAGGAGGCCGCCCGCCGTAGCTTCGAAGTGCCCGCCGGCAACCTGGCCCAGGCGCTTGGTAGCTATGCCCAGCAAGCCGCCGTGTCGCTGGCCTTCACCCCCGAAGCACTGGCCGGCCTGCAAAGCAAAGGCCTGCATGGCCTGTATTCGGTGGACAGCGGTTTTGCCGTGCTGCTGGCCGGCAGTGGTTACCGGGTAGAGCGTAGCGATAACGGCTACCGGCTGGTGGCCGAGCCGCAAGCGGCGGTGAGCAGTGACGCGATGGAACTCGGCGTGACCACAGTAACCGGGCAGGGCATGGGCCAGAGTACCGAGAACACCGGCTCCTACGCGCCGGGCCTGATCAGCGTTGGCTCCAAGACCCCGACCAGCCTGCGCCAGACGCCGCAATCGGTGTCGACCGTGACTCGCCAGCTGATTGAAGACCAGCAACTGACCGACATCAACCAGGCGATGAAAGTGACGCCGGGCATCGTCACCCAGAGCACCACCTTCCGCACCCAGGACTTCCTCTCGCGTGGTTTCAGCATCCAGAACCTGCAGATCGACGGCGCTGCACCGCAGGCGCTGGGCACTGCCATGGGTTCGTTCTATTCGTCGAACATCTTCGAACTGGCCGAGTTCGACCACATCGAGGTGCTGCGCGGTACTGCTGCGTTGTATGGTGGCTCGGGTGACCCGGGTGGCATCATCAACATGGTGCGCAAGCGGCCAACTTCTTTTAACCAGCTGAAGCTGACCCTGTCGGCCGGTAGCTGGGACAACTATCGCCAGGAGTTCGACCTGTCCGGCCCGCTGGGCTGGGATGGCCGCCTGCGCGGTCGCCTGGTGATGTCCAACACCGATCGCCAGTATTTCACCGACAACCGCGCCACCGAGCGGCCGTTGGTGTATGGCGTGCTGGAGGCGGACGTTACGGACGACACCATGCTCACCTTCGGTGCTCGCTACAACAAGTCCCACGAAACCGGCAGCAACAGCGCGGTGCCGCGCTACAGCAATGGTGCTGACCTGAACCTGCCACGGCATACCGGCCTGACCAAGAATTGGGCCTACCTCGACGCCACCGCACGCGAGTACTTCGCCAAGGTGGACCACCGATTCAACGACGACTGGAAGCTCAACCTCAGCTACACCAACACTTGGGACCTTGGGCTGTTCAAGACGGCGACCACCCTGAATGCAGTAGACCCGGTGACCAATACCGGGGCGACCTGGTACGGCACCTCGACCCGCCAGGAGAACGAGCAGCACCTGTATGACGGTAACGTCTCTGGCCACTTCCAGGCCTTTGGTCTGGACCATGAAGTGGTCTTCGGTGCCGACTACCAGAAGATCGACAGCCGGTGGCTGGGCACTGCGCCTTATGCCGCATCGGGCGCGCCGGCCAACGTGTTCGACCCCGACAGCTCGGCGTTCGACGACCCCGGCAACGGGCGTGACTACAAGCGCGACTACAGCCCCAACTCGCAACGTCAGTACGGCCTGTACGGCAGCCTGCGTTTGCAGCTGGCCGAACCCCTGCACCTGATTGTCGGGGCGCGTGCACAGCGATTCCACTTTTGGCAGACCTACACCAACAACCTGACCTCGCCAGCAAGTATCTCCAGCCCGGAGCAGCGTATAGGCACCAAGGTCACCCCGTTCGGTGGCCTGGTCTACGACCTTGACGATCAATGGTCGACATACGTCAGCTATTCGGAAATCTACAAACCGCAGTCCAGCCGAATCAGCGGCCCTGCGCAAAGCGGTTCGCCGCTTGAGCCCATGACCGGCAAAACCTACGAAACCGGCCTCAAGGGTGAGTTGTTCAACGGCGCACTCAACGCCAGCGTGGCGCTGTACTACAGCACCCGCGAAAACGAAGCGGTGCAAGACCCGAACTTCCTGGCCACCAGCGCCGGCTTCTCGGGCAGCTGCTGCTATGTGTCCAACGGTAAGGTGGTGAGCAAGGGCATCGACATGGAGCTGTCTGGCGAGCTGCTGCCGGACTGGATGCTGGTGGGGGGCTACACCTTCAACCTGAACCGCAACCGCAGCGCCGATGCACCGCTGAGCACGGTGATGCCAAAGCACCTGTTCAAGCTGTACAGCACCTACCGGCTGCCGGGTATCCTCAGCGACTTCAAGGTCGGCGGCGGCGTGCAGGTGCAAAGCGCCACGTACATGAGCGGTACAGTGAATCGCTACGACAGCAGCGGCGCGCTGGTTGAGCGAAACGTACCGTTCGACTTCGACCAGAGCGGCTATGCGATCTGGAACGCATTGGTCGAATACCGTGTCGATGATCACTGGAACGTCACGCTCAACGGCAACAACCTGTTCGACAAGAAGTACTACGAAACCGTGGGTACTTCGACCTATGGCAACTACTATGGTGAGCCACGCAACTTCATGGTGACCCTGCGCGGCACCTATTGAGGGTTTGGAAGCGGGGCAGGGCCTGGGTTAAGGTCGTAGGCTGTCCCGTTTCTCTCAGGAATCCCCTTTGCCCGTTTTCTACCTGAGTATCAGCCTGCTGCTGTATCTGCTCGCCCTGTTCTTCGATGGTGCGCTGATGGGCGGCGAGCGTCACATGCCGGCCCTGCAGATGCTGCTGTACGGGCCATGGGGTATGCCATTCGGCTTGTACCAATGGTTCGCCAACCCACTGCTGGCCCTGGCCATCCTCGCCCATCGGCGGTTTCGCCGGCTGGCCTTGCTGGCCGGGCTTGGCGCGGCGTATCTGGCTGCCAGCAGTTTTGGCATCGACCGCTTGCCGGATAACCGCAGCTACGAGTTTCATGACCTTACCGGCTTTGGTGCAGGCTTCTACCTGTGGCTGGCGGCGATGGTGGTGTTTTGCCTTGGGCAAGCCTGGTTTTGCTGGAGGGCGCGAAGGGCTGATGACGTGCCAGGCTGGAACTGGCTTGATGTCGCCTTGATTGCGGCCCTGGGGGTAACGTTGTATGCAGCGACGCAAATGCCATCGCTGCGCTTCGAGCCAGGCAAGGTGTTGATGCCCCCGGAGCAGCCGCAGACGCTTTGAAACCCACAAGGAGGGTTAGCATGATCAAGCATTACCTGGCCGGCCTGGCACTGGCCTGCGTGCTACCGGTAGCGATGGCGGACGATTACACGGCGGCCTACGGGCAGTGCATGGACAAGGCCTCCAGCACCGTGGCCATGAACGCGTGCATCGGGGCCGAAACGCAAGTGCAGGACCAGCGGTTGAACCGGGTGTACAAGCAGTTGATGGGCAAGCTGGATGCCGGGCAGCAGAAGAGCCTGCGGGATGTGCAGCGCAAGTGGCTGGCCTACCGTGATGGCAATTGCCAGTTCCATGTACAGGCCAGTGGCGGGACCCTGGCGCAGTTGGAAGGTGGCACCTGCATGATGGACATGACCCGCGCCCGCGCGGCGGAGCTGGAGCGGGTGCTTAGCCCTGGGCAGTAGCGCCTGTTCGGGCATGATTGGCCCACATTTGCAGGCGCGGGTTTAGCCGCGAACACCGGCTTTGCCGGTGTCATGCACCGCGTTGCCGTCTTCGCGGGTAAACCCGCTCCTACAGGGGACTGCAAGGTGCTGGTTCTATTTGCGCGGTTGGCGCAGCGCCCGGGCCTTGAGGTACTCGCGTACTTCCACGGCATCCCCGGCAAACTCGATGCGCTCGGCCTTGGCTGCGCGCTGGTAGGCATACATCGGGTCGTAGTACTCGTTCAGCAAGCCTTCGATCCAGCCCCGGTGCAGGTCTACCGCGCCGCTGCGCCGCTGCTCTTGCAAGGCTTCGCGCAGCATCTCGGACAAGCGCTGATGGCGCTCTCCACCTAAACGCTTGTAGATATTGGCCATGCTCTGCAGCATGCGCTCGGCAAACAACCGGGGACCGTCTTCCTCGCCATGCACGGCCTTGAACTCGGCGCTCAGGTTGACCACGTAGTCGCGCAGGATGCGCTCCACGCGGTTGGTGAAGCTGTCTTCAAGCCACACCAGGGGGTAATGCTGCATGCCTTGGTACAACTCCAGTGGCACCGTGCAACTGCCGACAATGCGGCCTTCATCTTCCAGCACGAACTGCTCGATACCGCGGTCGCGCTTTTTCAGCACGTCGATTGCCAGCTGGTTTTCAAAGTCGATCTGCGCCGGTTGCGCCGTGGCGCGCTTGCCGAAACTGGAGCCGCGATGGTTGGCGTGGCCTTCAAGGTCGAGCACGTTGTCCAGTTGGTGCAGGACATCGGTCTTGCCGGTACCGGTCAGGCCACCGACCAGTACGAAATCACATTGCTCCACCGCTTGCTGGGTGGTCTCCAGCAGGAAGGTACGCATGGCCTTGTAGCCGCCTTTGACACGCGGGTACTGAATACCCGCCTCATCGCGCAGCCAGCCCTGCACGATCTGCGAACGCAGGCCGCCACGGAAACAGTACAGGTAACCCTCAGGGTGGGTTTTGGCAAACGCCGCCCAGGCCTCCAGACGGGCCTGTTTGGTGGCGCCACTGACCAACTGGTGGCCCAGGGCGATGGCGGCGGCCTGGCCCTGTTGCTTGTAGCAGGTGCCGACCTTCTGCCGCTCCTGGTCGTTCATCAGCGGCAGGTTTACCACGCCAGGGAAGGCGCCTTTAGCGAATTCGACGGGGGCGCGCATGTCCATCATCGGCACGTCGTCGAGGAACAGCTGACGGAAGTCGGTGCAGTCGGGGCGCATCAGATCACCTCGACCGCATGGCTCTGTCGCTCGACCAGCTTGCCGATCGGGGACAGTTTCAGGCCCAGTTCGGCAGCCACGGTGAGGAACTCGGCTTCACCCTCCGGGGCAACAGCTACCAGCAAGCCACCGCTGGTTTGCGGGTCGCACAGCAGATGCTTCTGGTCGTCGCTGAGGGTGCCGATCTTGTGTCCGTAGCTGTCGTAGTTGCGCAGGGTTCCACCGGGGATGCAGCCCTCGGCCAGGTAATGGTCGACGCTAGGCAGGCGTGGCACGGCGGCATAGTCCAGATGCGCGGTCAGGCCGCTGCCTTCGGCCAGCTCGACCAGGTGGCCAAGCAGGCCGAAGCCGGTGACGTCGGTCATGGCCTTGACCCCGTTCAGCTTGCCGAAGCGGCTGCCGGGCGTGTTGAGGGTGCACATCCAGTCGCGGGCCAGGCCCTGGTCCTGCGCGCGCAGCTTGGCCTTTTTCTCGGCAGTGGTGAGGATGCCGATGCCCAGGGGCTTGGTCAGGTACAGCTGGCAGCCTGCGCTGGCGGTGTCGTTGCGTTTGAGATGACGTTTATTGACCACGCCGGTGACGGCCAGGCCAAAGATTGGCTCGGGCGCGTCGATCGAGTGGCCGCCGGCCAGCGGGATACCGGCTTCGGCGCATACCGCACGGCCGCCGCGGATGACTTCGCGGGCGACTTCCGGTGGCAGCACGTTGACCGGCCAGCCAAGGATGGCGATGGCCATCAACGGGGCGCCGCCCATGGCATAGATGTCGCTGATGGCGTTGGTGGCGGCAATGCGGCCGAAGTCGTAAGGATCATCGACGATCGGCATGAAGAAGTCGGTGGTCGAAACCACGCCGCGCTCGTCGTCCAGCGCGTACACTGCTGCATCGTCGCGTGAGGCATTGCCGACCCACAGTTTCGGGTCCAGGGCCTGGGTGCCGCTTTCGGCGAGGATCACGTCCAGCACCTTGGGGGATATCTTGCAACCACAGCCGGCGCCATGGCTGTACTGGGTCAGGCGAATCGGCTCGCTCATATGCACCTCTGCAGGTCAAATTGTTGCGCGATTGTAGCAAAGCTGGCCTTTGGGCCCTTGCCTCTTATAATTCCCGGTGCCGGCAAATGTGTCGGCACTTCCCCGCTATTGAACCGGAGAACACCCATGCTCAAACGCCCCTTGGCGCTCGCCGCCGGCCTCGTGCTGTCTTGCTGTGCTGTTGTCGTTCAGGCCGCCGAAATCCTGCGGGTCAGCGCCATCCCCGACGAAGCGCCGACCGAACTGCAGCGCAAGTTCAAGCCTTTGGGTGAGTACCTGGCCAAGCAACTGGGCATGGAGGTGAAGTTCGTACCCGTGGCCGACTACCCGGCGGTGGTCGAGTCGCTGGCCGCAGACCGCCTCGACCTGGCCTGGCTGGGGGGCTTCACGTTCGTTCAGGTGCACCTGAAGGACCCGACCGCCACGCCACTGGTACAGCGTGAGCAGGACGCACAGTTCACGTCCAAGTTCATCACCGCCAACCCCGACGTGAAAAGCCTGAGCGATCTGAAGGGCAAGTCGTTTGCCTTCGGTTCCATTTCGTCTACTTCGGGCAGCCTGATGCCGCGTTACTTCATGCTCAAGCAGGACAATATCAAGCCTGAAGATTACTTCAGTCGCGTGGCCTATTCCGGCGCCCACGATGCCACCGTGGCCTGGGTGCAGGCTGGCAAGGTCGAGGGTGGCGTGCTGAACGCCAGCGTGTGGCAGAAGCTGGTGGATGCCGGCAAGGTCGATACCACCAAGGTGAAGGTGTTCGCCACCACCCCGACCTACTTCGACTACAACTGGACCGTGCGCGGCAACATGGACCCGGCGTTGAAACAGAAAATCAAGAAAGCCTTCCTGGACCTTGACCCGACCAATCCGGAGCACAAGGCCATCCTTGACCTGCAGGCCGCCAGCCGTTTCATCGAGACCAAGCCTGAGAACTACAAGGGCACCGAACAAGCTGCACGCGAGGCCGGCCTGCTCAAGTGACAGCTTCGAATGTGGCAATCCATCTGCACGGTGCCAGCCTGCGCCATGGCCAGGTACGCGCGCTTGATGCGGTGAGCCTGCGTATCGCGCAGGGCGAGCGTGTGGCCATCATCGGGCCGTCGGGAGCGGGCAAGTCCAGCTTGCTGCACCTGATGGCCACGGCCGTTCAGCCCAGCAGTGGGCGCCTTGAGTTGCTTGGCGAGCAGCCTTGGGCACTGTCGGCAAGGGCACGCCAGCGCCTGCGCGCGAGGGTTGGCCTGGTGCATCAGTCGCCGCCTTTGCCACCGCGTCAGCGGGTGGTGACCGCAGTGCTGGCGGGTCGTCTGGGGCAGTGGGGTACGCTGCGCAGTTTGCTCAACCTGCTGTGTCCCAGCGATGTGCCGGGGGCGCGCGAGGCGTTGGCCGAACTGGGCCTGGCCGACAAGCTGTTCGTGCAGTGTGGGCAGTTGTCCGGTGGCCAGTTGCAGCGGGTGGGCATTGCTCGGGCGTTGTACCAGCGGCCGCAGGTGCTGCTGACCGACGAACCGGTATCGGCCATGGACCCGGTGTTGGCTGACCACAGCCTCGCCTTGCTCAATCGCCATGCCCAAGCCACTGGCGTGACGTTGGTGGCGAGCCTGCACGCTGTAGAGCTGGCGCTGGCGCATTTTCCGCGGGTGATTGGTATTCGGGAAGGGCAGGTTGTGTTCGACTGCCCGGCCGAAGTGGTCACCGAGCAACTGCTGGACGCGCTATATGCCAACGAACAACTGGCTCCGCCGCCCACCCAGGGGCCGGCCCTGACCGTGCAGATTCCGCGATGCTGAAGGCCGACGCCCGCGACCCGGCCCTGCTGCCGCGGTTGCTGCTGGCCCTGTTGGCGGTGGCAATACTGTGGCCGGCTATCCAGTCAAGCGAACTGAACCCTGGGGTGCTGCTGCAGGCGGACAACCGTCAGCAGATTGCCAGCTTCACCAGCGCCTTCTGGCCGCCGGCACATGATGCCGATTTTCTTGCTCTATTGTATGAGGCCACCTTGCAGACCCTCGCCGTGGCGACTGCCGGCATGGCGCTGGCGTTGTTGTTGGCGATCCCGGCTGGCTTGCTGGCCAGCCGTGCCTTGTCCTTGCGTGCTGCTTCACGCGGCGGGCGGGCCGGGTTGTGGTCGCGACTGTTGCGCCTGCCGGTGCGCGGGCTGCTGATTTTCCTGCGTAGCGTGCCGGAGATCGTCTGGGCGTTGCTGTTCGTGCGCGCCGTGGGGCTGGGGCCGACGGCGGGCGTACTGGCTATCGCCATCACCTACAGTGGCATGCTCGGCAAGGTTTACGCCGAAATCTTCGAGTCGGTCGACCAGCGCCCGGCGCATGCCTTGTTGCAGGCGGGCAGTGGCCGGCTGGCGGCGTTTTTCTACGGCATCCTGCCCAATGCCGCCAGCGAAGTGGTGTCGTACACCGTATACCGCTGGGAGTGCGCGGTGCGGGCTTCGGTGGTGATGGGCTTCGTCGGTGCTGGCGGGCTTGGCCAGCAGATCGACCTGTCGATGCGCATGTTTGCGGGTGCGCAAGTGGCAAGCATGCTGTTGACGTTCCTGCTGCTGGTGATCCTGGCCGACCTGCTCAGCCGCCTGCTGCGCTGGAGGCTGGCATGAACCGGGTAATCAACCTGCTGCTGCTGGGCTCCCTCGCGGTAGCGGTGGCGGCCTCGTTCGCATACCTGGAACTGGACTTGCACGCACTGGTCGGCAATGGCGGGCTGGGGCAGATGGGCGAGTACGCCGGGCGCTTCTTGCAGCCGGATCTGTCTACCGGCCACCTCAAGGCAGTGTGGCGCGGGGCGTTGGAAACCCTGGCCATGTCTGGCATGGGCACCTTGTTGGCAATGGTATTGGGAATGTTGCTGGCACTGCCGGCGGCGGGCCGCTTCGGTTGGCCGTTGCAAGGGGCGGCGCGTCTGCTGCTGAATGCCTTGCGTGCCATTCCTGAACTGGTGTGGGCAGCGCTGACTGTGCTGGCGGCCGGGCTCGGGCCGAATGCCGGTACCCTGGCTTTGGCGTTGCACACCGCTGGCGTGCTGGGGCGGCTGTTTGCCGAGGCGCTTGAGAACGCCCCGCCCGAGCCGGCGGCGGCGATCCGTTTGCAGGGGGGCAGCCAGGTGGCGGCGTTCTGCTTTGGCACCCTGCCCAACCTGTGGCCGCAGTTACTGGCCTACAGCTTGTACCGCTGGGAGAACAACATCCGCATGGCCAGCGTGCTCGGGTTCGTCGGGGCGGGTGGGTTGGGGCAGATGCTGTACACCACCTTGAGCCTGTTCCAGGAGGCCCAGGCCAGCACGGTGATCATCGGTATGTTGGTGTTGGTGTTGTTCGTGGATCTGTTGAGTGATGTATTGCGTCAGCGTTATGTACGGGCCTGATGGGTAGGCGGGGTTGCAAGGCATCCCCAAAAATCTCTCAGACGCTTACGGCCTCGGCACACTGCGCCTCCCGCTGCATCGACTCCAGGTTGCGCTCGATCGTCTCGCAGATGGTATCCATCTGGATCTGATGCTCGCTGAACCTGAACGGGCTCTGCAAATCCGTGCCGATGCGCTCGATAGCCAGCAACATGAACCCTACCACCGTCGACGCCAGCGGCGTGAACCAGCCCAGCGACTCCACTAGCCCCACCGGCACGATCAGGCAGAACAGCGTGATGAACAGCCGTGGGAAATACACATAGGGGTAGGGCAGCGGCGTATTGGCAATCCGCTCCATGCCACCCTGGGCGTTAGACAGGTCTACCAGCGTCGACTCCAGTCGCGCCAGGCGAATGCTGTCCAGCCGCCCGGCCTGGTACTCCCGCGCGAGCAAGGCCGCAGAGCCACTGAGGATGTCATTGGCGAAATTGTTCGAGCGGTTGCGCCGTTCGAACTCCGCCGGGGGGATGAAGGCCATCAGTTCCTCCGGGCAGCTTTCGCCTTTCAAGTGCGCCGCCAGGCAGTTCACATAGGCGATATGCCGGCGCAGCAGGGTGGCCTTGACCGGGTTCAGGCCGTCATCCGGGTCATCGATCAGCGTCAGCGTCTGCCGGGCGAAGCTGCGCGAACTGTTCACCAGCGCCCCCCACAGGGTGCGAGCCTCCCACCAGCGGTTGTAGGCGCTGCTGTTGCGAAAACTCACCAGCACCACCAGGGCTGAGCCCAGCAAGGTCAGCGGGATCAGTGGCAGGGTGAACTTGCTGTTCAAGAACAGCATGAAATCGATGGTGACCAGCACATCCCAGATCAGCAGCCAGAACAGCGACCAGCCGATATAGCCGATGGTCTTCACCACCAGGCGGTACTTGCGGGCGATGACGTCTTTCACGCGGGGGCACCTCGAAACGCGGGGGATGCAGGATGGGACGCCGAGGCTCGTCGAAGGTTCGAGGGTTGAATGTTGCAAGGGATTTTGTAGTTGAAACGAAGGGGAAAATCCGACCAGCCTATCAGATGTGCCTGAATTCCTGATTCAGCTCAAAAACGACAGATTGGGCCGCTTCAATCCTTGAATGGGTGTATCCATAAGGATACGATTGGGTGACCTCTTGATGTTTCTCGTTGAACAGACGGAAAGCTTTGCCGCTTGGCTATCGAGCTTGAGAGATTTGAGGGCCAGGCTGGCGATAGGTCGTAGGCTGGAGCGAGCAGCGGCGGGCAATCTTGGTGACTTCAAGTGGCTTGGAGGCGGTATTGGTGAGCTTCGCATCGACATAGCTGCCGGTTATCGCGTCTATTTCACGCAAAAGGGGCAGAGGTTGGTTTTACTGCTGGTCGGCGGCGACAAGTCCACCCAGGCCGCCGACATCCTCAAAGCCAGAAAGCTGCTGAAGGAGATGAAATGAGCGAAAAATTGATCCCGTTTGATATGGCAGCCTTGTTGAGCAGCGATGAGGCAATCAGTGAATACCTTAGCCAGGTGCTATCAGATGGCGATACCGAGGAAATCATTCGAGCACTTGGCCATATCGCTCGTGCACGGGGCATGACACATATTGCTACGGAGAGTGGGCTGGGTAGAGAAAGCCTGTACAAGGCGCTGAGCCCTGGCGCGAAGCCTCGTTTTGACACTGTATTGAGGGTCATTCGTGCTCTGGGGGTGGACCTTCTCGTTCAGCCGCATGTAATGACCCGCTGATCCAGCTCGGTTAAGCCAGTATTTGCTTCATCTGCACCAACGCTACCCGCGTGCCGTCCCACGCCTGCCGCTCCTCTATGCCGAACGGTGTGAAGCCCAGCTGTGGATAAAGCAGCAGGCCGGCGGTGTTGTGATTGAAGCATGACACCCAAACCTCCCGGGCGCTGTACTGCTGGCGGGCGAGGTCGATCATGGCCGTTACCAGATAACGCGCTACACCAAGGCCGCGGGCGCTGGGGGCCACCACTACGTTGCCCAGGGCACATAGGCCGCCATGTTCGGCTTTGTAGAAATTGGCGAAGGCCAGGACAGCGCCGTTACCTTCCACTACCGTGGAGCCGCTGCGTTGGGCTATGGCGTCGCTCAGCTGGTTGGGGGTGAGGGGGTAGGTGGCTTTGGGGAACATGTAGAACAGTTCGTCCGGGCTCTGCGGGAAGCTGCAGATAACGGGGATGTCTTCTGGCCGGATGGGGCGGTGGGTCAGGTGCATGGCAGGTCCTTCTCGCGTTGGTTGGCAGGGCCTCTCCGCGGGTAAACCCGCTCCCTCAGGTACTGCACAAGGCTCAAATCCTGTGCAGGCCCTGTGGGAGCGGGTTTACCCGCGAAGAGGCCATCAGCCTCACATCATAGGCCGCTTTCCATCCAACACCGCGTCCCGATTCACGGCTTGGCGGCCACCGCCACGTAGCCTTTGACCGCAGCCGGCGCCCTCGGCTTGGCCTTGTGCGCCAACAGGTACTGATAGCGCCGCCATTCCTTGTCGATCTCGTTGAATGACATGAATACGCTGATGCGATCCTTACCGGCCAGGTCCGGGCGCTTGCCGGCGTCGATCTCGCTGGTGGGAATGATGGCGACGTTGATGCCTACCACCTTGCCGTCATCGGCAAACACAGGCCCACCCGACATGCCCTTGGTGATCGGGCCGTCATGTACTGAGTAGAAGACACTGCCAGGCGTACCTTCAAGCCGTACCAGCGACGACAGGGCATGGCCCTTGCCCTGCATCGGCATCATGAAACTGTTGAAGCCCACCGCCGTCACGGCTTCCCCAGGCACGTACTGGCGCCAGTGCGGCACGCTGCTGGCTTTGTGCTTGAAGAACACTACGTCACCGAGGCCCTCGTGGACCACGTTGCGCAGGAAGGGGGTGTGTTTGGCGGTTACAGCGTAATCCTCGTTCCACTGGATGGCGCTGGCCATCAGCAACATGGGCAGCGGGGCACCTGAGGTAACCACGAACGCCTGGCTGTAGACGGGATCTGAAACGTACGACGTTGGCACTCCATTGCACCCACTGAGCAGCATCATTGCCGCCATGCAGGGCGCGATTGTTTTCATGGGACACACATTGCGTGGAGAAAGGGGGGGCGCCACTATGGCGAAGTGCCATTACTCTAACAATACTTTCGGAATATATCTGACGAATGACAGCTTAAGTGCTAGTGCAAGGCGCGGCCAATAGAATGCAGGTATGGGGGGAGGCGTGGGAGTCAGGGGGGCGGCGTCAATGACGGGCGTGAATCGCAGGCACAAAAAAACCGACCGTAAGGTCGGTTTTTTCCGGATTTGGTGCCCCGAGGGAGACTCGAACTCCCACTCCTTTCGAAAACGGATTTTGAATCCGCCGCGTCTACCAATTCCGCCATCAGGGCGTGGCGCGCAGTATAAAGAGGTGCCGCTGGTCGGTCAATCGGCTTTCATGGTCAATTTTCACACATTGGGCTAAACTTCCCGGCCCTGCCGAACCGAACATCATCATGCGCGTCGCCGATTTTTCCTTCGAACTCCCTGATTCCCTGATCGCCCGCCACCCGTTGGCCGAGCGCCATGGCAGCCGTCTGCTGGTGCTCGATGGGCCTACCGGCGCGCTGGCGCACCGGCAATTCCCCGACTTGCTCGACTATCTGCGCCCCGGCGACTTGATGGTGTTCAACAACACCCGGGTGATCCCGGCGCGGTTGTTTGGCCAGAAAGCCTCCGGCGGCAAGCTGGAGGTACTGGTCGAACGCGTGCTCGACAGCCACCGGGTGCTGGCCCATGTGCGCGCCAGCAAGGCGCCCAAGGTAGGCGCGGTCATCCTCATCGATGGCGGTGGCGAGGCCGAAATGGTCGCGCGTCATGACACGCTGTTCGAGCTTCGCTTCACCGAAGAGGTGCTGCCGTTGCTCGACCGTGTCGGCCATATGCCGTTGCCGCCCTATATCGACCGCCCGGACGAGGGCGCCGACCGTGAGCGCTACCAGACCGTGTACGCCCAGCGCGCCGGTGCGGTCGCCGCGCCTACTGCGGGCCTGCACTTTGACGAGGCGCTGCTGGAAAAGATCGCAGCCAAGGGTGTCGAACGCGCCTTCGTCACCCTGCATGTGGGCGCCGGCACCTTCCAGCCGGTGCGGGTCGACAAGATCGAAGACCACCACATGCATAAAGAGTGGCTCGAAGTGGGCCAGGACGTGGTCGATGCCATCGAGGCCTGCCGGGCCCGTGGTGGTCGGGTGATCGCGGTTGGCACCACCAGTGTGCGTTCGCTGGAAAGCGCCGCGCGTGATGGCGTGCTCAAGGCCTTCAGTGGCGACACCGACATCTTCATCTACCCGGGCCGCCCGTTCCATGTGGTCGATGCCCTGGTCACCAACTTCCATCTGCCGGAGTCCACGCTGCTGATGCTGGTCTCGGCTTTCGCCGGCTACCCCGAGACCATGGCTGCCTATGCAGCGGCGGTCGAGCACGGGTACCGCTTCTTCAGTTACGGTGATGCCATGTTCATCACCCGCAATCCGGCGCCACGCGGGCCCGAGGATCAAGCATGAGTCGCACCTGTCGAATGTCCTTCGAACTGCTGGCCACCGACGGCAAGGCCCGTCGTGGTCGCATCACCTTCCCACGTGGCACCGTGGAAACCCCGGCATTCATGCCGGTGGGTACCTATGGCACGGTCAAGGGCATGCTGCCACGCGATATCGAGGCCATCGGCGCCGAGATGATCCTTGGCAACACCTTCCACCTGTGGCTGCGTCCGGGCACCGAGGTGATCAAGAAGCACAACGGTCTGCACGATTTCATGCAGTGGAAAGGCCCGATCCTCACCGACTCCGGTGGTTTCCAGGTGTTCAGCCTGGGTGCCATGCGCAAGATCAAGGAAGAGGGCGTGACCTTCGCCTCGCCAGTCGATGGCTCGAAGGTGTTCATGGGCCCGGAAGAGTCGATGCAGGTGCAGCGTGACCTGGGCTCGGACGTGGTAATGATCTTCGACGAGTGCACCCCGTACCCGGCCGAGCACGATGTGGCACGCACTTCCATGGAGCTGTCGCTGCGCTGGGCCCAGCGCTCGAAGAACGCCCACGCCGACAACACCGCCGCGCTGTTCGGCATTGTCCAGGGTGGCATGTACCAGGACCTGCGCATGCGCTCGCTGGAAGGCCTGGAGAATATCGGTTTCGATGGCCTGGCCATCGGCGGCCTGTCGGTGGGCGAGCCCAAGCACGAAATGATCAAGGTGCTGGATTACCTGCCGGGCCAGATGCCTGCTGACAAACCTCGTTACCTTATGGGGGTAGGCAAACCGGAAGATCTCGTTGAGGGTGTGCGCCGCGGCGTCGACATGTTCGACTGCGTGATGCCGACGCGTAACGCGCGCAACGGTCATCTGTTCGTCGATACAGGGGTGATCAAGATCCGCAACGCGTTCCATCGTCACGATGAATCGCCGCTGGACCCGACCTGTGACTGCTATACCTGCACCAACTTCTCGCGCGCCTATCTCCATCATCTGGACAAATGCGGCGAAATGCTGAGCAGCATGCTGAATACCATCCACAACTTGCGCCATTATCAGCGCTTGATGGCCGGTTTACGCGAGGCTATTCAACAGGGTAAATTGGCCGCCTTTGTCGACGCCTTCTACGCCAAGCGCG
Organism: Pseudomonas sp. FYR_5; assembly: GCF_043106315.1. Classification (NCBI taxonomy): domain Bacteria; kingdom Pseudomonadati; phylum Pseudomonadota; class Gammaproteobacteria; order Pseudomonadales; family Pseudomonadaceae; genus Pseudomonas; species Pseudomonas sp. FYR_5. The sequence goes on along the minus strand of NZ_JBICMK010000079.1, from coordinate 3,972 downwards.
GGCTTCCTGTACCGCCCTTGGACTGACTGTCCGCATCCATTATTAGAAAATTACATTAGGAGTGCCCAATGAGCTTCTTCATCCCCGCCGCATACGCGGACGCTGCAGCACCTGCCGCTGGCCCAGCCGGTACCGGCTTCGAGTGGATTTTCCTGGTCGGTTTCCTGGTCATCTTCTACCTGATGATCTGGCGCCCGCAGGCCAAACGCGCGAAAGAGCAGAAGAACCTGCTGAGCAACTTGCAGAAAGGTGACGAAGTTGTCACCAACGGCGGCATCGCCGGCAAGATCGTCAAGGTTTCCGATGATTTCGTGGTGCTGGAAGTATCCGACACTGTCGAACTGAAGTTCCAGAAGGGTGCCATTGCTGCGACCCTGCCAAAAGGTACGCTCAAGGCTATCTGAGTTACCGGTTTTATTTTCCAGTCGGGGCGCGCAACGCGCCCCGCGTCTTGAACGGGCGGCGTGATGCTGAACAAATATCCTCTGTGGAAATATGCACTGATCGTGCTGGTACTGGTGGTCGGTTTCATTTATTCCGCTCCCAACCTCTACCCGGATGACCCGGCGGTACAGATCAGCGGTGCCAGTTCGGCGCTGCAGGTGAATCAGGCCGACCTCGATCGCGTCAGCAAGGCGCTGGTCGATGCCAAGATCGCTGTAAAGGGCGCAAGTCTGGGTGAAAAGGGTAGCGGGCTGATCCGCCTGACCAATCAGGAAGACCAGCTGCCAGCCAAGGATGTAGTGCGCAAGGCACTGGGCGATGATTACGTCGTGGCCCTGAACCTGGCTCAGACTACCCCGCAATGGCTGCGCAACCTGGGCGCAAGCCCGATGAAGCTGGGCCTGGACCTGTCCGGTGGTGTGCACTTCCTGCTGGAAGTGGACATGGACAAGGCCATGACTGCCCGCATGAAAGTCTACGAAGGCGAGGTCAAGACCTTGCTGCGCAAAGAGCGCATCCGCTACCGCAGCCTGCCTCAGCAGGATGGCGGCATCATGCTGGGCTTCGCTGACGATACTGCCCGCGAACAGGCACGTGCCCTGATCCGCAAGAATTTCAATGATTTCGACCTGACCACCACCGAGCGCAACGAGCTTGCGGTGCTGCGTCTGGCGCTGACCCAGGCGAAAGTCGCCGAGATCCGCGAATACTCGATCAAGCAGAACCTCACCACCGTGCGCAACCGCGTGAACGAACTGGGTGTGGCCGAGCCGCTGGTACAGCGCCAGGGCGCCAACCGTATCGTGGTCGAACTGCCAGGTGTGCAGGACACTGCCGAAGCCAAGCGTATCCTTGGTAAAACGGCCAACCTTGAGTTCCGCTTCGGTGCCGAGCCGGGCGCGTCCAAGGCCACCACCGAGGTGTTCGAGTTCCGTGAAGGCGGCCGCTCCGCTGCCGTCGAGCGTGGCCTGATCATCACCGGTGACCAGGTTACCGACGCCCAGGCCAGTTTTGACGAGCATGGTAGCCCGCAGGTGAACATCCGCCTGGATGGTCACGGTGGCGAGCTGATGAGTCGTGCTACCCGTAGCAACGTCGGCCGTAGCATGGCGGTGATCTTCATCGAGCAGAAGCCGGTGACCCGCTACGTCAAGCAGACTGTCGGTGGCGTCGAGAAGGACGTTGCCGTACAAAGTTTTGTGGAAGAGAAGAAAATCATCAGCCTGGCGACCATCCAGTCGCCACTGGGCAGCCAGTTCCGCATCACCGGCCTGAACGGTCAGGGCGAATCGTCGGAGCTGGCACTGCTGCTGCGTGCCGGTGGCCTGGCCGCCCCGATGTACTTCGCTGAAGAGCGTACCATTGGCCCAAGCCTGGGTGCCGACAACATCACCAAGGGTATCGACGCCTCGCTGTGGGGCATGTTGTTTGTCTCTCTGTTCATCATTGCCATCTACCGCGCCTTCGGCGTGCTGGCCACCATCGCCCTGGCGGGCAACATGGTGCTGCTGCTGGCGTTGATGTCGCTGCTGGGGGCGACCCTGACCCTGCCGGGCATCGCTGGCATCGTATTGACCATGGGTATGGCGGTGGACGCCAACGTGCTGATCTTCTCGCGTATTCGCGAAGAGATCGCTGCTGGCATGTCGGTGCAGCGCGCCATTCACGAAGGCTTCAATCGCGCCTACTCGGCAATCGTCGACGCCAACCTGACCACTCTGTTGGTCGGCGGCATCCTGTTCGCCATGGGTACCGGCCCGGTCAAAGGCTTTGCTGTCACCATGTCCCTCGGGATTTTCACCTCGATGTTCACTGCCATCATGGTGACCCGTGCATTGGTCAACCTGACCTGTGGCGGGCGTGACATCAAGAAGCTGTGGGTTTGAGGGAGCTGCGATGAAAACCATCAATTTCATGGGTGTGCGCAAAGTCGCGTTCGCCGTCACCGTGCTCCTCACCGTGCTGGCGCTGTTCAGTTGGTGGCAAAAGGGCCTGAACCTCGGGCTGGACTTCACCGGGGGCACGCTGATCGAGTTGACCTACGAACGCCCGGCCGACGTCAAGGCTGTGCGTGCCGAGCTGGTCAATTCCGGCTTCCACGAAGCCGTGGTTCAGAGCTTCGGTGCTACCACCGACCTGTTGGTACGCATGCCGGGCGACGACCCGATGCTGGGTAACAAGGTGGCCGAAGCCTTGCAAAAGGTTGGCGGCGACAACCCGGCCAAGGTCAAGCGTGTCGAGTTCGTCGGCCCGCAAGTGGGTGAAGAGCTGCGTGACCAGGGCGGCTTGGGCATGCTTCTGGCCCTGGGCGGCATCCTCATCTACCTGGCGTTCCGCTTCCAGTGGAAGTTCGCCGTGGGGGCGATCGTTTCGCTGATCCACGACGTGGTGGTAACGCTGGGTATCCTGTCGTTCTTCCAGATCACCTTTGACCTGACGGTGCTGGCGGCGGTACTGGCGATCATCGGTTACTCGCTGAACGACACCATTGTCGTGTTCGACCGGGTGCGCGAGAACTTCCGCGTGATGCGCAAGGCCTCGTTGATCGAGAACATCAACATTTCCACCACCCAGACCCTGCTGCGTACCGTCGCCACTTCGGTTTCGACCCTATTGGCCATCGCCTCGTTGCTGTTCTTCGGGGGTGACAACCTGTTCGGGTTCTCACTGGCACTGTTCATTGGTGTCATGGCCGGTACTTACTCGTCGATCTATATCGCCAACGTGGTACTGATCTGGCTGAACCTGAGCAGCGAAGATCTCATTCCGCCGGTCAAGGCCGAGGGTGTGGACGATCGTCCGTAAGTTCTTCGCTGCGCCGCCTGGCGGTGAAAAGGCGCGAGTGTTGAACTCGCGCCTTTTTTTTTGCTCCAAGGCTGGGAGAAGCGCGGGTTCATGCCCGCTGGTACGATCAGGAGGTTCACGTGAATAAATCAATGCTGGTGGGTGCGGTGCTGGGTGCTGTCGGTGTAACTGCCGGAGGTGCTGTGGCGACCTACAGCTTGGTGAACAAAGGCCCTGAAGTCGCCCAGGTGACTGACGTGCAGCCGATCAAGCAGCAGGTGAAAACCCCGCGTGAAGTTTGCAAGGACGTGACTGTGACGCGGCAGGCGCCGGTCAAGGATCAACACCAGATTGCCGGTACCGTAGTCGGTGCGTTGGCAGGTGGTCTGTTGGGTAACCAGATTGGTGGCGGTACCGGCAAGAAGATTGCCACGGTGGCCGGTGCGGTCGGTGGTGGTTATGCGGGTAACAAGGTGCAGGAAGGCATGCAGGAGCGTGATACCTACACAACCACGCAAACCCGCTGCAACACGGTCAACGACATCAGCGAGAAGGTAGTGGGCTACAACGTGACCTATTCCATCGGTGATCAGGTAGGCAAGGTGAAGATGGATCGCGAACCGGGGTCGACCATTCCGTTGGACAAGAATGGCAAGTTGATCCTGAGCGAGGCTGGGCAGTAATTTGCGTTGTCTGTACGGGCCTCTTCGCGGGTAAACCCGCTCCTACAGGGGCATGCGATCC
>NZ_JBICMK010000078.1:0-14831 GCF_043106315.1 Pseudomonas sp. FYR_5 | reverse complement strand
GCCGTTCACCGTTGCTGCCGCCACCGCATTCGCGGGTAAACCCGCTCCTACACAGATTGGTGGCGGACACACATACAGAGAAACCGCAGGTGTCAGAAGGCTTGCGGCATCTCGCCCTTGGCCAGGCGTCGGTTGATGTCGGCAATCACTTCGGGCAGATCGTTGATGGTGTCGATCAGGTAGTGTGGGCGGGAGCCGGCAAACAGTGCATGGATGCGCTGGCGCTCGCTTTCCAGTTTTTCGGCACTCAGCGCGCGGAAGCCTTCCCAGGTCAGGCCCAGGGCATTGCCCGAGCAGACCAGCGCCACGGTCCACATGCCGGCACGGCGGCCTTCAAGAATGCCTGGCACGGTGTCGTCCACCTTCACGCAGGCCGCTACATCGTCAATCCCCAGCGCAATCACGTTGGCCAACGCCTGGGCCGGCCATGGGCGGCCGTTCGGGGTTTCATCGGTGGCCACTACATGGTCGGCTACGTAGCCGTTCTGCGCAGCCAGTTCCACCACCTTGTCCATCACCACTTTCGGGTAGCCCGAGCACGAGCCGATCTTCAGGCCGTCCTGGCGTAGACCGGTGAGGGTGTCCAGCGCACCGGGGATGAGCGCCGAGTGCACGGCGATCTTCTCGATCTGCAGCGGCATGAAGCGGTTGTAGATGGCGGTGACGTCATCATCGGTCGGGGTACGGCCGAACACCTTGCGGTAGCGCTCGGCAATTTCCGGTACGTCGCACAGGGTGCGGATATGGTCCCATTTACCCATGCCCATCGGGCCTCGGGCTTCCTCGATAGACACCTGCACGTCGAACTCGGCAAAGGCCTCGACAAAGATCTGGGTGGGGGCGAATGAGCCGAAGTCGACCACGGTGCCAGCCCAGTCGAGGATGGCCGCTTGCAGTTGGGTGGGGTTGTTGTAGTTCATGTGCGCAAGTTCCTGAGTAGGGGTGGGCAAAGCGTCAGATGTCCAGCACTTCCATTTCCCGCAGCACGTCGGCCACGGCGTTCACGGCGGCCTGCATGCCGTCCGCCCCGACCACACCGATACAGCCGACGCGGAAGGTTTCGACCTGGGTCAGCTTGCCCGGGTAGAGAATGAATCCCTTGGCCTTGACCCGCTCGTAGAAGTCCTTGAACTGGTAGCGGGCATCGGTGGGGGCGTGGAAGGTGACGATGATCGGCGCCTGGATTTCGGCGGGCAGAAAACTGCGCAGGCCGATGGCTGCCATGCCGTCGAGCAGCGTCTTGCAGTTGTCTGCGTAGCGCTGGTGGCGGGCCGGAAGGCCACCTTCCTCGTTGTATTGCTGCAGTGCTTCGTGCAGGGCCGCGACAACGTGGGTAGGCGGGGTGAAGCGCCATTGCCCGGTCTTGGCCATGTAGGCGTGCTGGTCGTGCAGGTCCATGGCCAGCGAGTGGGCGTTGCCTTCGGCGGCCGCCAGGGCGTTTTTTTCGGCGAAGACGAAGCCCATGCCGGGTACGCCTTCCAGGCACTTTCCGGAGGCTGCGATCAGCGCTTCGAAGGGGATTTCGCGGGCATCGATCGGCAATGCTCCGAACGAGCTCATGGCATCGATGATCAGGCGCTTGCCTTGGCGTTTGATCACCTGGGCGATTTCGGGCAGCGGGTTGAGGATGCCGGTGCTGGTTTCGCAGTGGATCAGCGCCACATGGGTGATGGCCGGGTCTTCGGCCAGCAGCCGTTCGACGTCGGCGGCCGTGGTCGGCTGGTCTTCGGCCGTTTCGAAGGTGCTGTAGGTGCGGCCCAGCACTTTGCAGATCTTCGCCAGGCGCTGGCCGTACGCGCCGTTGATCAGTACCAGAACCTTGCCATCGCGTGGCACCAAGGTGCCGATGGCCGCTTCCACGGCGAAGGTGCCGCTGCCTTGCAGGGGAACGCAGTGGTGGCTGCTGGCGCCGTCGATGATGGCCAGCAGTTGTTCGCAGACGCTGGCAGTCAATTGGTTGAAGTCACGGTCCCAGGAGCCCCAGTCCACCAGCATGGCTTGGCGGGTGCGGATTGATGTGGTCAGGGGACCTGGGGTCAGCAGAATCGGGGCGTTGCTCATTCCGTTATTCCTCGCAAGCGGTGGGCTGAAACTACGGGGCCTAGGTTGCAATTCGCGCTGCCATCAATCAAATTGTTTGTTGTTATCCCAGCTATAAGTCAGGCCGATAAATATGAACCTGTTCCAGCTACGCGCCTTCGACGCCGTGGCCCGTGAGGGCAGCTTTACCCGTGCTGCCGAGCGCCTGTTCATCAGCCAGCCGGCGGTGACCGGGCACGTCAAGGCCCTGGAAGAGCACTACCAGATCACCTTGCTGCGGCGTACCGCACGGCGCGTGGAACTGACCGAGGAGGGCACGCGCCTGGCGGCCATCACCCGCGCCATGTTCGGCCTGGCCGAAGAGGCGCAGGCCATGCTCGAGGCCAACCGCCAGCTGCTGACCGGGCGCCTGGAGGTAGCCGCCGACGGCCCGCACCGGGTCATGCCGATGCTGGCGCTGCTGCGTGAACGGTACCCAGGCGTCACCGTCAACTTGCGCCTGGGCAATGCTCAGGAGACCTTGGCTGCGCTGCTCGGCGAGCATGCCGACGTGGCGGTGCTGACCGAAATCGAGCCGCGCAAGGGGCTGCATCTGCAAACGCTCTGTGAGTCGCGCCTGTGTGCGTTGTTACCCGTGGGGCATGCCTGGGCCAGCGAGCGGGAGGACTTGCCGTTGGCCGCGCTGCACCAACAGATCATGGTGCTGCGCGAACCCAGCTCCACCACGCGGCGCACCTTCGACAAGGCCTGTATCAAGGCGGGGGTGCAACCGCGCGTACTGCTGGAGCTGGACAGCCGGGAGGCAGTAACCGAGGCAGTGGCCTCGCAACTGGGGATTGGCGTTGTTTCTTCCACTGAAGTGGCCAATGATCCCCGGGTGGTGGCACGACCCTTGGCCGGCGAGGGCCTTGTCAACCAACACGTGATCGGCTGCCTGGAGCGTCGTCGCGAACTGCGCCTGATTCAGGCATTCCTGAGTCTGGCCGCGGGGCTGTGATGGCTGTTTGCTGCGGGGCACCCTAATATGGCCGGCAATCAGCCGACAGGACCGTCGATGAGCGACAAAGACACCATTTCCATGCAACTGGTGCGCGAAGCGCTGTTGCAGACCTGCCCTGCCGGTGAGCCTGACAGTGGCTTGCTGGCCAGGGCGGGCATCGCCGTTGAACAACTGCACCTGCCAGAGGCAAGGGTCAGTGCCGAATCCTATGCCCGCCTGTGGCGCTTGCTGGCCCGGCGCTGCAACGACGAATTTTTCGCGATGGACCCGCGCGGTTTGTGCAGTGGCAGCCTGGCTTTCATGTGCCGTGCCAGCATGGGCCAACCGACCCTGGGCGCAGGCCTGGAAACCTCGCTGGCATTTCTGTCGCTGATGCTTCAAGACATGCAGCCCAGCCTGGTGCGCCAGGAAGGCCTGGCCGAAATTGTCATCAATGAACCGCGTGACGAACCGCGCCGCGCGTTCACCTATTTCACGTTCTGGATGATCGTGCATGGTGTGGCTTGCTGGCTGGCCGGGCGGCGCATCCCGATTCTGAGCATCGATCTGCGTTGTGCCGAACCCCCATTTTGCGACGACTACCGGGTCATGTTTTCGGAGAACCTGCACTTTGAGCGTCCACGCACACGCATGATCATTGCTTCGCAATGCCTCGACTTGCCCCTGCGCCGCAGCGAGGAGGAGTTGCAGCGTTTTCTGGCCGAAGCGCCGGGCAATATCCTGGTCAAGTACCGTGACCCGGCCAGCCTCGGGCGGCGTATCCGCACCGACCTGTTGCGCCTGGCCCCTGAGCAATGGCCTGATGCTGACAGCCTGGCCCGGCAGCTGTGCCTGTCGCCATCGACCCTGCGGCGGCGCCTGGCAGAAGAGGGGCAGAACTACCAGGGCCTGAAGGACAGCGTACGACGGGAGCTGGCGATCGCCTGGCTCAGCCAGGAAGACGTGGCCATGGGCGAGCTTGCCGAGCGTTTGGGGTTTGCCGACAGCAGCTCGTTCTATAAGGCATTTCGCAAGTGGTTCGGCTGCAATCCGGGGCATTATCGGGCATTGATCCAGGCGCGAGGGGTAGGGCACTGAAGGGCGAACGCTTCCCGTTGTAGTGCATTACCGCGCGGGCCCAGAAGGCTTACCGAGCAGGCGCCGATCGAACCCGTTCCCTCTGCATCCTGGTCCGGCATTTGAACAACATGGTTGGCTTCGCCAATAGCTGTGGAACCCACCATGAACATCAACGCTACTGCCCATGACCCATTCATAGGTGCCCGATTACCTGAGTGGCTCAAACGCGCGTCAAGGGGCCAGATCAACACACTGCGCACCACCCTGAACGCGCACCATGCCAACCAGGCACGCTTGAGTGGCCTGACGCTCGAGTTACTGCCGCTCCAGCAGTTTGCCGAGAAACACCTGGCGGCTTTGCTGGATGCACCGTTGCCGGACGGGCAGGTATTTGCCCAGCTCGAATGGCTGCGGGTCGCGCCGCGCTTCGGCACATTGCCAGGTACCCTGCAACAGACATACGCATACAGCCAGACGCGTGAAAATGGGTTACTGCGGCTGATGCGCAACTTTGCTGCGAACACCCGCTACTACGAGGGCACGGGGTTGGTTTTGCCAGGCAGCGATAAACCATTGAATGCATCGCTGGAGGCATTGATTACCGCCTGTCGTGATCTGGACGTTGGTCAGCGCTATCAGGACGCGTTGCAACGGGTCTTCCAGCCAGCGACCCAGGCGATGCTGGCTGAAGACAAACGTTCGGGGTTGAAGCTGGCGACCGAACTAGCGGCTTTGCAGGGAAACATAAGCGTCGATGTGCAGCTTGCCTTGCGTGAGGTAGTGGACCACGGTCAGGAGAAGCGACAACAAGGGCTCGAATGCAAACCCATGCTGCTGAGGGCAATAGGGCAACCTGTGGTCGATGGCTTGCTGATTCACCTGCATGACAAGGCGGGAAATGAACGGGGCATCGTACTTTACCTGCCTGGTGATCCCCGGCAGGCATTGCGGTTCTTCGACAATGCCCCCTCCATGAACAATACCGTGGCGATGTTGTTGCAAGATCCGGGTTACTGGCAGTACTTCACGCAGCTCATCAGCCTTGAGCACCGTGCAGGTTTTGTCAGTACCCTTGGCAAGCGCTTGAAAGACAAGGTGCCGGACCTGGAGCTTGAGGGTGAAACACCTGAAGGAGGGATCTTCAGGCAACTGGCGACTCGGCAAGTGCAACGGGTCAAGGAAGATGCCCGGTTGCTGCTGGTACCGACCGCAGACGCTGATAGCCGGGCGGTAAGCGCCAGGCACGCTGAGTGGAAGGCGGCAGGTCTGGACCTGGTCAACCTCGCTGGCCTTTTCATCCCGGCTGTGGGGGGCGTGCTGCTGGGGCAGGTGGTTGCCCAGACTTGCTCTGAAGTGTTCGAAGGGGCAAGGGACTGGTCGAAGGGGCACCAACACGAAGCGCTGCAGCATCTGCTGGGGGTCGCCGAAACCTTGGCGGCCACCGCGGCGACGGTGGCGGGTGTCAGTTTTGTGCGCAGTGCGTTTGTCGCGAGCCTGGAGCCGGTAAGCCTTGGGAACGGGCAGGGTCGCCTGTGGCAGTTCAACGCCAGGAACTATCGATCATTGCCGGACCCTATCGATCTGCTCGGAGAGGGACGCAATGGCGAGGCAGGCCGCCGCGGGGTCCGTATCGATGGACGCTACTTCGAAGTGCATCAGCCTGTCGCCGATGGCCCCTATCGCCTGCGCCATGCCGCGAGTGAGGGCGGCTACGGGCCGGTCGTGCTGCACAACGGTGAGCGTGGCTGGCAGTTGATGCGTGAGCAACCACTAAGCTGGCAGGCGCCTGCTCGCATGCTGGATGCATTATGGCCACAGCATCCCCCTGTCGACGCGCATCAGGCCGAGCAGATAATGCGGGTGGCAGGTATCGATGAAGACCTGTTACGCGGCGTTCTCGTGGAGAATCGCCCGGTTCCGGTGAGCCTTGGTCAAACCTTGCGTGCTTTCCAGGCGCATGCGCGCATTCAAACGTTTTTCGAGCGTGTTCGGCTGAAGGCGTTGATGCCAGCGGACAGTGAACTGCTGGCCTGGTGTGAAGCAAGGCCTGGCGTGGGCGCCGGACTGGAGCAGATGCAGGTGCATGAGGCCGGGTTGCGGCCGCCATTGTTTGCCCACCTGACAGAGCAGTCACTTGCAGCAGACCCGCTGAGCATGTTGGTCAAGCGGGACTTCCCGGGTTTGCCTTCGGCCTACATAAATGAAGTAACCGGCCAAGCGCATGAGCTTGAGCACCAAATGGCGCGGGTCGAGCGGCGGCTGCCATTGCCGTGCGCGAACAACGCCCGTTCGCTCTTGCGTCTGGCTCGCCTGAGCCGGGGGCTGGCGGGATTGTATCTGAGCACAGCGTACAGTGATGTCACCGGCGAGTTGGCCCTTGCGTTGCTGGATAGCTTCGAACTCGAGCAACTTGACCTCGACTTGCGTGACGGCGGGTTGGAGGGGCGGTCTATCAGGCGCCTCGGTAGCGGCGGGCAAACCGAAGCAAAAAGAATAGTGGTCCGGCATGAAGGCAGGTTTCTGATCTACAACGGGTCAGGTGTGCCACACGAGCTTATCGCTGACGAGCCTGGATGTATCTTCGAGGCGCTATTTACCGCACTTACGTCGGAGCAGCGGGCAGCGATGCAACTGGTGGGCAGCGCGGCGGCGAGCCAACTGCGCGAGAAGCTTCTGGCGCGATTACCCGCTTCCCATTGGGATATCGCGCGCATGCTCGGCTGGCCAGAGGAGCAGGCTTGGCTCAACCCAGGGCGTCGCATGGACGATGGGCGCGTGGGATACCCGCTCAGTGGCCGCCCTGGCGCTGCACCCAGGGATGAACGGGCGCTCATTCGCGACCAGCTACGATCGCTTTATCCTGGCCTGGAAGAGGCAGCGCTCGATTTAGAGCTGGCGCGTGTGCAGCAAGGTTCGCAGCCAGTCTTCGAGCGCCTGGTCGAACTGCAGGAAGCACATGACCAACTGGTGCTATACCTGAATCGCTGGGTCGGTGCCGAGTTGCAGCAAGGTCGGCAAGCCGCCCGCAGGTTGGCGGCCGACAGCATCCTGCGAGCCTGGCGACTGCAGGGCGAGCCTGTTTCGGTCGGCGGAGGGCAAACACAAGGGCAGCGCTTGTCGATGAGCGGTTTGAGTCTGCGCACACTGCCGGCACTACCGCCGCACATCGATTTCCATCGCATTACCCTGCTGAGCGTGACCGACACCCTGATCACTGACATTCCGGCCGACTTCCTTCGCCCGTTCACTGCCTTGACGCACCTGAACCTCAACAACAACGCGTTGATGCGTCTACCAACAGGCATTGCCTATTTACCGAATATTCAATCGCTCCGGTTGGCGCATAACGAGATACGCCTCGATGCCCAGGCGATCGGCGTTTTGCATGGTTTGTCCAACCTTGCGCATCTTGATCTCAGTCATAACCGGCTGGAAGCGCTGGACATGAGTTTCCACCAACTTTCTCGGCTGACAAGTCTGAACCTGCGTCATTGTCGCCTGGGTAGTTGGCCGCGTCGCCTGGAACTCTGTGGTCTACTCGAGCGTGCTGACCTGCGCAACAACCAACTCCGCGAAGTGCCCACCGAGATTCAGCTGATGCCTTATGCATTTCGACGCGCCATCCTGATAGAGGACAACCCCTTGTCGGTCATGCAGCAACGAAGGTTGTATGCACTCGATGTGATCGAAGAACACCGGCACTCGCCTGAGCAGTTGGGGTCAGTTGACCTGGTCAGGGCCCGTACGCGTTGGGTAGGCCATACGGATGCGACGGTTCGGGCCGAGCGGGAGGACATGTGGCTGCGGTTGCTGGAGCAAGCGGGTAGCAGCGGGTTGTTCAGGTTGTTGGCTCGCCTGGAAATGACAGCGGACTACAGCGAAGCGGGTGAAGGGCGGGATGCGCTGGTTGACGGCGTATGGACACTGCTGGGTGCGCTGGACGGCGACCCGGTGCTGTGCCGGCGGATCTTTGAGCGGGCCGGCCTGCCGCTGTCATGTTCGGACGCCGTTGCCAGCCATTTCAGTGCATTGCAGGTATTGGTAAGGCAGGCGCAGGCCGAAGCCGCCGCAGTCAACCCTGAACGCAGGGGCGAGTTGCTTGAGCTGGGCAGGCAACTGTTCCGGCTGGATCAACTGGAAGGGATAGCCTACCAGGATGGCCGGCAGCGTCTGGCTGCCAGTGAACATGTTGACCAGTTGGCATTGGGGTTGGCTTACAGGGTGCAACTTCGTAGCCGTTTGCGGTTGCCCAACCAGCCGCATGCCATGCGCTATCCCGATGCTGTCGCGCTGACACAGGCCCAGGTAGAGGATGCATTCCTGCGGGTTACGCGCGCGCAGACCATCGAGGGCCTGACCGATAGCCTGAGCCAGCGCGCGTTCTGGCGCCGATACCTGCGCCAGCAGCATGACCAAATGTTCGATGCCCTCAGTGCGGATTACACTCGACGCACGCTTGAGCTGCAGGCTCAACGTCCTGTCTTGGCGCCGGCGGCCTTCGAGCAGCGACTACGGTGGCTGCAGGAACAGCAGGTCCTTGATGTCGAGCGCCTGGTCGCAGGGCTCACCCAGTCCTATCTGCGTGCAGCCGAGCGCGCAGAGGGGTGATGGGCGGCGGCCAAACCAGTCATCCAGATTGACAGCTTTGGCCATTGCCGCCGCGCATGAGCGGCGCGAACATCGTCGGACCGATGCTTCAACTCCAAAAACAAGAAACCAGGAGTCCGATGATGCGCGATTACGCCGAGGCCGCTCGTACGTTTGCCCATGACCAGGCCGTTGTGGCGGCATTGCACGGCAACCTTGAAGCCCTTAATGCCTGTGTCGAATGCTGTGACCGGCATGCCGGTGACGGCAAGCTGGCGCTGATTCACGAGGACCGCGATGGCAACAGCGCGCGTTATAGCTTCGATCAGCTTCAGGCGCAGGCTGCCCGGTTCGCCAATGTGCTAAGGGCGCAGGGGGTAGGCGCCGGAGACCGGGTTGCCGGCTTGATGCCGCGCACCCCCGAATTGCTGGTGACCATCCTCGCTACCTGGCGCCTCGGGGCGGTTTACCAGCCCTTGTTCACCGCGTTCGGCCCCAAGGCCATCGAGCACCGGCTTGAGCAATCCCATGCCCGAGTGGTGGTCACCGATAGCCAGAACCGCGCCAAGCTGGACGAGGTGCACGCCTGCCCGACCATCATTACCGTCAAGGCCCGCAGTGGTGAACTGGACTTCCAGCAATGCCTGGAGAACGCAGCGGATGTCTGCGAGCCGGTGATGCGCTCAGGCAACGATCCGTTCCTGCTGATGTTCACCTCTGGAACCACTGGCCCGGCAAAACCCCTGGAAGTGCCACTGCGTGCGATTGTCGCGTTTCAGGGCTACATGCGTGATGCCATCGAGCTGCTGCCCGAGGACAACTTCTGGAACCTGGCCGACCCGGGTTGGGCTTACGGCTTGTATTACGCCGTTACCGGTCCGTTGTCGCTGGGGCACGCCACCACGTTCTACGATGGCCCGTTCAGTGTCGAGAGCTGCGCCCGGGTGATCGACAAGCTGGGTATCACCAACCTGGCCGGCTCGCCCACCGCGTATCGCTTGCTGATTGCGGCGGGCAAAGATTTCTCGGCACCGATCAAGGGCCGCCTGCGGGTGGTCAGCAGTGCCGGCGAACCGCTTAACCCCGAGGTGATCCGCTGGTTCGCCGACGAGCTGGGCGTGACCATTCACGATCACTACGGCCAGACCGAACTGGGCATGGTGCTGTGCAACCACCATGGCCTGCAGCACCCGGTGCACCTGGGCTCAGCCGGCTATGCCATCCCCGGCCACCGCATCGTGGTGCTGGACGAGCAAGGCAACGAACTGCCAGCCGGCCAGCCAGGCATCCTCGCCGTTGACCGCGAGCAGTCGCCGCTGTGCTGGTTCGGTGGTTACCACGGTCTGCCGACCAAAGCTTTCGTCGGCAAGTACTACCTCAGCGGCGACACTGTCGAGCTGAACCTGGATGGCAGCATCAGCTTCGTTGGCCGCAGCGACGACGTGATCACCACCTCCGGTTACCGGGTGGGTCCGTTCGATGTGGAAAGCGCGTTGATCGAGCACCCGGCGGTGATCGAGGCAGCGGTGATCGGCAAGCCAGACCCGGAGCGCACCGAGCTGATCAAGGCGTTCGTGGTATTGGCCAGTGGCTATGCCGGCAGCGTCGAGCTGGAAGAAACCTTGCGCCAGCACGTACGCCAGCGCCTCTACGCACATGCTTACCCCAGGGAAATCGAATTCGTCAGCGAACTGCCCAAGACCCCGAGCGGCAAGCTGCAACGCTTCATCCTGCGCAACCAGGAAGTCGCCAAACAACAAGCGCAACAGGCCACCCCTGTCAGCGTCTGAAAGGAAAGTACTCATGCACATCGCCAATAAACATTTCATCGTCAGCGGCGCCGCTTCCGGGCTGGGTGCCGCGACTGCACAGATGCTGGTCGAGGCTGGCGCCAAGGTCATGCTGGTCGACCTCAATGCCCCGGCTGTCGAAGCCAAGGCCCGCGAGCTGGGCGACAACGCCCGTTTCGCCGTGGCGGATATCAGTGACGAGCAGGCGGCCCAGTCGGCTGTCGATGCAGCTGTCAGCGCCTTTGGCAGCTTGCATGGGTTGGTCAATTGTGCCGGCATCGTCGGTGCCGAGAAGGTACTGGGCAAGCAGGGCCCGCATGGCCTGGCCAGTTTCGCCAAGGTCATCAACGTCAACCTGATCGGCAGCTTCAACCTGTTGCGTCTGGCTGCGGCGGCCATGGCCGAAGGGGCTGCCGATGAGAGCGGCGAGCGTGGGGTCATCATCAACACGGCCTCCATTGCCGCCTATGACGGCCAGATTGGCCAGGCCGCCTACGCTGCCTCCAAGGGGGCCATTGCCAGCCTGACCTTGCCGGCCGCGCGCGAACTGGCGCGCTTCGGCATCCGTGTGATGACCATCGCCCCGGGCATCTTTGAAACCCCTATGATGGCCGGCATGAGCGAAGAGGTACGTGCTTCGCTGGCTGCCGGCGTGCCGTTCCCGCCCCGCTTGGGCCGCCCGCAGGAATACGCCGCGCTGGCCCGCCACATCATCGAGAACAGCATGCTCAACGGTGAGGTCATCCGCCTCGACGGTGCGCTGCGCATGGCTGCCAAGTAAGGAGAGCGAACATGACCCTCGCCAATGATCCCATCGTTATCGTCAGCGCCGTGCGCACGCCCATGGGCGGGTTGCAGGGCGACCTCAAGAGCCTGACTGCGCCGCAACTGGGCAGCGCGGCCATTCGTGGTGCCGTGGAACGTGCCGGCATCGATGCCGCCAGCGTCGAGCAGGTACTGTTCGGCTGTGTGCTGCCGGCCGGCCAGGGCCAGGCGCCGGCACGCCAGGCTGCGCTGGGCGCCGGGCTGGACAAACACACCACCTGCACCACCCTGAACAAAATGTGCGGCTCGGGTATGCAAGCCGCGATCCTGGCCCATGACCTGCTGCTGGCCGGCACCGCAGACGTGGTAGTGGCGGGTGGCATGGAAAGCATGACCAACGCGCCGTACCTGCTGGACAAAGCCCGTGGCGGCTACCGCATGGGCCACGGCAAGATCATCGACCACATGTTCATGGACGGCCTCGAAGACGCCTACGACAAAGGCCGCCTGATGGGCACCTTCGCCGAGGACTGTGCCCAGGCCAATGCCTTCAGCCGCGAAGCCCAGGACCAGTTCGCCATCGCCTCGCTGACCCGAGCGCAGGAAGCGATCAGCAGCGGCCGTTTTGCCGCCGAGATCGTGCCGGTGGAAGTCACCGAGGGCAAGGAAAAGCGTGTCATCAAGGATGACGAGCAGCCACCCAAGGCGCGCCTGGACAAGATTGCGCAGCTCAAACCGGCGTTTCGTGAGGGCGGCACCGTGACGGCGGCCAACGCCAGTTCGATTTCTGACGGCGCTGCGGCACTGGTACTGATGCGTCGCTCCGAAGCCGACAAACGTGGCCTCAAACCATTGGCCGTCATCCACGGTCACGCCGCCTTTGCCGACACCCCGGCGCTGTTCCCGACCGCCCCGATTGGCGCGATCGACAAACTGATGAAGCGCACCGGCTGGAACCTGGCCGAAGTCGACCTGTTCGAGATCAACGAGGCCTTCGCCGTGGTCACCCTGGCGGCCATGAAACACCTCGATCTGCCACACGACAAGGTCAATATCCACGGCGGCGCCTGCGCCCTCGGTCACCCGATCGGCGCTTCTGGCGCACGTATTCTGGTCACCCTGTTGTCAGCCTTGCGCCAGAACAATCTGCGCCGGGGGGTGGCGGCCATTTGCATCGGCGGTGGCGAGGCCACGGCCATGGCTGTTGAATGCCTGTACTGAGGTGAACCATGCTGGTAACTGACGAGCAACAACAGATCGCCGACGCGGTACGTGCCTTCGCCCAGGAGCGCCTGAAGCCGTTTGCCGAGCAATGGGACAAGGACCATCGCTTCCCGAAAGAGGCCATCGACGAAATGGCCGAACTGGGCCTGTTCGGCATGCTGGTGCCGGAGCAGTGGGGCGGTAGCGACACCGGTTATGTGGCCTATGCCATGGCCCTGGAGGAAATCGCTGCGGGCGATGGCGCCTGCTCGACCATCATGAGCGTGCACAACTCGGTGGGGTGCGTGCCGATTCTGCGCTTCGGCAACGAGCAGCAGAAAAAGCAGTTCCTCACCCCGCTGGCGACAGGTGCGATGCTTGGTGCTTTCGCCCTGACCGAACCACAGGCTGGCTCCGATGCCAGCAGCCTGAAGGCCCGCGCACGCCTGGAGGGCGACCACTACGTGCTCAATGGCAGTAAGCAGTTCATTACCTCGGGGCAGAACGCCGGGGTAGTGATCGTGTTTGCAGTCACCGACCCGGAGGCTGGCAAGCGTGGTATCAGCGCCTTCATCGTGCCGACCGATTCGCCGGGCTACCAGGTAGCACGGGTCGAGGACAAACTCGGCCAGCACGCCTCCGACACCTGCCAGATCGTTTTCGACAATGTGCGCGTGCCAGTGGCCAACCGGTTGGGCGCGGAGGGTGAAGGCTACAAGATCGCCCTGGCCAACCTTGAGGGCGGCCGTATCGGCATCGCCTCGCAAGCGGTGGGTATGGCCCGCGCGGCGTTCGAAGTGGCGCGCGACTACGCCAACGAGCGCCAGAGCTTTGGCAAACCGTTGATCCAGCACCAGGCCGTGGCCTTTCGCCTGGCCGACATGGCGACGAAGATTTCCGTGGCCCGGCAGATGGTATTGCACGCCGCCGCCCTTCGTGATGCGGGGCGCCCGGCGCTGGTGGAAGCATCGATGGCCAAGCTGTTTGCCTCGGAAATGGCTGAAAAGGTCTGTTCGGATGCCTTGCAGACTCTGGGCGGTTATGGCTATCTGAGTGACTTCCCGCTGGAGCGGATCTACCGCGACGTTCGGGTTTGCCAGATCTACGAAGGCACCAGCGACATTCAGCGCATGGTCATTGCGCGCAATCTTTGAAGGAGCAGACTGCATGGCATTCGAAACCATCCTGTTGGACATCCACGGCAAGGTCGGCCTGATCACCCTCAACCGCCCGCAGGCGCTCAATGCGCTGAACGCGCAGATTGTCGGCGAGATCAACCAGGCCCTGGACCAGCTCGAGCGCGACCCGAATATTGGTTGCGTGGTGCTGACAGGTTCGGCCAAAGCCTTTGCCGCTGGCGCTGACATCAAGGAAATGGCCGAGCTGCAATACCCGCAGATCTACGTCGACGACCTGTTCAGCGACGCCGACCGCATTGCCAATCGCCGTAAGCCGATCATTGCTGCCGTGTCCGGATTTGCCTTGGGCGGCGGCTGTGAGCTGGCGATGATGTGCGACTTTATCCTCGCTGCGGACAACGCCAAGTTTGGTCAACCGGAAATCAACCTGGGCGTGCTGCCGGGCATGGGCGGTACCCAGCGCCTGACGCGTGCGGTGGGCAAGGCCAAGGCCATGGAGCTTTGCCTGACCGGCCGTCTTATGGGGGCTGAAGAGGCCGAGCGTGCAGGCCTGGTGGCGCGGATCGTGCCGCAGGCAGAGCTGGTGGAAGAGGCGTTGAAGGTGGCGGCGACCATTGCCAGCAAGTCGATTCCGGTGAGCATGATGGTCAAGGAAAGCGTCAACCGAGCGTTTGAAGTCACCCTCAGCGAGGGGGTTCGTTTTGAGCGTCGGGTCTTCCATGCGGCTTTCTCCACCGAAGACCAGAAAGAAGGCATGGCCGCATTCATCGCCAAGCGCGAGGCACAGTTCAAGGACCGTTGATCAGACTCGGTTCGTTGCCGTTGCCGTTGCCGTTGCCGTTGCCGTTGCCGTTGCTTTTGCTTTTGCTTCTAAGCGCGCGATAGTTCAGGCGACGCAGATTGCGACTTCAGGAGGCCGAGTGCAGGGCTTGCGGAGGGAGGTGACGGGCATGGATGCCCGTCAAGCGCTGAGGCCCCATGGATGGGGCCTTCGGCGCGTACTCCCGGGAGCAAGACCGTAGCGAGGGGACCCCGGAGCGCAGCGTAGGGGCCGGATGATGGGAGCCGACGGTTTTTGGTTCCTTTTTGCCACGACAAAAAGGGACCCGCCGTAAGGGCGGAAAGGTGACTATGCGCCACCTTCGTGAATGAATACCTACTCGATGTGAATGCCCACATCCAAGAAGCAAGAAGCAAGAAGCAAGAAGCAAGAAGCGAACTCGTCTGTTTTGGCTCAGCGAACAGTCC
>NZ_JBICMK010000077.1:0-14047 GCF_043106315.1 Pseudomonas sp. FYR_5 | reverse complement strand
TTTACCCGCGAAGGGGCCAGCACAGGCACTCCAAATTGTAGGAGCGGGTTTACCCGCGAAGAGTCCAGCACAGGCACTCCAAAACGGTCAGTCCTTCCACACCTGCGGGTTCACCAGGTCCCGCGGCCGCTCGCCCAGCAGCGCCGCACGCAGGTTGTCGATCGCCCGGTTGGCCATGGCCTCGCGGGTTTCGGCTGTGGCCGAGCCAATGTGCGGCAAGGTCAGCGCATTGGGCAGCTTGAACAGCGGCGAATCGCTCAGCGGTTCTTTCTCGTACACGTCCAGGCCTGCGCCCCGAATGGTGCCGGCCTGCAGCGCCTCGATCAACGCCGCTTCATCCACCACCGGCCCACGGGCAATGTTGATCAGGAACGCACTCGGCTTCATCAGCTTCAGCTCGCGGCTGCTGATCAGCTTGCGGGTGGCATCGGACAATGGCACCACGATCACCACGAAGTCGGCCTCGGCCAGCAACTGGTCCAGGCTGCGGAACTGCGCGCCCAGTTCCTGCTCCAGCGCGGTCTTGCGGCTGTTGCCGCTGTACAGGATCGGCATGTTGAAGCCGAAGCGGCCACGGCGCGCCACTGCTGCACCAATGTTGCCCATGCCGACGATACCCAGGGTCTTGCCATGCACATCGCTGCCGAAGTGGGCCGGGCCCACGGTGGCCTGCCAGTTGCCGGCTTTGGTCCAGGCATCCAGTTCGGCGGTGCGGCGGGCGCAGCCCATGATCAGTGAGAAGCCCAGGTCGGCGGTGCTTTCGGTCAGCACGTCAGGGGTGTTGGTCAATGCGATGCCGCGCTCGTTGAAGTAGTCGAGGTCGTAGTTGTCATAGCCGACCGACACGCTGGACACCACCTCCAGCCTGGCCGCACCCTCAAGCTGGACGCGGCCGAGCTTGCGGCCAACGCCGATCAGGCCATGGGCTTCTGGCAGGGCTTCGTTGAACTGGGCGCTGATGTCGCCGAGCTTGGGGTTGGGCAGGATCACGTTGAAGTCTTGCTGCAGGCGTTCGGCCATGGCCGGGGTGATTCGGCTGAAGGCCAGGACGGTCTTTTTCATCGGGCAACTTCTCTGCAAGGCGGGGTGGGGCTGTGCTGGCCTTTTCGCGGGCAAGCCCGCTCCTACAGAGGCGCGGTGCCTTGTAGGAACGGGCTTGCCCGCGAAGGGGCCGGAACAGGCGAAATCAATGGTTAGCAACCTACCATTGTCCGCCCCCGCAATGCAGCAGCTTTTTAGTTGGCGATCAGCACCTGATGGGTTTTCAGGTCTGCCTCATGCGCGGCAAGAATCTCTGGCAGCGAGTTGCGCAGGTACTCGACCCAGGTCTTGATCTTGGCATCCAGATACTGCCGCGATGGATAGATGGCATACAGGTTCAGCTCCTGCAGGCGATACTCGGGCAGCACCCGTACCAGGCTACCGTCCCGCAGGCCCTCGATAGCCGAATAGATCGGCAACACGCCGACGCCCATGCCGCTGCGGATCGCAGTCTTCATGGCATCGGCGGTATTCACCATGAACGGCGAACTGGTGATGTTGACCATCTCTTGGCCTTCCGGGCCATCGAACAGCCATTTCTCCAGCGGTATGACCGGGCTGACCATGCGCAGGCAGGCGTGCCTGAGCAGGTCGGCAGGCTTGTGCGCTACACCATGCTTGGCGATGTAGGCGGGCGAGGCACAGACGATGCTGTAGGTGATGCCCAGGCGCTGTGAAACGAACCCCGAGTCGGGCAGTTCGGTGGCCAGCACGATGGAGACGTCATAACCCTCGTCGAGCAGGTCGGGCACGCGGTTGGCCATGGTCAAATCGAAGGTCACGTCCGGGTGCGTTTCGCGGTAGCGGGCGATGGCATCGACCACGAAGTGCTGGCCGACCCCGGTCATCGAATGCACCTTCAACTGCCCGGCCGGGCGCGCATGGGCGTCGCTGGCTTCGGCCTCGGCTTCTTCGACGTAGGTAAGAATCTGTTCGCAACGCATCAGGTAGCGCTTGCCGGCTTCGGTCAGCGCAATGCGGCGGGTGGTTCGGTTGAGCAGCCTTGTTTGCAGATGGGCTTCCAGGTTGGAGACCGCCCGCGACACGTTCGCGGTGGTCGTATCCAGTTGCGCCGCCGCGGCAGTAAAGCTGCCTAATTGGGCTACGCAACTGAAAGCACGCATGTTTTGCAGGGTGTCCATGGGTCACTCTCGAGGTAGAGGACAAAATTGTGTCACGAAGTAACCTAGAAAAGAGAAAAAGTTGCCTTCGACCAAAGGCGGATTATCGCTGTTTTGGTAACAAAGATTCGCAGGAATCTGCGCTTATCGCCAGTGCTGCCGCCCCCTAGAATTGCTCGGCCTCTTCACTTCTTCCTCGGGAAATCGCAGCTGTGCCGCGTCGCATCATCAGAACGCTCAAGGCGTTCAGTGCCTGTGCCCTTGCCCTCGCCTTGAGTGGTTGTATCGGAACCTGGGGCATCGCCCCGCAAAGCAAGACGCTGCAAGCCAATACCTTGACCACCGACGCGGCCATTCGCGAAGCCGCGACCGACGCTCACTGGCCCCACCAGCAGTGGTGGCGCGCCTATGGCGACCCGCAGCTGGACCGCTGGGTTGCCCTGGCCGTGGCCGGTAGCCCGAGCCTGGCCATGGCCGCAGCGCGAGTGCGCGAAGCCAAGGCCATGGCCGGTGTGGTCGAGTCGGCGGAAAAGCTCCAGGCCAACGGCCAGGCTACGCTCAAGCGCCACAACTGGCCGGAAGACCAGTTCTATGGCCCTGGCGCGCTGTCCGGTGCCAACACCTGGGACAACAACGCTGCCATCGGCTTTAGCTACGCCCTCGACTTGTGGGGCCGTGAACGCAATGCCAGCGAGCAGGCCGTGGACCAGGCGCACATGAGCGTGGCCGAAGCCCGCCAGGCGCAGCTGGAGTTGCAGAACAATGTGGTGCGTGCCTACATCCAGCTGAGCCTGCATTTTGCCCAGCGCGATATCGTCAAGGCTGAACTGGAACAGCAGGAGCAGATCCTGGCCCTGGCCAAGCGTCGCCTGGATGCTGGTATCGGCACCCATTTCGAAGTCAGCCAGGCCGAAGCGCCGCTGCCGGAAACCCACCGCCAGCTCGACAGCCTCGACGAAGAAATTGCCCTGACCCGCAACCAACTGGCGGCGCTGGCCGGCAAGGGCCCGGGGGACGGCGCGCAGTTGCAGCGCCCGGCCCTGGTCTTGGCCGCGCCATTGAAACTGCCCTCGAACCTGCCCGCCGAACTGGTCGGCCAGCGCCCTGACGTGGTCGCCAGCCGCTGGCAAGTGGCCGCGCAGGCGCGCGGCATCGACGTTGCCCACGCCGGCTTCTTCCCCAACGTCGATCTGGTCGGCAGCCTGGGCTTCATGGCCACCGGCGGTGGGCCGCTGGAATTCCTGACCGGGCGCAAGTTCAACTACAACGTCGGCCCGGCCATCAGCCTGCCGATCTTCGATGGTGGCCGCCTGCGCTCGCAGTTGGGGGCGGCCTCTGCCGGCTACGACGTAGCCGTGGCGCGCTACAACCAGACGGTGGTCGGTGCACTGAAGAACATCTCCGATCAGTTGATCCGCCGCGAGTCGATGAAAGAGCAGTCGCACTTCGCGGCAGAGTCGGTCGCCGCTGCGCAGAAAACCTACGACATCGCCATGGTCGCGTTCCAGCGCGGCCTCACCGACTACCTGAACGTGCTCAACGCGCAGACCTTGCTGTTCCGCCAGCAGCAGGTGCAGCAGCAGGTGCAAGCCGCCCGCCTGATTGCCCATGCCGAGCTGGTCACCGCCCTGGGTGGTGGCCTGCAGGCCGGTCAGGATGCGCCGAAAGAGGAACGCCAGGCTGCACCGAAAACCCCGGCCACCCTGGCCATTTTCGACAAGAAGCCGGATAACGCCGAATGAGCACTTCCAGTTTGCCCGTGCGCTGGCTGCAAAGCCTGGAATGGCGTCGGGGCTTCTTTGCCTGGGCGCGCACCGACGGCGTGACCTGGGTGTACATCTTCAAGGTGCTGGCCGCTGCGTTCATCACCTTGTGGCTGGCCATGCGCCTTGAGCTGCCGCAACCGCGTACAGCGATGATCACTGTTTTCATCGTCATGCAGCCGCAAAGCGGGCATGTGTTCGCGAAAAGCTTCTACCGGGTGCTCGGTACTTTGGCGGGGTCGGCGATGATGGTGGCGCTGATCGCCATCTTTCCGCAGAACACCGAGCTGTTTCTGCCCAGCCTGGCCCTGTGGGTGGGCCTGTGCTCGGCCGGTGCCATGCGCTACCGCACCTTCCGCGCCTATGGTTTCGTGCTGGCCGGCTACACCGCAGCGATGATCGGCCTGCCGGTGCTGCAACACCCCGACCAGGCGTTCATGGCAGCGGTATGGCGGGCGCTGGAAATTGCCCTGGGTATTCTGGTGTCGACCTTCGTCAGTGCCGCGATCCTGCCGCAGTCGGCCAGTGCCGCGATGCGCAACGCCCTTTACCAGCGCTTTGGCGTGTTTGCCGGGGTGGTGGTCGAGGCCCTGCATGGCGATAGCCAAAAGGACCGCTTCGAGAGCAGCAACGTGCGCTTCGTGGCAGAGGCAGTGGGCCTTGAGAGCCTGCGCAACGTCACCGCTTTCGAAGACCCGCACATGCGCCGTCGCAGTGGTCGGCTGGTGCGCATGAACAGCGAGTTCATGGCCGTCACCACGCGTTTCAATGCCTTGCACCGCTTGCTGGAGCGCCTGCGCGCCCGTGGCCCGCTGCAGATCGTCAGTGCCATCGAACCTGGCCTGAACACCCTGATGGAGTTGCTGCAGCCCTATGTGGGCCGGGCGTTGACTGACGCCGATGCGCTGCGCCTGACCCTGGAGCTGGCCGCCTACAAGGAAGGCCTGCAGGCCCAGGTGCGAGGGCTGCGGGCTGAGTACCTGGCAACGGACCCCAGCGAGTCCGACCTGCTCGATTTTCATACCGCGTTCGAGCTGCTGTACCGCTTCGTCGACGAAATGTTGAGCTACGCCGAAACCCATGCCTCACTGGCCGCGCACAAGCACGAGCGCGAGCAGTGGGACGAGCCCTACGTGGCGCAGACCAGCTGGCTGGTATCGCTGGCGGCGGGTGTGCGGGCCTCGGCAGTGCTGTTGCTGCTGGGCAGTTACTGGCTGCTCAGCGATTGGCCCAGCGGCGCCATGATGACCCTGATCGCCACGGTCACCGTATGCCTTTCGGCGGCGTCACCCAACCCCAAGCGCATGTCGTTCCAGATGGCGTGCGGCACGGCCATCGGCGCTTTTGTCGGCTTCTTCGAAACCTTCTTCGTGTTCCCCTGGATCGACGGTTTTCCGCTGCTGTGCATGGTGCTGGCGCCTGTGTTCATGCTGGGCGCGTTTCTTTCGTCGCGCCCTGCCTACGCCGGTTATGGCATCGGGCTGCTGGTGTTCTTCGCGATTGGCTCGGTGCCGAACAACCTCACCGTTTATGACCCGTACACCTTCATCAACGACTACATCGGTATGGTGATCGGCATGTTCGTCTGTGCCGCCGCCGGGGCGATCATCCTGCCGCCCAACAGCCGCTGGCTGTGGAGCCGCCTTGAGCAGGCGTTGCGCGAGCAGGTGCTGTTCGCCATCAGCGGCCGCCTGCGCGGCCTGGGCTCGGCCTTCGAAAGCCGCACCCGCGACCTGCTGCACCAGGCCTATGGCCTGGCGGCCGGCAAGCCGCAGGTGCAGAGCCAACTGATGGGCTGGATGTTCACCGTGCTGGAGATCGGCCACGCCGTCATTGAGCTGCGTAAGGAGCAAGCCCGCGCGCCGGTGCACCCGGCCTATGCCGAGTCGCAGCCGTGGCGCCAGGCAATCCGTGTCATGGGCCGCGCTCTGGCCCGGCTGTTCCTGCAGCCTAGCGCCAGCAACCATGAACGCGCACTGGTGGCAGTGGACCACGCCATCGCCCGCGTGCAGGCCACCGACGAGCCGTTCGCCCGGCACTTCGATACCTCTGTGCTGCGCCGCGTGCAAAGCTACCTGCACTTCATCCGTTCTTCCCTGCTGGACCCACAGTCGCCACTGGCACCGGCGAAAGGACTGCACCATGCCTCGTGAAATCGCCTTCCATGGTGTGTACATGCCCACCATGACCTTGATGTTCCTGTTTGCCCTGGGCCTGGCCTGGGGCCTGGACCGGTTCATTGCCAGCCATGATGGCTACCGCTTCTTCTGGCACCCGGCGCTGCTGCGCCTGAGCCTGTTCGTCTGCTTGTTCGGCGCCATGGCGCTGACTGTCTACTGGTGAGAATCCTTCGATGAAAAAGTTCTTCAGCCTGATCGCCACCCTGCTGGTGCTGGTCGCTGCCGTGGCCATCGGTCGCCAGTTGTGGCTGCACTACATGACCACGCCCTGGACCCGTGATGGCCGTGTGCGGGCCGACATCATCAACGTCGCTGCCGACGTGCCCGGCTACGTGGTGGCTGTACCGGTCAAGGACAACCAGCGGGTGAAGAAGGGCGACCTGCTGATCCAGATCGACCCCGAGCACTACCAACTGGCGGTCGACCAGGCAAAGGCGCTGGTCGCTTCGCGCAAGGCCACCTGGGAAATGCGCAAGGTCAATGCCAGGCGCCGTGCCGACATGGACAACCTGGTGATCTCCAAGGAGAACCGTGAAGACGCCAGCAACATCGCCAACTCCGCCCAGGCTGACTACCAGCAGGCCCTGGCCGAACTGGCTGCGGCTGAGCTGAACCTAAAGCGCACCCACATCGTGGCCACGGTGGACGGCTACGTGACCAACCTGAATATCCACAAGGGCGACTATGCGCGCACGGGTGAGGCGGTGATGGCGGTGGTCGACGAAAATTCGTTCTGGGTCTACGGGTTCTTCGAGGAAACCAAGCTGCCCCACGTGAAGGTGGGTGACCAGGCCGAGTTGCAGATGATGAGCGGCGAGCGCATCAAAGGGCATGTGGAGAGCATCGCCCGCGGTATCTACGACCGCGACAACCCGCAAAGCCGCGAGCTGATCGCCGACGTGAACCCCACCTTCAACTGGGTGCGCCTGGCGCAGCGGGTGCCGGTACGTATTCACATCGATGAAGTGCCGGAAGGGTTTTTGCTGGCGGCGGGGACGACGTGTACGGTGGTAGTCAAGCCTGGCGAAGGTTGACCTTCGCGACCATCCCGGCCTCCCGCATCATCTGTGGGAGCCCTGCTGATGCATGCGTATTAGCCAGTCGGCTCAATCTGCGGCAGCCTCTTGCAGCAACTGGTCCCAATCGTCCGGTGGGTGGCCGCTATGCAACATCTTTTGAAAGACCTTGTAAGCATCGTCGCTACTTTCATAGGCCCGCTTGCTCGACTCGTCATTGACCCAGGCCAGCACGATGATCCTGCTGGGGGTGTGGTAGCGGAAGAACAACCGGTACTGCTGGAAGAACTTTGCTCTGAACCAGTGCTTGTGGTCACCGCCAAGTGTTGCCCCTTGCCGGTATTCGGGTTTGGTCGGGTCTTGAGGGATTACATCGAACGCCAACCGCCGGATGGCGGCCAGCCTTTTAAAGGTATTTCTTTTCGTATAACCCGTTGGGTCTTTGTCCCGTTGAGCCTCGACTTGAGCGCTTAGCGCGTCCAGTTTGGCCAGGAACAGCGGGTGGGCAATTACAGTCCATCCATGAATAACCAGAGGCTTCCTGCTCGCATCACTCATTCATCGTCCGCCGACAGAGGTTGATCCAGGTCGACCTCCGCGTCGCCGACAAGCTTGTCGAGGCGCGCGATGAGGCCAGCATCGACAACCTGCAGCCGTTGAGGGTTGGTAGCGATATCGTGTGCCAGGAAATCCAGAAATTTGCCCAGTACCGGATCGTCCTCGGTTGCCTCTGCGCGGGTGAGTATCACCCCACCGTCGGGGCGAATCGAGTAATGGATCTTGTCACGTTTTTTCAAGCCCAAGGCGCGCCGCACCGTTTCGGGAACAGTGGTTTGATAGCGATCGGTCAGCGTGGACTCGACGTCGAAGGTGGCAGCCATGAGTAATGTCCTGTGGGTGACAGCGATACGGCTCAAGGTAATGCGATTGCATTGCCGTGTCAATGCAGGTGCATTACCACGGTGATGAGCGGTCAGGCAGAGCCGACCAACACTGGCATGTCTACCCGGTCAATCACCTTCGCGCTGACTGACGGGTCCAGCAACCGCCCCAACCGCGACAGGTGGCGGTGGCCCATGATGATCAGTTCGCAGTTCAATTCCTGCGCTTTGGCCACAATCGCTTCAACCGGCTGGCCGGCCGCCATGCAGCCCAGGCTGGTGAAGCCGGCTTGCTGCAGCTCGCGCACGGCCTCGGCTACGGCGTGGTCGGCATGCTGCTGTTCCTCGCAGGCGGCGGGGTATTCTTCCAGTTCCTCGGCGGTGTAGGGCGCAGGTTGCTCATGCACGGCGAAGGTGGAGTCGATGGCCAGCAGCACGTGCAGTTCGTGTTCGCCGGGGCGGCAGTAGCGGCAGGCGAGGGTGAGCAGGGTGCTGGAGGCGGGGGAGGCGTCGATGGCGATCAGGACGGGGCTGGGCATTGGAATCCTTGGCAGAGGCTGGCTTGTGTGTCTGCAGGATCGGCCCTTTCGCGGGCATGCCCGCTCCCACAGGTGTGTCGCACAACATTCGGGAATTGTGGGGGGGCCTGTGGGAGCGGGCGCGCCCGCGAAAAGGCCAGACCTGCCAATGCTTCATTTAAGGCCGAATACGCCCAGTGAATAAATGCCCCACCACGCAAGAGCGCATTGCGTCTGATGCAATCCACCAACCTGCTACCATCGCGTTTCCCGCAGCTGTAACGGAAAACGGCCATGCAACTCCCGGACATGAACCTGCTCGTCGCCCTCGATGCCTTGCTCGACGAGGGCAGCGTGGTGGGCGCAGCGCAGCGCATGAACCTGAGCCCGGCGGCCATGAGCCGGACATTGGGGCGTATCCGCGATGCCTTGGGTGACCCGATCCTGGTGCGCGCCGGCCGTGGCCTGGTGCCTACGCCCCGTGCGTTGGCCCTGCGCGAGCAGGTGCATGGCCTGGTGGAGCAGGCCGGGCAGGTGTTCCGCAGCCGTGACGATGTCGACCTGGTCAACCTGGACCGTGCCTTCAACATCCGCACCAATGATTTGTTCATTGCCCTTTACGGCGCCCAGCTGCTGCGCATGATGCTGGCCCAGGCGCCGCGTACGGTGTTGCGGTTTGTCCCGGAGGGCAGTGGTGACGATGATGCAGTGCTGCGCAACGGGCATATCGACCTGATCATCAGCTCGGCCATTGAACTGGGCCCGGAAATCAAGGTGCAGAGCCTGTTCAATACTTACTTTGTAGGCCTGGCGCGTGTGGGCCACCCTATCTTCGATGCCCCGATCACCCCTGAGCGTTTTGCCGCCTACCCGCAGATCAGCGTGTCTCGACGCGGCCGTGCCAACGGGCCGATCGATGTGGCGTTGGCCAACCACAAGGTGGAGCGGCGCGTGGCCCTGATCACCACCAGCTTCCACTCGGCGATGTTCTCGCTGCCGGATTCGGACCTGATCCTGCCGATACCCGCCAATATCCTCAACAGTGTGCAGCGGTTGAAGTTGCCATTGCGCTCGTTCGAGATCCCGGTGCCGTTGGAGAAGGTCAATGTGATGCAGGCGTGGCACCCGCGCTTCGACAACGACCCCGCGCACCGTTGGTTGCGCCAGACGTTGAAAGCGTGTGGCCGCATCGATCCGTGATTCAGGCATGGATTGCGTCTGACGCAATATAAAACTACCGACAAGTCAGTTTTCGTCAGCATTCGACCTTCTTAAACTTGCCCCAGCCCTGAAATTGTTGCTGGAGATGTATTCTCATGACTTCCCTGACGGCGCCCTCTGCGGCGCTGGCCGCCGCCCCCGCGCCGGCCGCGCCTGCGCAGACGGCGTTTGGCCTGCAGGTGGTGGTCGGACTGTTCGGCGTGTTGCTGGCTGTGCTGTGCGCCGGCCTCAACGAGTCGGTAACCAAGATTTCCCTGGCCGATATCCGCGGCGCCATGGGCATCGGTGCCGACGAAGGGGCCTGGTTGCTGGCGGTATACAGCGCCGCTTCGGTCTCAGCCATGGCCTTTGCGCCGTGGCTGGCCACGACCTTCTCGCTGCGGCGCTTCACCATGAGCGCAATTGGTCTGTTCGCCGTGCTTGGCCTGCTGCAACCGTTCGCCCCCAATCTGCACAGTTTGATGTTGCTGCGCGTACTGCAGGGCTTTGCCGCTGGCGCCTTGCCGCCGATGCTGATGAGCGTGGCCCTGCGCTTTCTGCCGCCAGGTATCAAGGTCTATGGCCTGGCCTGCTACGCCCTGACCGCCACCTTTGGCCCCAACCTCGGCACGCCGCTGGCGGGGCTGTGGACCGAATACGTCGGTTGGCAATGGGCGTTCTGGCAGATCATCCTGCCCTCGCTGCTGGCCATTTTCTGCGTAGGCTGGGGGCTGCCGCAGGACCCGCTGCGCCTGGAGCGTTTCAAACAGTTCGACTGGCGAGGCGTACTGCTGGGGCTGCCTGCAATCAGTTGCACCGTACTTGGCCTGTCGCTGGGCGACCGCTGGGGTTGGTTCGACTCGCCGCTGATCTGCTGGCTGCTGGGCGGTGGCCTGCTGTTGCTGGTGTTGTTCATGTACAACGAGTGGTCCGAGCCGTTGCCGTTCTTCCAGTTGCGCTTGTTGCAGCGGCGCAACCTGAGTTTCGCCCTGGTGACCCTGGCCGGTGTACTGGTCGTGCTCTCGGGTGTGGGCAGCATCCCGTCGGCCTACCTTGCGCAGATCCAGGGCTATCGCCCGGCGCAGACCAGCCCGTTGATGATGCTGGTGGCCATGCCGCAACTGATCGCCCTGCCGCTGACAGCGGCACTGTGCAACATCCGCGCAGTGGACTGCCGCTGGGTGCTGGGCATTGGCCTGGCGATGCTGGCGGCGTCCTGTGTTGGCAGCAGCCTGCTGACCAGCGAGTGGATCCGTGGCGACTTCTACCCGTTCTACCTGCTGCAGGTGTTCGGCCAGCCGATGGCCGTGCTGCCGCTGCTGATGCTGTCCACCAATGGCATGACCCCGCAGGAGGGCCCGTTCGCCTCCAGCTGGTTCAACACCGTCAAGGGCCTGGCCGCCGTGATCGCCGGTGGCCTGCTGGAGGTTCTTGGCACCCTGCGCCGGCATTTTCATTCCAATCACCTGGTAGACAGCCTGGGCAACGCCCCGTTGATCGACGGTAACGCTGCTGGCTTGGCCAAGCGTATTCACGACCAGGCGCAGGTATTGACCTCGGCCGACCTCTATCTGGTGCTGGCCTGTATCGCCGTGGCCCTGATCTGCCTGATTCCTTTCGTGCCTACCCGGGTCTATCCGCCGCGTGCGGTGGCTTGAACCCTGGATGATTTCGAGAACCATTGAAATGACCAACAACCGCAAAACCCTTCTCATCGGCTCGGTGCTGGCCGTGGCCGTCCTGGCCGGCATTGTCGGCCCTTGGATCTTAGGCAGCGACCACCGCCAGAGTACCAATGACGCCTATGTGACCGCTGACTACACCGTGGTCGCGCCCAAAGTCGCCGGCTTCATCAAGCAAGTGCTGGTGGAAGACAATCAGCAGGTCACGGCTGGCCAGTTGCTGGCGACCATCGATGCGCGTGACTACCAGGCCGCGCTGGATGCTGCGCAGGCGCAGTTGCTGGTAGCCCAGGCACAGAGCGCCGATGCCCGCGCCACGCTTGAACGCCAGGATGCGCTGATTGCCCAGGCCGAAGCGGCTGTGAAGGCGGCCCAGGCTGAGGTGGCGTTCGCCGACCATGAAGTCAACCGCTACAGCCGCCTTGCCGAGCAGGGCGCAGGTACCGTGCAGAACGCCCAGCAGGCGCGCAGCGCGGTCGATCAAGCCCGTGCTCGCCTGGCCAACGCTCAAGCGGCGCGGGTGGCGGCGCGCAAGCAGGTGGACATCCTCACGGCTCAAGTGGCCAGCGCCGATGGCCAGCTCAAGCGCGCCGAAGCAGGCCTGGAAAAGGCCCGGCTCGATCTGTCTTACACCCGCATCACAGCGCCGGTGGACGGGATGGTCGGCGAACGCGCCCTGCGCGTGGGGGCCTACGTCAACCCGGGTGCCCGCCTGCTGTCGGTGGTGCCGTTGCAGCAGGCTTATGTGGTCGGCAACTTCCAGGAAACCCAGCTGACCCACGTACAACCGGGCCAGCCGGTGCGCATCAGCGTCGACACCTTCTCCGGCGAAACCCTGCAAGGCCATGTGCAAAGCATTGCCCCGGCTACCGGCGTAACCTTCGCCGCGGTCAAGCCAGACAACGCCACCGGCAACTTCACCAAGGTGGTGCAACGCATTCCGGTAAAGATCGTTCTCGATGATGGCCAGCCACTGCTCACCCGCCTGCGTGTGGGCATGTCGGTAGAAGCCACCATCGACACCCGTGGCGACAAGCTGGACGGCAAAGAGGTAAGTGCGCGATGAAAACGGGATTGCGCTTGAGCCCGTTGCTGCTGGCCGTGCTGCTGGCCGGCTGCACCCAGGGCCCGGACTTCATGCGTCCAGATAGCCAGGCCCCGCAGCAGTGGGCGCCGCTGCAAGGCGAGGCGGCAGCCAGCCAGCCGCAGGCCGAACCGCTGGAACTGCGCTGGTGGGAAACCTTCCACGATGCAAAGCTTAGTGCCTTGATCCAACGCGTTGCCGAGCGCAACCTCGACTTGCAGATGGCCAGCGCGCGGCTGCTGCAAAGCCGTGCCCTGCGCAGCACCTTGGCTGCCGATGAAGTACCGTCGGTGGACGTGAACGCCGGTTACAGCCGCGCGCGCAACAGCGCCGATGGCTTGAGCGATCCGTCCGGCAAGGCCGGGAAAGAAGCCTTCAACCTCTGGCAGGGTGACCTGGTGGCCGGTTGGGAATTGGACCTGTGGGGCCGTGTGCGGCGTCAGGTCGAGGCTGCCGATGCCACGGTCGAAGTGGCCGAGAATGACCGCCGCAGCGTGCTGCTGGCGCTGCTTTCGGAAACCGCCGGCAATTACATCCAGCTGCGTGCCGTGCAGCACACCCTCGATGTGACGCAGGATAACCTCAGGGTCGCCCGGCACAGCCTGAAGCTGTCCCAGGACCGCCAGGCCGAAGGTGTTGCCACGCGCCTGGATGTGGCCCAGGCCAGCGCCCAGGTCGCGTCTATCGAGTCGCGCCTGCCGAGCCTGGAAGCGCGGCGTGATGACTTGATCAATGCCCTCAGCCTGCTCGCTGCCGAGCGGCCGCGCAGCCTCCAGGCCGAATTGCTGCAAGGCGGCGAGTTGCCCGTGCCGCAGCAGAAATTTGCCATCGGCTTGCCGTCCGAACTGGCCGAGCGCCGCCCGGACATCCGCCAGGCCGAGGCCCGCCTGCATGCCGCCACCGCCAGCATTGGCGTGGCCAAGGCGGATTTCTACCCGAGCATCCGCCTGTCGGGCAGTGTCGGCTTCCAGGCCATGCAGCTGTCGGATTTCGGTGGCTGGGATTCGCGCCGGTTTGCCTTCGGTCCGCAGTTGTCGCTGCCAATCTTCGAAGGTGGCCGGCTCAAGGGCACCCTGCAACTGCGCGAGGCGCAACAGCAGGAAGCCGCGCTGAACTATCGCAAGGTGGTGCTGGGGGCCTGGCATGAAATTGACGATGTGCTACGCCTGTACAACGCCAGTCAGTTGCGCCGTGATCACCTTGCCGAGGCCGTGCGGCAAAACCGTATCGCCCTGGAAACCGCCCAGCGCCAGTATGTGGAAGGGGCGGTGGACTTTCTCAATGTACTGACGGTGCAAGGCGCGCTGCTGGCCAGCGAGGAGCAATGGATCGACAGCTCGGCGGCGGTGTCGCAGGCGCTGGTGGGGCTGTACAAGGCGCTGGGTGGAGGCTGGCAGGCGTTTGACGAGCAGCTGCCGAATGCTCACAGCTAGGGAGGAAGCACAGAGTTTGAAGGGGGGCACTGCGGTCCATGGCCTGATTCTTTGCAGGCTGCACCGGCCTCTTCGCGGGTGAACCCGCTCCTACACGGCGGCCTGTGTCCAACCACCGATGTGTGTCC
>NZ_JBICMK010000076.1:0-3113 GCF_043106315.1 Pseudomonas sp. FYR_5 | reverse complement strand
TCCACCACCGTGGTAGGAGCGGGTTCACCCGCGAAAGGGCCGGCACAGGTTCAAACAGATATATCAGCCAAAGCTCGCTGCGCCTGGTCGAGCTCCAGCTCGCTGAACACCTGCACCCCCGCCCGCCGCAGCAACGCGGTGGTTACCCCTTCCCCCGCCACTTTCACACCACTGAAGGTGCCATCATAGGTCAACCGGTTGCCACACGAAGGGCTACCAGACTTCAGCACCGCTACGCGGATGCCATGCCGGCGCACCAGTTCCAGCGCCAACTGCGCACCGGCCAGAAACTCGGCACTGACATCTTCACCCGTTACCGTCAGCACCTGCGTGTCACCATCGAGCACAGCGCGGCCCTGCCCTCCGGGTATCTCCGCTGGCGGCCGCGGTGTCGGCAAGCCGCCGGCCACCTCCGGGCACAACGGCACCACGCGCCCTTCAGCCTGCCACTGCTGCAACAAATCGGGATGGCCACTGGCACGGCCGTCATAGCGTACTGGCTGCCCCAACAGGCAGGCGCTCACCAACACCTTGGGCATATCAGAAAAGGTCATTGCCACGCCTCCTGAACCAGCCGGTCAACGACAGCCGCTCGCGCCCGGCCGGCAATACTTCGTGAGGCACTTCGCCCGACAGGAAAACCACCAGGCAAGCGGCCACTGGCTCGACATCGTGCTCGACACCGTTGGCCAAGAACATGCGCAACTGGCCACCGTCATGCGGTTGCCAGCCTTCATTGAGGTAAAGCACCGCCGAGACCATACGCCGGTCATCGTCGCGGAAGCGGTCCAGGTGCCGGCGATAGAACGCCCCCGGTGGGTACAGGGCAAAGTGGCATTCGAAGTCTTCCAGGCCCAGGAACAGGCCTTGGTTGATCGCCAGGCGCAACTGATCCATCGCCGCCAGGTACTGGTCGCAGGCCTCGGCCTGCCCCGGGTCGATCCACTGGATCTGGTCACCGCGAATGGCTTCGCGCACCTCCTGGGTAGCACCCCGCCCAACCCCTGCGGGGTTGAGTTCGCCTTCGGCATCACGGCGCCGGCACTCGGCTGCCAGCGCGCGCACCAGGTCGGCAGGCAGAAAGTGCGCCTGCTGGGACCAGCCATGGGTGGCCAGATCGTCGACGACGGCCGCAAGCATCGGGTATTCAGGGAAGATGTGCATGGCGCGCATCATATCCATTCGCCCTGTCGCCGCACAGCGCCACTTGGCCGAGAAACACGCGGATATCTCGACAAACCGGCGCCGGGCCAAGGACAATAGGCCCCTGCCGACAGGAGTCCTGAATGCGCCGTCTGTTTTCCCTGATTCTGCTGATGATCTGCACCATGCCTGTCTGGGCAGACAACCTGGATCAACTGTACAAGGCTGCCGGCTGGCCCGACCAGCGCGCCCACTTCAACGATGCTCTGACCGCCGCCCAGGAGCGCTACCGCAACAGTTTGCCACCCGCCGTTTACCAGGCGCTGGTCAACAACAGCAACCAGCGCTTCCAGGCCCAGGCGATGGACCGTCGCGCCCAGACCAAGCTGCGCGCCACCCTGGCCAACCCGACACCGGCCCTGGCCTTCTTCCAGTCACCGCTGGGGCGCAAAGTGGTGGCGGCCGAGCTCAGGGCCACCCGCAAGGACGAACTGGCGAAGAACGCCAAAGGCCTGCCCAAGATCCAGGCCAGCGACGATCGTCTGCTGGTCATCGGCCATCTGGCCCAAGCCCTGCCTGCACGAGAGGCCGGCGCCGAAGTCAGCCTTGCCATCGCCGGTGTAGCCGCCGACAGCCTCAGCTCGATGATCCCCGGCCTGTTCGGCGGCGGCCAGGCACAGAGCCTGCTGGATGGCCAGCGCCAGCGACTGATGGGGCAGATTGGCGAAGACCTGAACAACACCCTGCTGTACGTCTACCGCGACCTGTCCGATGCCGAACTGGAAGCGTTCGCCACCTTTGCCGAGTCGCCCGAGGGCAAGGCTTACTACCAGGCGGCCCTGGCCGCTGTGCGCGCCGGCCTGGCGGTTGGCCAGAGCGCCGACGACCTGAAGTGATCAGCCCAGACGCTGGTCGATGAAGTCGAAATAGCGCTGGCGGATGCCCGGCAATTCGTTGGCCAGGTGATGACGGGCCTCGGGCAGCATCAGGATCTGCGGCTCGGCAAACTTGGCCTTGAGCACTTCAAGGTTGTAGGGCCAGTCCACCGTACCATCCGCCTCCCCCTGCACGATCAATGGCCGCCGCGCACTGCGCGGCGCGGCCTCGATGCGTTTGACCCAGGCGATCAGTGCGCCCACCCAGGCCGTTGGCAGGCGACGCGGTTGCAGCGGGTCGGCCTCCAGGAACGGCAGGAAGGCCGGGTCGTTGGTGTTCTCACTGAAGCGCCGTTCGATGCCATTGACGAAGTGGCGCAGCACGCAATAACTGAACTTCGACCAGCGCCAGGAACATGGCCGCACCAGCGGGGCCAGCAGGATGACCTGGCCATCGATGGGGCTGCGTGCGCCATGGTGCAGCAGATGGTCCACGGCAATCGCCCCCCCCGTGCTCTGCCCACAAAGGTGCCACGGGTGCGGCAGTTGCAGCGTGTGCACCTGTTCGAACAAGGCCTCCAGCACCTGCTGGTACACCGCGAAGTCAGTGATGCTGGCCCGCTCGCCGCTGGACAGGCCGTGGCCGGGCAGGTCGCAACTGATCACCGCAAAACCTTGCTTGAGTGCCCACGCAATCACATGCTGGTACAGCCCCATGTGGTCGTAATAGCCGTGCAGCAGGAACAGCGTCGCGCTTGGCTGCTCGGGTAGCCAGGCCTGCCCGACCAGGTCGAACCCCGCCGCCTGGAAGCTGCCTAGCCAGCTGTGTGCCGGCAGGTTCAGGCCATAGAAGCGCTGGTAGTCCTGCGCTTGTGCCGACAGTGGCTGGCGAGTGGTGAAGGGCGCCAGGCTGGTGCGCAGGCGGTCGGGGTGAAAGGCAGGGGGCATCGGGTACATCCACATTGATGCAAGTATTGATCTGGAATCTTCAGCTCTGGCCGGCGCCATGGCAAGCTTGCTCGCCTCGAACAACCAGCATCGAACTAATTGTGGGAGCGGCCTTGTGTCGCGAAAGGGCCGCAAAGCGGCCCCAGC
>NZ_JBICMK010000075.1:0-34760 GCF_043106315.1 Pseudomonas sp. FYR_5 | reverse complement strand
GGGCCAAAAAATCTGGCCCTGCTCGAATCCCGGGAGCAGGCAGCTTCGTAGATGGCGCCGGCGTTGCCGGTGTTCGCGGGTAAACCCGTTCCTACAGGGAAGGGTGCAACGCCAGGCAGGGGCGCATACCCTCCAGGCCAACGTCGCCTCCCATAATTCGAGCCAGAACACTAGAATAGCCCCCACGCACCTATTCAGAAGCGCCCTATGTCCAATTCTGTCGAACCTGAAACCCTGGCCCAGCTGCCGTTGGACGAGCTTGTCGCCTGCCATGAATGCGACCTGCTGCTGCGCAAGCCAGTGCTGCAGCACGATGAGAAGGCCCAATGCCCGCGCTGCGGCTACGAGCTCTATGCCCACCGGCACAATGTGGTCAATCGCAGCCTGGCCCTGGTACTGGCAGCCCTTTTGCTGTTCGTGCCGGCCAATTTTCTGCCGATCATGCAGTTGCATCTGCTTGGTCAGACTTCGGACGATACCGTCTGGAGTGGCGTGCTCGGCTTGTACAACTCGGGAATGCGCGGTGTTGCCGTGGTGGTGTTGCTCTGCAGCATGGTCATTCCACTGGCGAAACTGCTCTGCCAACTGGCCGTCCTGTTGAGCATCCGCCTGAACTTCGGGCGTGACTACGGCCTGGTCTTCTACCGCATCTATCACCACCTGCGTGACTGGGGCATGCTCGAGGTCTATTTCATGGGGGTGCTGGTGGCCATCGTCAAACTGGTGGATCTGGCCGAACTCACCGTGGGCCTGGGGCTGTTCTGTTTCATCAGTCTGTTATTGATCCAGGTGTGGCTCGAGGTGGTGATGTCGCCCCACCAGATCTGGAGTGCGTTATCAGGGGAGGACCTGCATGCGGGCGATTGACGCAGGCATTCTTGTCTGCAATGAGTGTCACGAACTGAACAGGCGAGAGGACGGCAGTACTTCGCAAACCTGCACACGCTGCGGCGCTATTGTGCATGCACGCCGGCCGAACAGTATCGTGCGAACATGGGCGTTGCTGATTGCGGCGTCGATCCTTTACATCCCGGCCAACATACTGCCGATCATGACCGTGAGTACCCTCGGTCAGGGCAGTCCGGACACCATCATGTCCGGTGTCATCACCCTGCTCAAGCACGGCATGGTGCCCATTGCGGCTGTGGTGTTCATTGCCAGTATCCTGGTCCCCACCTTCAAGCTGGTGGGCATCGGCCTGCTGTTGTACTCCGTTCAGCGGCGGCAACCGCTTTCAGCCCGACAGCGGATATTGATGTACCGCTTCATCGAATTCATTGGGCGCTGGTCCATGCTGGACATCTTCGTCATTGCCATCCTGGTGGCAGTGGTGAATTTTGGCCGAGTAGCCAGTGTCGAAGCCAACCTGGGCGCTGTCGCCTTCGCAACTGTGGTGATCCTGACAATGCTTGCCGCTTTAACTTTCGATCCCCGACTGATTTGGGATAACACGGAGTCGGATGACGACCATGAGTGACCTGCCAACGGCTAAAACCCGCCCAGCCTCGAACTGGTCGGCCATCTGGATCCTGCCTTTGATTGCACTGATGATCGGTGGCTGGCTCGCGTGGCAGGCCTACCGCGACGCTGGCGTGGAAATTGAAGTCCGCTTCGAGTCGGGAGAGGGTATCGTCGCCAACAAGACCGAGGTCATCTACAAGGGGATGCCAGTTGGCAAGGTGAAAAGCCTGGTGCTCGACGCCAAGGGCGACACGCAGGGGGTGATCGCCACCATCGAGATGAACAAAGCCGCCGAGCCCCATCTGAACAAAGGCACGCGTTTCTGGCTGGTGAAGCCGAGTGTCAGTCTGGCCGGTATATCTGGCCTTGAAACACTGGTGTCGGGTAACTACATCGCCGTTAGTCCGGGGGAGGGGGAGCGTACCAAGCGCTTCATTGCATTGGAGGTGGCGCCACCGCTCTCGGACTCGGAACCAGGCCTGCACCTGACCCTCAAGGCCGACAGGCTGGGCTCGCTCAACCGGGACAGCCCGGTGTTCTACAAGCAGATTCAGGTTGGCCGGGTGAAAAGCTACCGCCTGTCCGAGGACCAGAGCACCGTAGAGGTGAAAGTCTTCATCGAGCCGGCCTACGCCAGCCTGGTGCGTAAGCACACGCGTTTCTGGAACGCCAGCGGTGTCAGCATCGATGCTTCACTTTCGGGTGTGAAAGTGCGCAGTGAGTCGTTGTCGAGCATTGTGGCGGGTGGTATCGCCTTCGCCACGCCGGAGTACCGCAAGGACAGCCCACCCACCGATCCGAGCCTGCCGTTCCGCCTGTACGAGGACTTCGATGCCGCCCAGGCGGGTATCCGGGTAAAAGTGAAGCTGAACGATTATGAGGGGCTGCAGGCGGGTCGCACGCCCGTCATGTACAAAGGCATCCAGGTGGGCTCGCTGAAAGCCCTGAAGATGGAAGACAACCTGGCCAGCGCTTCGGCTGAGCTGACACTCGACCCGCTGGCCGAGGACTACCTGGTAGAGGGGACGCAGTTCTGGGTGGTCAAGCCGTCGATTTCCCTGGCGGGAATCACTGGCCTGGAAGCGCTGGTCAAAGGTAACTACATCGCCATTCGTCCAGGTGAGAAGGGCGCACGGCCAGAGCGTGAGTTCGAGGCGCGTGCCAAGGCGCCGCCGCTCGACCTCAAGGCGCCGGGCCTGCACATGGTGTTGTTCGCCGACACCTTGGGTTCGCTGGAAATCGGCAGCCCGGTGATGTATCGCCAGGTGAAGGTGGGTAGCGTGCAGAGCTATCAGTTCGCCCGTAACAGCAGCCGCATCCTGATCGGTGTGCATATCGAGAAGGAGTACGAGACGCTGGTCAATGGTTCGTCGCGCTTCTGGAATGTCAGTGGGATCACCCTGACCGGCGGCCTGTCGGGCATCAAGATCAAGAGTGAGTCGCTGCAAACACTGATGGCCGGCGGTATTGCGTTCGATACGCCACGGCCCGATGTACCGCTGAAGCGACACATTCCACGCTTCCGCCTGCATGACAGCCAGGAAGCGGTAAACCGTGCGGGTACGTTGATCACCATCCGTGTAGAGCGTGCCGATGGCCTGAAGCCGGGCACGGCCATCCGCTTCCGCGGCCTGGATGTGGGCAGTATCGAGAGCGTCGACCTCACCGATGACCTGCAGGCGGTGCTGCTGCGGGCGCGGATTACCGAAGCGGCGGATCGTATTGCCCGTGCCGGTACGCAGTTCTGGGTGGTCAAGCCGGCCCTGGGCCTGGTGCGCACTGAAAACCTCGACACCTTGATTGGTGGGCAGTACCTGGAAGTGCAGCCTGCAGCGAAGAACCGTGGGCCACAGCGCGACTTCATCGCTTTGGCCGACGCCCCGCAGGTAGCAGGGCCAGAGGTTGGCCTACCATTGACGCTCAGTGCGCCACGCCGCGGCTCGATCAAGCCGGGTGTGCCGGTTACTTATCGTGAGGTCAAGGTGGGCAAGGTGACAGGCTTCGAGCTGGGCCAGAGCGCTGACCGCGTGCTGATTCATATCCTCATCGAGCCGCGCTATGCCGCCTTGGTGCGCAGCGGTAGCCGCTTCTGGAACAGCAGTGGTTTCGGTTTCGACTGGGGGCTGTTCAAGGGGGCTACAGTGCATACCGAGTCGGTGGAAACCCTGATCGATGGCGGTATCGCCTTCGCAACGCCAGATGGCGAGCAGATGGGTAACCCGGCACGGCCGCGGCAGACCTTTGCCTTGTTCGACAAGGCCGAGGATGAATGGCTGCAGTGGGCACCGAAGATTCAGATTGCCAAGTGATTTAAAAGTAGGGCCGCCAAGCGCGGCCCCGCTTTTTTGTGGGAGCGGCCTTGCGTCGCGAAAGGGGCGCGTAGCGGCCCCTCGGTTTCAGCGCAGAAGCTGAGATTGCCGGGGCTGCTCCGCGGCCCTTTCGCGACACAAGGCCGCTCCCACAGAGATCGAGTCCCACATGGAGCTGTGCCTGCAAGCATAAATCGCAGGCAACAAAAAGCCGACCCTAGGGTCGGCTTTTCGACTTGCACGTCGCTTAGGCAGCTGCAGCTTCTTTCAGCGCCTTGATGTGGCCATTCAGACGGCCTTTGTGACGAGCAGCCTTGTTCTTGTGGATGATACCCTTGTCGGCCATGCGGTCGATTACAGGTACAGCCAGAACGTAAGCGGCTTGCGCTTTTTCGGCGTCTTTTGCGTCGATGGCTTTGACTACATTCTTGATGTAGGTGCGAACCATGGAACGCAGGCTGGCGTTGTGGCTGCGACGCTTCTCAGCCTGTTTTGCACGTTTCTTGGCGGAAGGTGTGTTGGCCACCGTCGAGCTCCTCGAAAGACTTTAGGTAAATAGCAAACAAAATAGGCCGCGAATCATGCCGATCAGTCGAGCGGATGTCAAGGCCACCTGCAAGGTTCCGCCGAGCGGTGCGCCAACAGGTAGGAAAGATTCCTTTCTGCTGCGCGACCTGTACACTCGGGAATTTTTGGCTCCCCTGCGAAGGCGCGGGAGTATCGCACATTCGGACGCTGTCTGGCAGCGTCCTCTGTCATTGGCGTGAATCTTTTCGATGAACCTGCTCAAATCCCTGGCTGCAGTAAGCTCGATCACCATGATTTCGCGGGTGCTGGGCTTTGTTCGCGACACCATCCTGGCCCGTATCTTCGGTGCTGGTGTCGCTACCGACGCCTTCTTCATCGCGTTCAAACTGCCCAACCTGTTGCGGCGCATCTTCGCCGAAGGTGCATTCTCCCAGGCCTTCGTGCCGATTCTGGCCGAGTACAAGACCCAGCAGGGCGAGGAGGCGACGCGAACCTTCATTGCCTATGTCAGCGGCCTTCTGACCCTGGTGCTGGCCCTGGTGACCGCCATCGGCATCCTCGCTGCACCGTGGGTGGTGTGGGCGACTGCCCCGGGTTTTGTCGACAGCACCGAAAAATACGAGCTGACCACCGACCTGTTGCGGGTGACGTTTCCTTATATATTCCTGATCTCGCTGTCTTCCCTGGCCGGCGCGATCCTCAATACCTGGAACC
Organism: Pseudomonas sp. FYR_5; assembly: GCF_043106315.1. NCBI lineage: Bacteria > Pseudomonadati > Pseudomonadota > Gammaproteobacteria > Pseudomonadales > Pseudomonadaceae > Pseudomonas > Pseudomonas sp. FYR_5. The sequence goes on along the minus strand of NZ_JBICMK010000075.1, from coordinate 29,748 downwards.
GCTTTTCGGTGCCGGCCTTTACGCCCACCCTGCTGAACGTGGCGATGATCGCCTTCGCCGTGTTGCTGACGCCGTACTTCAACCCGCCAATCATGGCGTTGGCCTGGGGCGTGCTGGCGGGTGGCCTGGCGCAGTTGCTGTACCAGCTGCCAGCGCTGAAGAAGATCGGCATGCTCGTGCTGCCGCGTCTGAATCTCAAGGACGCAGGTGTGTGGCGGGTACTGAAGCAGATGCTGCCGGCGATCCTGGGGGTGTCGGTGAGCCAGATCTCGCTGATCATCAACACCATCTTTGCCTCCTTCCTGGTGGCCGGCTCGGTGTCGTGGATGTACTACGCCGACCGCCTCATGGAGCTGCCTTCGGGCGTGCTGGGCGTGGCCCTGGGCACCATCCTGCTGCCCACCCTGGCCAAGACCTACGCCAACAAGGATCGCGAGGAGTACTCGCGGATTCTCGACTGGGGCCTGCGCCTGTGCTTCTTGCTGGTGCTGCCCTGCACACTGGCTTTGGCCATTCTTGCCGAACCGCTGACCGTTGCTTTGTTTCAATATGGCAAGTTCAGCGCGTTTGATGCGGCAATGACCCAGCGAGCGCTGATCGCCTATTCCGTGGGCTTGCTGGCGATCATTCTGATCAAGGTACTGGCACCTGGCTTCTACGCGCAGCAGAATATCCGCACGCCGGTGAAGATCGCAGTCTTTACCCTGGTCTGCACCCAGCTGTTCAACCTTGCCCTGGTCGGCCCGCTTGCACATGCCGGCCTGGCATTGGCGATCAGCCTCGGTGCCTGCCTGAATGCCGGTTTGCTGTTCTGGAAGCTGCGCAGTCAGCAGCTGTTCGAGCCTCAGCCAGGCTGGGCAGTGTTCCTGCTCAAGCTTGTGTTGGCGGTGGCACTGATGTCGGCAGTACTGCTGGCGGGCATGCATTATATGCCGGCCTGGGAGCAGGGCATCATGCTTGAGCGCTTCCTGCGGCTTGGGGCGCTGATCCTGGCGGGTGTCGTGACGTATTTTGGCTGCCTGTACCTGTGCGGCTTCCGGCCCCGGCATTTCGCTCGCAAGGCCTTGCACTGAGGCTTTGGGCGGGTCAGGCGTCGGTTTTTCGCATTCCACGCCGCCCTTGGGCGCTGCTGCCTGTCACCAGCGCCCGGGTGTGGTTATAATCGGCCACTTTATGAGCAAGAAGCGCGTTATGCAGCTGGTTCGAGGTATTCACAACCTGCGCCCCGAGCACCGGGGCTGTGTCGCCACCATTGGCAACTTCGACGGGGTTCACCGCGGCCACCAGGCAATCCTGGCGCGCCTGCGCGAGCGCGGTCAGGCCTTGGGCCTGCCGACCTGCGTGGTGATCTTCGAACCGCAACCACGCGAGTACTTCGCACCCGATACCGCGCCGGCACGCCTGGCTCGGCTGCGCGACAAGATCGAGCTGCTGGCGACCGAAGGCATCGACCGGGTGCTGTGCCTGGCGTTCAACCAGCGTCTGAGCAAGCTCAGCGCCGATGCCTTCGTCAAGGCCATTCTGGTCGACGGTCTGGGCGTGCGTCATCTCGAAGTGGGCGATGACTTCCGCTTCGGCTGCGATCGCGCTGGCGACTTCGCTTTCCTGGTCGAGGCCGGCAACGCGTACGGCTTTACCGTCGAGGCCGCCAACACGGTCATCCAGGATGGCCTGCGGGTCAGCAGCACCGAAGTGCGCAAGGCCTTGTCCGAGGGCGACTTCGAGCTGGCCGAACACCTGCTGGGCCGCCCGTACCGCATTACAGGCCGCGTGCTGCACGGCCAGAAGCTGGCCCGCCAGCTCGGCACACCAACCGCCAACATCCAGCTCAAGCGCCGCCGCGTGCCGCTGTCCGGGGTATACCTGGCCAGCATCGTGATCGACGGCAAAGCTTGGCCGGGTGTCGGCAATATCGGCGTGCGCCCCACCGTTGCCGGTGATGGGCGCCCGCACCTGGAGATTCATCTTCTGGACTTTGCCGGCGATCTTTACGGCCGGCGCCTGACGGTGGAGTTCCACCACAAGCTGCGTGAAGAGCAGCGATTCGCCTCCCTGGAGGCGCTGAAGTCGGCGATCGATGCGGATATCGCCGCCGCACGTGCACATTGGCACGCTCAACCGCTAACGAAGAGCCTGAAATGACCGACTACAAAGCCACGCTTAACCTTCCGGACACCGCCTTCCCCATGAAGGCCGGCCTGCCTCAGCGCGAACCGCAGATCCTGCAGCGCTGGGACAGCATTGGCCTGTACCAGAAGCTGCGCGAAATTGGCAAGGATCGTCCCAAGTTCGTCCTGCACGACGGCCCGCCCTATGCCAACGGCAAGATTCATATCGGTCATGCGTTGAACAAGATCCTCAAGGACATGATCGTCCGTTCCAAGACCCTGGCCGGCTTCGATGCGCCGTACGTGCCAGGCTGGGACTGCCACGGCCTGCCGATCGAGCACAAGGTCGAGGTTACCCACGGCAAGCACCTTTCCGCTGATCGTACCCGCGAGCTGTGCCGCGAGTACGCTGCCGACCAGATCGAAGGGCAGAAGACCGAGTTCATCCGCCTGGGCGTACTGGGTGACTGGGACAACCCATACAAGACCATGAACTTCGCCAACGAGGCCGGTGAAATCCGCGCCTTGGCCGAAATGGTCAAGCAAGGCTTCGTGTTCAAGGGCCTGAAGCCGGTGAACTGGTGCTTTGACTGCGGTTCGGCGCTGGCTGAAGCGGAAGTCGAGTACGCCGATAAGAAGTCGCAGACCATCGACGTGGCCTTCCCGGTTGCCGATGACGCCAAGCTCGCCGCCGCCTTCGGCCTGGCCTCGCTGGCCAAGCCGGCCGCCATCGTGATCTGGACCACCACCCCGTGGACCATCCCGGCCAACCAGGCCCTGAATATCCACCCGGAGTTCACGTACGCCCTGGTCGACACCGGCGAGCGCCTGCTGGTGCTGGCTGAAGAGCTGGTCGAGTCGTGCCTGAAACGCTACAACCTGGAAGGCTCGGTCCTGGCCACCGCCCAAGGTTCGGCGCTGGAACTGATCAACTTCCGCCATCCGTTCTACGATCGCCTGTCGCCAATCTACCTGGCCGACTACGTCGAGCTGGGCGCCGGTACCGGCGTGGTGCATTCCTCGCCAGCCTACGGTGAAGACGACTTCGTCACCTGCAAGCGCTACGGCATGGTCAATGACGACATCCTCACCCCGGTGCAGAGCAACGGCGTGTATGTCGATTCGCTGCCCTTCTTCGGCGGCCAGTTCATCTGGAAGGCCAACCCGGCCATCGTCGAGAAGCTGAGCGAAGTCGGTGCGCTGATGCACACCGAAACCATCAGCCACAGCTACATGCACTGCTGGCGCCACAAGACCCCGCTGATCTACCGTGCCACCGCGCAGTGGTTCGTGGGCATGGACAAGCAGCCGACCACCGGCGAGCCGCTGCGTGAGCGTGCGCTTAAAGCCATCGAAGACACCAAGTTCGTTCCGGCCTGGGGCCAGGCGCGCCTGCACGCGATGATCGCCAACCGCCCGGACTGGTGCATCTCGCGTCAGCGCAACTGGGGTGTGCCGATCCCGTTCTTCCTGCACAAGCAGACCGGCGAGCTGCATCCACGCACTGTCGAGCTGATGGAGGAAGTGGCCAAGCGTGTCGAGCAGCAAGGCATCGAGGCCTGGTTCAAGCTGGACGCCGCTGAACTGCTGGGTGCTGAAGCCGACCAGTACGACAAGATCGCCGACACCCTCGACGTGTGGTTCGACTCGGGCACCACCCACTGGCATGTGCTGCGTGGCTCGCACGACATTGGCCACACTACCGGCCCGCGCGCCGACCTGTACCTGGAAGGTTCGGACCAGCACCGCGGCTGGTTCCACTCTTCCTTGCTGACCGGTTGTGCCATCGATAACCATGCGCCATATCGCGAGCTGCTGACCCACGGCTTCACCGTGGATGAAAACGGCCGCAAGATGTCCAAGTCGCTGGGCAACACCATCGAACCGGAGAAGGTCAACAACACCCTGGGTGCCGATATCCTGCGCCTGTGGGTTTCGGCCACCGACTATTCCGGTGAAATGGCCGTTTCCGAGCAGATCCTGCAGCGCAGTGCCGACGCCTACCGGCGTATCCGCAATACCGCACGCTTCCTGCTGTCCAACCTGTCCGGCTTCGACCCGGCCCGCGACCTGCTGGCCCCGGAAGACATGCTGGCGCTGGACCGCTGGGCCGTGGACCGTACCCTGCTGCTGCAACGCGAGCTGGAAGAGCACTACAGTGAGTACCGTTTCTGGAACGTCTACTCCAAAGTGCACAACTTCTGCGTACAGGAGCTGGGCGGCTTCTACCTCGACATCATCAAGGACCGCCAGTACACCACCGGCGCCAACAGTGTCGCCCGCCGTTCCTGCCAGACTGCGCTGTACCACATCAGCGAAGCGCTGGTGCGCTGGATCGCGCCGATCCTGGCATTCACCGCCGACGAAATCTGGCAGTACCTGCCGGGCGAGCGCAACGAGTCGGTGATGCTCAACGGCTGGTACGAAGGCCTGAGCGAGCTGCCGGAAGGCACCGAGCTGGGCCGCGCTTACTGGGACCGCGTGATGGCGGTGAAGGCATCGGTGAACAAAGAGCTGGAAAACCAGCGTACCGCCAAGGTCATTGGTGGCAACCTGCAGGCTGAAGTTACCCTGTACGCCGACGAAGGCCTGAGTGCCGACCTGGGCAAGCTCGGCGACGAGCTGCGCTTCGTGCTGATCACCTCGGCCGCCAGCGTGGTGCCATTCGCACAGGCGCCGGCCGAAGCCGTAGCCACTGAGGTCGAAGGCCTCAAGCTGAAAGTGGTCAAGTCCGGCCACACCAAGTGCGGCCGTTGCTGGCACTTCCGCGCCGACGTTGGCAGCCATCCGGAACACCCGGAAATCTGCGGCCGTTGCGTCGACAACCTGACCGGCTCGGGTGAGGTACGCCACTATGCCTAACCCTGCAGCGGGGCGCTTCGGGCGCCTTGCATGGCTGTGGCTGAGCTTGCTGGTCCTGGTCGTCGACCAGGCCACCAAGCTGTACTTCAACAACACCCTGACCATGTACCAGCAGATCGTGGTCATTCCTGACTACTTCAGCTGGACCCTGGCCTACAACACCGGTGCTGCGTTCAGCTTCCTGGCTGACGGTGCGGGTTGGCAGCGCTGGTTGTTCGCCCTGATCGCCGTGGTGGTCAGCGCGGTGCTGGTGGTGTGGCTCAAGCGCCTGGGGCGCAACGAGACCTGGCTGGCCGTGGCGCTGGCGCTGGTGCTGGGTGGGGCGATTGGCAACCTGTACGACCGCATCGTGCTGGGCCATGTGGTCGACTTCATCCTGGTGCACTGGCAGAACCGCCATTACTTCCCGGCCTTCAACGTGGCCGACAGCGCCATCACCGTTGGTGCGGTGATGCTGGCGCTGGATATGTTCAAGAGCAAGAAGTCTGAGGATCCGGTCCATGACTGACACCCGTATCGGCCAGAACACCGAAGTCACCCTGCACTTCGCGCTGCACCTGGAAAATGGCGATACCGTCGACAGCACGTTCGATAAAGCCCCGGCCACCTTCAAAGTGGGTGATGGCAACCTGCTGCCGGGCTTTGAAAACGCCCTGTTCGGCTTCAAGGCTGGTGACAAGCGCACCGTGGCAGTGGCCCCGGAGAACGCCTTCGGACAGCCTAACCCGCAGAACGTGCAGGTCATGCCGAGGTCCAACTTCGAAGGCATGGAGTTGTCCGAAGGGCTGCTGATCATCTTCAACGACGCCGCCAACACCGAGCTGCCGGGTGTGGTCAAAGCGTTCGATGACGACCAGGTCACCATCGACTTCAATCACCCACTGGCTGGCAAGACCCTGACCTTCGAGGTGGAGATCCTCGAGGTGAAGGCCCTGTAAGCCTGGAGCCGAGCATGCAAATCAAACTCGCCAACCCTCGCGGCTTCTGCGCCGGGGTCGACCGGGCGATCGAGATCGTCAACCGCGCGCTGGAAGTCTTCGGCCCGCCGATCTATGTGCGTCACGAAGTGGTGCACAACAAGTTCGTGGTGGAAGACTTGCGTAACCGCGGCGCCATCTTTGTCGAAGAATTGGACCAGGTGCCGGACGATGTCATCGTCATCTTCAGTGCCCACGGTGTTTCCCAGGCTGTGCGCCAGGAAGCTGCTGGCCGTGGCTTGAAAGTGTTCGATGCCACCTGCCCGCTGGTGACCAAGGTTCACATCGAAGTGGCCAAGTACAGCCGCGATGGCCGTGAGTGCATTCTCATCGGCCACGAAGGGCACCCGGAAGTCGAAGGCACCATGGGCCAGTACGATGCCAGCAACGGCGGCGCCATCTACCTTGTCGAAGACGAGGAAGATGTGGCCAACCTGCAGGTGCGCGACCCGGACCACCTGGCTTTCGTCACCCAGACAACACTGTCGATGGACGACACCAGCCGCGTCATTGATGCTCTGCGTGCGCGTTTCCCGAACATCGGTGGCCCGCGCAAGGACGACATCTGCTACGCCACCCAGAACCGCCAGGATGCCGTCAAGCAACTGGCCGGCGAGAGCGACGTGGTGCTGGTGGTGGGCAGCCCGAACAGTTCCAACTCCAACCGTTTGCGCGAGTTGGCTGAGCGCATGGGCACCCCGGCCTACCTGATCGACGGTGCCGAGGACCTGCAACGCGGCTGGTTTGACCAGGCCGCGCGGATCGGCATCACCGCCGGTGCTTCTGCGCCCGAAGTGCTGGTGCGTGGCGTGATCGAACAGCTCAAGGCCTGGGGCGCCACTGGCGCTGAAGAGCTGGACGGGCGCGAAGAGAACATCACCTTTTCAATGCCCAAAGAGCTGCGGGTTCGCTCGCTGATCTGACGGGCAGCACCACCGCCAATGCAGGGGCTGCTTTGCAGCCCCTTCGCGACACAAGACCGCTCCTGCAATGACCGCGCTAGCAGCGGTCATTGCTCTGGTCCTCCGTAAGCAACCTGACTCTGCCGCTTGATGCCAGCGCCACCTGATTTCGGCTGCGAGCAGCGGCGCGTTCGCATATTTCCAGTGTTGCGCCCAACCAGCCGTTGCCCGACATCATTGGCACGCCCAGCGCACTGAATTTGAACTGCTCACCGCGGTTGCTGGTTATTTTCAGCGGCTTTGAAAGGCGCTGTTCGCGCAGCACCTGCCGGTTATGCTCCAGCACTACCCGCCAACCATTCCCCCAATTACCGTCCAGCGCCAGCACCAGCACCGGCTGGCCTTGCAGCATGGCATGGCTGCGTGCACTGCGCAGCGCCTGCGCCAGATCACGGGCAGCCGCCGCCCGGTGTAGGTCATCGCTCATTCTGGCGTAGGCCGGCATGCCCAGTTGGGTCAGCAAGACCGCCACGGCCAAGGCCGACAAAATTTGTATCAGTGTTACGCCGCGTTGCTTCACCGTGCATTCCTCCCTGGACGTGCTTGGCTATAGCTTCCTGGCGGCTGGACAAGAGGTCCAGTCGCCCAAGTTGAAAGCAATGACGGGAAAAGTCGCAGGAGGTGCAGGGATGCACGAAAGGCAAGGGGGCATGACGCTTCTGGAAGTGCTGTTGGCGGTTGTGGTCGTGGCCGTGGGTATGTTCGCCGCAGCGGGGCTGCAACTGCAGGCCTTGCAGGCTGTGGACAGTGCGCGTCGCAATGGGCAGGCGGCAATGGCGGCGCACAGCGAGCATGAACGGGGGCGTCGATGAGGCGCGGCCAACGTGGTTTGGGTTTGGTTGAGCTGATGTTGGCGCTGACGATCGGGTTGATGTTGTTGGCGGCCGCCAGTCAGCTCTTTGCATCGGCTCACCAGGCCTGGCGCCTGCAAAGTACTGCGCTGCGCATGCAGGATGAGGCGCGGCAGGCGTTGCTGCGCATGGCCCAGGATATTCGCATGGCCGGCATGTTTGGCTGTTTGCGCCTGAGACCTTCCGATTTCGATGACCCGGCATTACAGCAGGTCTTCGCTCGCCCCTTGGTGATCGAAGCGTCCACCCTCAGCCTGATCGTGGCGGAGTTGCCTGGGCAAGCTGGCCGACCTGACTGGTTTCTGCACACCGATTGCCTGACCAAAGCGTCTGTCGATGCAGCGCGCAAGGCTGGGGACCCACTGGTGTACCCGGTCAGCAGGTATGTCTACCAGTTCCAGGGCGATAAGCTGAGGTTCAAACGCGGAAACAGCAAATTTCAACCGTTGGTTGATAATGTGCAGGCGATGCGTGTAGAGCGTGTGCAGATGGTGGGGGGGGAACGGGTGGATATCAGCCTGACGCTTTACGAACCCACGCTCAAGGTTCAGCAGCGCCATGAGTTGAGCGTCGCAATCCGCAACCCGGTCCCCGCTTCATGACTCACCAGCGTGGCGTGGTTCTTCTACTGGCCTTGGTCCTGAGCGTCCTGCTGGGCCTGCTTGCCACATCTGCCCTGCGCGACGCGCTGGTGGAAACGCGGATGACCGGCTACCTGAGCGATGGCCTGATGGCGCTGGAAGAGGCTGAGGCCACTTTGCTGGCTGGGGTACGCGAACTTGAACGGGCGCCCCCTGACGTTTGTATCGCGTGCCTGCCACCGCCCAGGCCGCACGATCTGGTTGGGCAGTGGCAAGGTACCCAGACCGGCTTTTTCCAGCTGCAGAACCTGGGTGTCAGCACACGTGCCGCGCACATGCCCGAAGGGCAGCCGGTTAGCCTGTTCCGGATTACCGCCGTCAGCAAGCAAAGCCGCTCACGGCATGTGCTGGAAGCGGTCTACGCCGTGGCCGGCAATCAAACCCAACGCATCACCTGGCGGCAAAGATTGCGAGGAGACTGACATGCAGCAAGGCTTGAGCCTGATCGAGTTGTTGATTGTGCTGGCCGTGACCGGCATTCTGGCAGCCATTGCCTACCCCAGTTACAGCGACCAGCTTCGGCGAGCCGCGCGCAGCGAAGTGGTTGGCCTGCTGCATGATGCCGCCCTGCGCCTTGAGCGCCACCGCGTGCGCACTGGCCAATACGCCGAGGGCGACCTGGTCTTGCCCGAAGGTACCCGCTACTACAGCCTGCAGGCCCAGCGCGACAGTGACACCTTCACGCTGCGCGCCCGGCGGCTACCGCATGGGCTGATGGCGCAGGATGGCTGTGGCGATTTCCAGCTCGACCAGGCTGGCGTGCAGCACAATCCGGGCGCCGTTGAGCACGGCCCGCACTGTTGGGGAAGTTGAAGGTTCAATGATGCCCGGTGCATCGCGGTTTTACTTCAGGTGTTGGATCGACAGATGAGCAAGCAAGTAGTGGTGGTTGGTGGCGGGGTGATCGGCCTGCTGACGGCATTCAACCTGGCAGCCAAGGTCGGCCAGGTGGTGGTGTGCGATCAGGGCGAGGTTGGCCGAGAGTCGTCCTGGGCTGGCGGAGGCATTGTCTCGCCGTTGTACCCGTGGCGTTACAGCCCCGCCGTGACCGCTCTGGCGCACTGGTCGCAGGACTTTTATCCACAGCTGGGCGAGCGTCTGTTCGCCAGCACCGGGGTCGACCCCGAAGTTCACACCACCGGGCTGTACTGGCTCGACCTGGACGACGAGGCCGAAGCATTGGCCTGGGCCGCGCGCGAGCAGCGGCCGCTGAGTGCCGTGGATATTTCCGCGGCCTACGATGCGGTGCCGGTGCTGGGCCCGGGCTTCAAGCACGCCATCTACATGGCTGGCGTGGCCAATGTGCGCAACCCGCGCTTGGTCAAGTCGCTGAAGGCGGCGTTGCTGGCGCTGCCGAACGTGAGCTTGCGCGAACACTGCCAGATCACCGGCTTCGTGCAGGAAAAGGGGCGCGTGGCTGGTGTACAGACGGCTGATGGCGTACTGGCGGCGGATGAGGTTGTGCTCAGCGCAGGCGCCTGGAGTGGCGACCTGTTGCGTACCCTTGGCCTTGAACTGCCGGTGGAGCCCGTGAAGGGCCAGATGATCCTGTTCAAGTGCGCAGAAGACTTCTTGCCGAGCATGGTGCTGGCCAAGGGGCGCTATGCAATCCCGCGACGTGACGGGCACATTCTGGTGGGGAGCACGCTGGAGCATGCCGGGTATGACAAGACCCCGACCGGGGATGCTCTGGAAAGCCTGAAGGCATCGGCAGTGGAGTTGTTGCCTGAGCTTGAAGGCGCCACAGTGGTGGCGCACTGGGCGGGACTGCGGCCGGGGTCGCCAGAAGGCATCCCTTACATTGGGCCTGTGCCGGGGCATGAAGGGTTGTGGCTGAACTGCGGGCATTATCGCAATGGGCTGGTGCTGGCGCCGGCTTCGTGCCAGCTGTTTACCGATTTGCTGACAGGGGCCGAGCCGATTATCGACCCGGCGCCGTATGCGCCAGAAGGGCGTTTGGGCTGAGGACCTCTTCGCGGGTAAACCCGCTCCTGCACGAGCGGGTTCACCCGCGAAAGGGCCGTAGAAGCCAACACAGATTTCAGCCAGTAATCGGTGCGTGTAGGAGCGGGTTCACCCGCGAAAGGGCCGCAGAAGCCAATACAGATTTCAGCCAGTAATCGGTGCTTGCAGGTGCCGGCTCGGATAATGCTGCTCATACACCTTGCACACCCGCAGCACTTGCTCATCAGCAAAGCGCCCGGCCACCACCTGCAGGCCCACCGGCAACCCTTCGCGGGTAAACCCGCAGGGCACCGAGGCTGCCGGCTGTTGGGTCAGGTTGAACGGATAGCTGAACGGCGTCCACTCCATCCATTGCGCCATCCCCGACCCAGGCGGCACGTTGTGTCCGGCTTCGAACGCCACCAACGGCAGCATCGGCGATACCAGCACGTCATATCGCTGATGAAATGCATTCATCTTCGCAATCAATTCTGCCCGTGCCTCAAGCGCCTGGGTGTATTCGCCAAGGCTGATCTGTGCACCTTGTTCGGCAATCCAGCGCAGCCCCGGGTCAAGCAACGCTTTCTGCTCATCGCTCAAGGCACTGGCCAACCGCGCCGCACCGGCAAACCACAGGGTATTGAAGGTTTCCAGCGGGTCGCTGAAGCCCGGGTCCACTTCCTCTACCTGCGCACCCAGCCGCGCCAGGCGCTGCACCGCTTGCGCCACCAGTGCCTGGATCTGTGGGTCGACCTGCACGTAACCGAAATTGGCACTGTAGGCGATGCGTAGGCCGCTCAGATCTTGCTGCTGGCTGAGCCACGGCGCCTGCCGGGGTGCGCCGGCCAAACCGTCGCGGGCATCGGGGCGCGCTACGCAGTCGAGCATCAGCACCGAGTCGTCCACGGTACGCGTCATCGGCCCCAGGTGCGACAGCACGGTCATGGCGCTGGCCGGCCATTGCGGCACATAGCCGAAGGTCGGTTTGATGCCGAAGGTGCCGGTAAATGCGCAGGGGATGCGAATCGAACCACCGGCATCGCTGCCCTGATGCAGCACCCCCAGATTTAGCGCGGCTGCTGCTGCTGCACCGCCAGACGACCCCCCAGCAGTCAGCCTGGTATCCCACGGGTTGCGGGTAATGCCGTACAGCGGGTTGTCGGTCACGCCTTTCCAGCCAAACTCTGGCGTGGTGGTCTTGCCCACCAGCACTGCACCGGCTTCACGCATGAACGCAGAGACGGGCGCATCGACCTCCCATGGCCCGGTACCCGAGGTCGTACGCGAGCCCTTGCGGGTAGGCATGCCGCGGGTCAGGGTCAGGTCCTTGATCGAGGCGGGTACGCCATCCAGTCGGCCACAGGGCTGGCCGCGCTGCCAGCGTTGTTCGCTGGCGCGGGCGGCGGCGCGGGCACCCTCGTCATCCACATGGCAGTAGGCGTTGACCGCCGGGTTATGCAGGTCGATGCGCGCCAGCACATCGTCGACCACCTCGACGGGTGACAGCTGGCGGCGCTGGTACAGTTCAAGCAGTTCGGCGGCGGTGAGTTCGCCAATCGCGGTTTTCTGGGTCATCTTAACGGGCTCCCGGGTTGGCGGCCTGGAACATGGCGCGCAACAGGACGTCGCAGCCATCGGCCAGGTCCTGGGGCGCGGCATTTTCGATTTCGTTGTGGCTGATGCCACCTTCGCATGGCACGAAGATCATCCCGGCCGGGCCCAGTTCAGCGAGGAAGATCGCATCGTGACCGGCGCCGCTGACGATATCCATGTGGCTCAGGCCCAGCGCGCGCGCCCCTTGGCGCACGGCATCCACGCACTGCTCGGCGAAGTACAGCGGCGGGAAGTCGGCTGTCGGGGTCAGCTGATAGCTCAGGCCATGTTTCACCGTGCTGGTTTCGATGGCTGCGCGCACTTCGCTGACCATGGCGTCGAGGTGCCCAGGGTCGAGGTGGCGCAGGTCGATGGTCATGTGCACCTGGCCGGGGATAACGTTGCGAGAGCCTGGGTGCAAGGTCAGGCAGCCGACCGTGCCACAGGCATGTGGCTGGTGCGCGTGAGCGACGCGGTTGACCGCAGCCACCACCTCGGCAGCGCCGACCAATGCGTCCTTGCGCAGGTGCATGGGCGTGGGGCCAGCATGCGCCTCGACACCGGTCAGTACCAGGTCGAACCATTTCTGCCCCAGGCAGCCCTGGACCACGCCGATGGTGGTGCGTTGGTCTTCCAGCACCGGGCCTTGTTCGATATGTGCTTCGAAGTAGGCGCCCACGGCATGCCCGGTAGGCAGGCGCGCGCCGGCGTAACCGATGCGCTGTAGTTCCGCGCCAACCGACAGGCCTTGGTCGTCTACCTTGTCCAGGGTTTCCTGCAGGCCGAACTTACCGGCAAACACGCCCGAGCCCATCATGCAGGGCGGGAAGCGCGAACCTTCTTCGTTGGTCCATACCACCACTTCCAGCGAGGCCTCGGTGGTCAGGTGCAGGTCGTTGAGCGTACGCATCACTTCGAGGCCGGCCATGACGCCGTAGCAGCCATCGAACTTGCCGCCGGTGGGTTGGGTGTCGATGTGGCTGCCGGTCATGATCGGCGGCAGGGCAGGGTTGCGCCCGGGGCGGCGTGCGAAGATATTGCCGATGGCGTCGACGCTGACCGTGCAGCCGGCCTCTTCGCACCAGTGGACGAACAGGTCGCGAGCCTGGCGGTCGAGGTCGGTCAGGGCCAGGCGGCATACGCCGCCCTTGGCAGTGGCGCCGAGTTGGGCCAGGTCCATCAATGATTGCCAAAGGCGTTCGCGGTTGACCAACGGGCCTTGGCCGAGCAGGTGCTGCGAGGGATCGATGCGGGTGTTCATGGTTCATCTCTCCTGAAATTACTGGGTTGCTTGTACTGGCCTATTCGCGGGTGAACCCGCTCCTACAAAGGCCTCGCAGGGCTGAGGGTGGTGACACCTTTGCAGGCGCGGGTTTACCCGCGAAAGGGCCGGTACAGGTAAGCACGGTCGGGTCAGGCGCTAAGGGCCAGGTAACGGTTCTTGATGCTCGGGTCCTCGCGGAACTGTGCCGCACTGCCCTGGTAAGCGACGCGGCCCTGCTCCAGCACATAGTGGCGATCAGCAAGGGCATCGCAGACCATCAGGTTCTGCTCTACCAGCAGGATCGACAGCCCTTCGTCCTTGATCCGTCGCAGGATCTTCACCAGTTCATCGACAATCACCGGGGCCAGGCCTTCGGTGGGCTCGTCGAGGATCAGCAGCTTGGGGCCGTTGAGCAGGGCGCGGGCGATAGCGAGCATCTGTTGCTCACCACCGGACAGGGCAAAGCCACCGTTGCGGCGACGCTCCTTCAGGCGCGGGAACATGCTGTACACGTCCTCCAGCTGCCAGCGACTGGCCTTGCGTACGGCAATCTTCAGGTTCTCCTCCACGCTGAGCTGGCGGAAAATGCCGCGGTGTTCCGGCACCAGAGCAATGCCGAGCCGGGCGATATCGAAAATTTCGCGGCCGACCAATTGCTGGCCGTTGAAGCTGATCTGTCCCTGCCGTGGGCGGACGATGCCGAGGATGCTGCGCAAGGTGGTGGTCTTGCCTGCACCGTTGCGCCCCAGCAGCGTTACCAGTTCGCCTGCCTCGACCTTGAGCGAGACACCTTCGAGCACATGGCTCTTGTCGTAGTAGGAATGGATCGAATCGACGTTGAGCATCAGGCGGCCTCTCCAAGGTAGGCGGTGCGTACGCGCTCGTCGTTGCGCACCTGTTCAGGGGTACCCTCGACCAGGATCTGGCCGTGACTCATCACCGTGATGCGCTGGCTGATCGACATGACAATGCTCATGTTGTGCTCGATCAGCAGCACGGTATGGTCGCGGCCAAGGTCGCGGATCAGGTCGGTCATCACCGGGATGTCGTCGATGCCCATGCCCGAAGTGGGTTCGTCGAGCATCAGCAGGGTGGGCTTGGCGCAGATCGACATGCCCACTTCCAGCACCCTTTGCTGGCCGTGCGACAGCTCGCCCGCCAGGGTTTCGGCACGGGCGCTCAGTTTCAGGCGCTCCAGCACCTGGTCGGCGGTGTTCCAGTGGCTGCGCTTGTGCTCGACGCTACGCCAGAAGTTCAGCGCGCCCAGGCCATCACGGCCTTGGGCGGCCAGGCGCAGGTTCTCGCGCACTGAAAGGTTCTGGAACAGGCTGGTGAGCTGAAACGAACGCGCCATGCCAAGCGCCACCCGCCCGTGGGACGGCTTGCGAATGATGTCCTGGCCATTGAACAGGATCTTGCCGGCCGTGGCCTGACGCTCGCCGGTCAGGCAGTGGAACAGGCTGGTCTTGCCGGCGCCGTTGGGGCCAATGACGGTGTGGATGGTGCCGGCTCGCACTTTGAGGTCAACGCCCGCGACCGCCTTGAACGGCCCGTAGGCCAGCTCCAGGTGGCGGGTTTCCAGGAGGTAGTCGCTCATCACAGGGTCTCCTTGGTCTTGGCCTGGGGTTTGTCATGGGCATTGCGGGTGGCCAGCAGGCGCTTGCCCAGTTCGGTCAGGCCGCCCCACAGACCGCCACGCATGAACACCACCACCAGAATCAGGATCACCCCCAGCAGCATCAGCCAACGTGGCCAAAGTTCCGACAGCACGTCACCCAGCAGCACGATGGCGCCGGCGCCCAGCAGCGAGCCGAACAGTGAGCCGGTGCCGCCGACGATGGTCATGATCAGGATGTTCTCGCTCATCATCAGGTCGATGTTCGACAGCGGCGCAAAGTGCAGCAGCATGGCGTACAGCGCCCCGGCGATGCCGGTGATGGCGCCCGACAGCATGAACACCAGAATCTTGAAATGGCGGGTGTCGTAGCCGATGGCGGCGGCGCGGGTCTCGTTTTCGCGGATGGCCAGCAGGGTGCTGCCGAATGGCGAACGGATCACCCGCAGGGCTGCGGCGAAGATCAACAGGAACAGCACCGCGACAAATCCATAAAAGTGCCGCGGGTCGGCCAGGTCGACCAGCACATGGCCGGCGATTTCGATATTCGGCCGTGGCACATCGAGCAGGCCGTTGTCACCCCCGGTCCAGTCGCTGAGGGTATAGGCCAGGAAGTAGGCCATCTGGCTGAAGGCCAGGGTCAGCATGACGAAGTAGATGCCCGTGCGACGGATCGCCAGTGCGCCCACCAGCAGCGCGAGGAGGGCGCCGAACACAGCTGCGCCAAGCAGCGCGGCGAACATGCCCCACTGCAGGTGGATCATCAGCAGCGCTGCGCCATAGGCGCCCACGCCAAAGAAGATGCCCTGGCCGAACGACAGCAGTCCGGTGTAGCCGAGGAGCAGGTTGCAGGCCAGTGCGGCCATGGCAAAGATCAGGATCTCGGTGGCCAGGGTGGCCGATGGCAGCAACAGCGGCAGTGCCACCAGGCTGGCAATTACCAGCGACAGCAGTGCCGGGGCGCGGCCCTTGGCGACTGGCAATGGGTTTTTCTCGCTCATCTCAGGCTCTCCCGAACAGGCCGTAGGGACGGACCAGAATCACTGCTGCCATGGCGCCATAGATCATCAGGCTGGCGCCTTGCGGCCAGAGACTGGTCATCATGCTTTGCACCACACCCACCAGCAGGCCGCCAACCAGCGCCCCGCCGAACGACCCCATACCGCCAATCACCACCACCACGAAGGCAATGCCGAGGATCTCTGGGCCGACGAAGGGCTGGGCGCCCCGTAGCGGCGCGAACAGCACACCCGCCACACCCGCCAGGCCCACGCCCAGGGCGAATGTCAGGGAGAACAGGCGGAAAATGTTGGTGCCCAACAGCGACACGGTTTCGGTGCTTTCGCTACCGGCCCGCACCAATGCGCCGAAACGGGTGCGTTCCAGCAGCAGCCACAGGCCAATACCGATCAGCGCTGCGAAGCCGATCAGGAACAAGCGGTAGTAGGGGTAGATGAAGTCGCCGAGTATCAGCACCCCGCGCAGTTCGGGTGGCACGGCAATGCTCTTGCCCACCGGGCCCCAGATCAGCACCGACGCTTCCTGGATGATCAGCGCGATGCCGAGGGTGACGAGGATCTGGAAGGTGTGTGGCAGGTGGTAGATGCGTTTGATCAACAGGCGCTCGACCGCCCAGGCCAGCGCGGCCACCACCAGTGGCGCAATCAGCAGTGCCAGCCAGAAGTTGCCGGTGACGGCCACGGCGGTGTAGCACAGGTAGGCGCCCAGCAAGAAAAACGCGCCGTGGGCGAAGTTGACGAAGTTGAGCAGGCCGAAAATGATCGTCAGGCCCACGGCGATGAGGAAGTAGATCATCCCCAGGCCCAGGCCGTTGAGCAGTTGGAACAGGTACAAATCGAGCATGAGCGTGCCCTCGACAGCGCGCTGGGCGGCTGCCTGTACAAGTGTTTGTGACTAACGCCGCAGCTTCAGGCCAGGGCGCAACCGGTGTGATCGACCTCGACGAACGAGCGGCCCGAACTGATGACTTCGGCCAGGTCGTCCTCGTCGCGCATCTGCCCCTGGGGCTTGCCTCGCAGCAGGTAGTAGTCCTTGAGCACCTGGTGGTCACCCGGGCGGATCAGTTCTTCGCCGGTCGGGCCCTGGAAACGCATGCCCTGCAATGCCGCAGACACGGCGGCCCCGTCCAGGCTGCCGGCCTTGACGATGGCCTCGAGCATCACCTTGGTGCCGATGTAGTCGGCGGCCAGCGGGTAGTTGGGGTTGATGCCATAGGCCTTGCGGGTGGCGGCGACCAACTGTTTGTTCAGCGGGGTGTCGACCTGGTGCCAGTACTGCGCGCCCAGGTACACGCCCTCGAGCACGTCGCTGCCCAGCTCCTGGAACTGGTCGAGGCCGGCAGACCACACCATCAGCACTTTCATGCGGTCCTTGATGCCGAAGTTGACTGCCTGGCGCAGGGCGTTGGAGGCCTGGCTTCCGAAATTGAGCAGCACCAGCACGTCGGGCTTGGCGGCGATGGCGTTGGTCAGATAGCCGGAGAATTCCTGCTCCTGCAACGAGTGATAGCTGTTGCCGATGTGTTCTACGCCGAGCTCGGCGAACACTCTGCGGGCGTTGTCCAGCAGGGCATCGCCGAATACGTATTGCGGGGTGATGGTGTACCAGCGCTTGGCCTGGGGCAGTTGGCGGCTCATCGGCACCAGGGTTTCGCGGATGGCACCATAGGTGGGCACCGACCAGCGGAAGGTTGAGGCATTGCAGTCCTTGCCGGTGATTTCATCGGCGCCCACAGGCGTCATGAACACGCCGCCGGCTTTGTGGATCTCCTTGGACACCGCCAGTGCCGAAGACGACAGGGTGCAGCCCTGGAAAAAGCGTGCGCCATCCTGGCCGATGGCTTCCTGTACCTTGCGCACCGCCTTGCCGGCGTTGCCTTCGGTGTCGATGACTTTGTATTTGAGCGGGTGCCCGAGCAACTGTGGGTGCTCGGCGATGGCCAGGCGCGAGCCCATGTCGGCGTACTTGCCGTAGCTGGCGAAGGCGCCCGACATGGACTTGAGCCCATAGAAGGTCAGCGGTTGGTCGGCGAATGCTCGGTGTGCCCCCAAGGGGAGGCTACCTAAGGCACCCAGGGCAAGGCCTGCCTTGAGCAGGGTACGTCTTTGCATGAGTAACTCCTTGTTTGTGGTTATTAGGCAGGAGTGGCAATGACAAAGCGGGTACGGCCGGGCCTGTGTGCAGGCCTCTTTACAGGCGCATCAGTGGTGGTGATCGAACTCCAGCAGGAAGTTACGGGCAACCTCGCCTTCCAGCGCGGTCATGTGGTGCTCGGCGTCGCACATGTGTTCGTGCATCAGCCGGCGTACGGCGGGTTCGTCGCTGGCGCGCAAGGCGGTCAGCAGTTGCTTGTGGTAGTCGATGTTGGCGGCGGCGAACTGCTGGCGCTTGGGCAGGTAGGCCTTTTTCAGCACCACCAGGTCGCGCAGCAGGTCGTTGAGGAACACCGCCATGAAACGCAGCAACGGGTTGGGGCAGCGATTGGCCAGCAGGGTGTGGAATTCAAGCTCCGCCAAGCGCTGCTCACGCTGGCCTTCTTCGCTGTCTTCCGGCGCGCTGCAGAAGTCGATGTTGGCCTGCAGCGCGGCGTAATCGGCTTCGCTCAGCTTGCCCATCACCGACACCGCCAGTTCTACCTCGATGACTTTGCGCAGCTGGTACACCTGCTCGCCGTCCAGGTGCTGGAAGTGCAGGTAGTTGCGCAGCGCGCGGCTGGCTGGCTCGGTGCCCACTTCGTTCAGGTAGGCACCCCCGGTCGGGCCGGTGCGGGTGCTGACCAGGCCTTCTACCTCCAGTGCCTTTAGCGCTTCGCGGGCGGTGCCCTTGGAACATTCGAAATGCTCCATCAGCTCCCGCTCGGTAGGCAGGCGGTCGCCGGGGTGCAGCGCTTCGGTGACGATCGAGCGCTTGACTGATTCGACGATCACATCGGACAGCTTCTGGCGCTTGCGTTTGGGTTTGAGCATTTCGCTATTTTTCATATTTATGCGGATAAATAGGATTTAGCGAATTTTGGCCGGACGGGTCAATGCTGGCCGGGGGGGAGGGGTCGTAAATGGTGTTAAAGGGTCGGGGAGGGATATGTGGAACACGAAATTGCAGATAAAAACTGTGGGAGCGGGCGTGCCCGCGAACACCGGCGAAGCCGGTGCCATACACCGTGGTGCCTGCTTCGCGGGCAAGCCCGCTCCCACAGATTTCGAATTGGTTTCAGGATTGAACAGGCATCGTGTTCAGCCTTGGTGGCCAGGGCCCTGCTGCAGGTGGGCCTGGCTGCAATACCACTCATTACCCTGCTGCAGCGCCCGGTCGTTGGGCAGGTGCACACCGCAATGGGCACAGCGCACCATCTTCAGCGGCGCATCCAGCTTCGCCTCGGGGTGCGACTGCTGGCTGACTTTGTATTTGCGCCACAGCCAGAACGCGGCGGCGATCAGGGCGATCCAGAAAAGTAGGCGAACCATGATGTCCAGCTTGTCGGTTGAAGAAGCCGACAGTCTAGGACGCGGCCATAAAAAAAGGGAGGCCTGGCCTCCCTTTCATTCACCACTGAAGGTCAGTCGAACAGACCAAAGGTCATGTAGCTGAACCAGGAACGGTCTTTCTCGGCTTCTTTCGGGCCTTCCGGCACGATAGGGTCGCCGTTCTCGTCTTTAGGCAGCAGCTCTCGCGGCATCTCGTCGCGCGCGTCCTGGAACTGCTTGACCACGTCCTGGTTGGCGCGGGTTTCGCCTGGCGGCAGCGGGGTATCGGTTTCGATCAGGCCCAAGGTGGCCTTGGACAGCCAGCCGCGGCCGTCAGACTCGGTCTGCTTGGGCTGGAACTCGCCATCGACCAGGCTCGGGTGGTCCGGGTAGTTGAGCTTGAGGGTTTCCAGGCTCGTGGCGGCCAGTTCGTCCAGGTGCAGCTTCTGGTACGACTCGACCATCACCGCCAGGCCGTCACCGACGGACGGGGTTTCCTGGAAGTTTTCCACCACGTAACGGCCACGGTTGGCAGCCGCTACATAAGCCTGGCGGCTCAGGTAGTAGTCGGCCACATGGATTTCGTAAGAAGCCAGCAGGTTGCGCAGGTAGATCATGCGCTGCTTGGCGTCTGGCGCGTAGCGGCTGTTGGGGAAACGGCTGGTCAGCTGGGCGAACTCGTTGTACGAGTCGCGGGCAGCGCCCGGGTCACGTTTGGTCATGTCCAGCGGCAGGAAGCGCGCCAGCAGGCCACGGTCCTGGTCGAACGAGGTCAGGCCCTTGAGGTAGTAGGCGTAATCGACGTTCGGGTGCTGCGGGTGCAGGCGGATGAAGCGCTCGGCGGCCGATTTGGCTGCCTCGGGCTCGGAGTTCTTGTAGTTGGCATAGATCAGCTCGAGTTGCGCCTGATCGGCATAGCGGCCGAACGGGTAGCGCGACTCCAGGGCCTTGAGCTTGTTCACGGCGCTGGTGTAGCTGGAGTTGTCCAGATCAGCCTGGGCCTGCTGGTACAGTTCGGCCTCGCTGAGGTTCTCGTCAATGACCTCTTTATTAGAGGAACAGGCCGCGGTAAGCCCGAGGATGGCGATCAGCAGCAGGTGTTTCACTCGCATGGCGGCTTGCGTCCCTTTGACGGCCGCTGTCTTGGGCGGTGCCGTCCTGTTATGATGAGCGCCCCGGCCAACCCCGGGACAAAAGAAGCCGTATTTAACCACAAGCTCGCAGCCGAAACCAAAGGCTGTGCGCCCGCCGAATCGAGCATGTCCGAGATCATTCAACTTAGCGCAGAGGTACCGTCCGAACTGGGCGGCCAACGCCTCGACCAGGTCGCCGCCCAATTGTTCGCCGAGTACTCGCGTTCGCGGCTAACTTCGTGGATCAAAGAGGGCCGCCTGACGGTCGATGGTGCAGTCGTGCGCCCTCGAGACCTTGTTCATGGTGGTTCTCTGCTTGCCCTGGAGGCCGAGCAAGAGGCCCAGGGCGAGTGGATCGCAGAAGATATCGAACTGGATATCGTCTACGAAGACGACCACATCCTGGTGATCAACAAGCCTGCCGGGCTGGTTGTGCACCCGGCGGCCGGGCATGCCAGCGGCACCCTGCTCAACGCGCTGCTGCACCATGTGCCAGACATCGTCAACGTGCCGCGCGCCGGTATCGTGCACCGCCTGGACAAGGACACCACCGGCCTGATGGTGGTGGCCAAGACCCTGCAGGCGCAGACCAAGCTGGTCGAGCAGATGCAGGCCCGCAAGGTCAGCCGCATCTACGAGTGCATCGTGATTGGCGTGGTGACTGCCGGTGGCAAGATCGACGCGCCCATCGGCCGTCACGGCGGCATGCGCCAGCGCATGGCTGTAACCGACGGCGGCAAGCCGGCGGTCAGCCACTACCGCGTACTCAAGCGCTTCCGCTCGCACACCCATGTGCGGGTCAAGCTGGAAACCGGCCGTACCCACCAGATTCGCGTGCACATGGCCCATGTGGGTTTCCCGCTGGTTGGCGACCAGACGTACGGCGGGCGCTTCCGTATTCCGCCCGCTGCCAGCCCGACCATGGTCGAGGCGGTCAAGACCTTCCCGCGCCAGGCGCTGCATGCGCGTTTCCTCGCCTTGGCCCACCCGATTACCGGTGAAGTCATGAAGTGGGAATCGCCACTGCCGGATGACTTCGTCTGGTTGCTGTCGCTGTTGAACCAGGACCGCGAGAGTTTCATCGGATGAGTGACCTGACGCAGGCGTTGCTATTCCCCGACTGGCCGGCCCCGGCCTCGGTTCGCGCCTGTGTCACCACCCGTCAGGGCGGCGTCAGCCTGCCGCCCTATGAAACCTTCAACCTCGGCGACCATGTTGGGGATGACCCTGCCGCAGTCGCCGAGAACCGCCGCCGCCTGAGCGAACAGTTCGCCATCCAACCGGCCTGGCTCAAGCAGGTGCATGGCCTGGTGGTGGCGGATGCCGACCCGGCCGTGGTGGCCGAGGCCGATGCCAGCTGGACCCGCCAGCCAGGCATTGCTTGCACCGTGATGACCGCCGATTGCCTGCCTGCGCTGTTCTGCGACCGCGCGGGCACCCGCGTGGCGGCGGCACATGCGGGCTGGCGCGGGCTGGCGGGTGGCGTGCTGGAAGCCACGCTGGACCGGCTGGCGCTGCCGCCAGAAGAGGTGCTGGTGTGGCTGGGGCCTGCCATCGGCCCGCAAGCGTTCGAAGTGGGGCTGGAAGTGCGTGATGCCTTTACCGCCGTGCACCCGCAAGCAGCTCGGGCATTCGCCGACGGCGAACGGCCAGGCAAGCTGTTGGCGGATATCTATGAGCTGGCGCGTATTCGCCTGGCTGCCCGTGGCGTGACTGCTGTTTATGGCGGTGGCTTGTGCACGGTCAGTGATGCACGGTTCTTCTCCTATCGCCGTACCCCGCAGGGTGGGCGTTTTGCATCGTTGGTCTGGCTGGACCCGCGCTAGCCGGTACCGGCCTCTTCGCGGGCATGCCCGCTCCCACAGAGATGCCATAAACGTTGAAACCGGTGGTGTACCTGTGGAAGCGGGCATGCCCGCGAATGGCCCCATTAATCCAACAGGTTGACTTCGGTCAACCCCGCTAAGCTTGAATCTTCCAGAATCAGCCTTATCTATAAGGTCATCTCAGGCAGGTTTCTTCATAAACAGGCGCTGTCCATCGCTCCGACCTGCCCTTTAAAGGAAGGTACACCATGCGAATAGACCGTTTGACCAGCAAGCTGCAACTTGCAATATCCGATGCCCAGTCGTTGGCCGTTGGCATGGACCACCCTGCCATCGAGCCCGTGCACCTGTTACAGGCGCTGCTCGAACAGCAGGGCGGCTCCATCAAACCGCTGCTGATGCAGGTGGGCTTCGACATCAATAGCCTGCGCCAGGGGCTGGTGAAAGAGCTCGACCAACTGCCAAAAATCCAGAACCCTACCGGCGACGTGAACATGTCGCAGGACTTGGCACGCCTGCTTAACCAGGCAGACCGTCTGGCACAGCAGAAGGGCGACCAGTTCATTTCCAGCGAGCTGGTGCTGTTGGCCGCCATGGACGAAAACAGCAAGCTCGGCAAGCTGCTGCTGAGCCAGGGCGTGAGCAAAAAAGCGCTGGAAAATGCCATCAACAACCTGCGTGGCGGCGCGGCAGTGAATGACGCCAACGCCGAGGAATCGCGCCAGGCGCTGGACAAGTACACCGTCGACCTGACCAAGCGTGCCGAAGAGGGCAAGCTGGACCCGGTCATTGGCCGTGACGATGAAATCCGCCGTACCGTGCAGGTGCTGCAACGCCGTACCAAGAACAACCCGGTGCTGATCGGTGAGCCTGGCGTGGGTAAAACCGCCATTGCCGAAGGCCTGGCCCAGCGCATCATCAATGGTGAAGTGCCGGACGGCCTCAAAGGCAAGCGCCTGCTGGCGCTGGACATGGGCGCGCTGATTGCCGGTGCCAAGTACCGCGGCGAGTTCGAAGAGCGTTTGAAAAGCCTGCTGAACGAACTGTCCAAGCAGGAAGGCCAGATCATCCTGTTCATCGACGAACTGCACACCATGGTCGGCGCCGGCAAAGGCGAGGGCGCCATGGACGCCGGCAACATGCTCAAGCCGGCCCTGGCCCGCGGCGAGCTGCATTGCGTAGGTGCCACCACGCTGAACGAGTACCGCCAGTTCATCGAGAAGGACGCCGCCCTGGAGCGCCGCTTCCAGAAGGTGCTGGTCGAGGAGCCGAGCGAGGAAGACACCATCGCCATCCTGCGTGGCCTGAAAGAGCGCTATGAAGTGCACCACAAGGTGGCCATCACCGACGGTGCAATCATCGCTGCGGCCAAGCTCAGCCACCGCTACATCACCGACCGCCAGCTGCCGGACAAGGCCATTGACCTGATCGACGAAGCGGCCAGCCGCATCCGCATGGAGATCGACTCCAAGCCGGAAGTGCTCGACCGTCTTGATCGTCGCCTGATCCAGCTGAAGGTGGAGTCGCAGGCGCTGAAGAAAGAAGAAGACGAAGCGGCGAAAAAGCGCCTGGAGAAGCTGACCGAGGAAATCGAGCGGCTGGAGCGTGAGTATTCCGACCTGGAAGAAATCTGGGCTTCGGAGAAAGCTGAAGTGCAGGGCTCGGCGCAGATCCAGCAAAAGATCGAGCAGTCTCGCCAGGAGCTGGAAGCCGCCCGTCGCAAAGGCGACCTGAACCGCATGGCCGAACTGCAGTACGGGGTGATCCCGGACCTGGAGCGCAGCCTGCAGATGGTCGACCAGCACGGCAAGACCGACAACCAGTTGCTGCGCAACAAGGTCACCGAGGAAGAAATTGCCGAAGTGGTGTCGAAGTGGACTGGCATTCCTGTGGCCAAGATGCTTGAAGGCGAGCGCGAGAAGCTGCTGAAGATGGAAGAGTTGCTGCACCAGCGCGTGATTGGCCAGGGCGAAGCGGTAACCGCCGTAGCCAACGCCGTACGCCGCTCGCGTGCCGGGCTGTCCGACCCGAACCGGCCAAGTGGTTCGTTCCTGTTCCTCGGCCCGACCGGTGTGGGCAAGACCGAACTGTGCAAGGCGCTGGCCGAGTTCCTGTTCGACACCGAAGAGGCGATGGTGCGCATCGACATGTCCGAGTTCATGGAGAAGCACTCCGTGGCACGCCTGATCGGTGCACCACCAGGCTATGTCGGGTACGAAGAGGGCGGTTACCTGACCGAGGCCGTGCGGCGCAAGCCTTACTCGGTGGTGCTGCTGGATGAGGTGGAAAAAGCCCACCCGGATGTGTTCAACGTGCTGCTGCAGGTGCTGGAAGACGGCCGCCTGACCGACAGCCACGGGCGCACCGTGGACTTCCGCAACACCGTGATCGTGATGACCTCCAACCTGGGCTCGGCGCAGATCCAGGAACTGGTGGGTGACCGCGAGGCACAGCGTGCGGCAGTGATGGATGCAGTGGGGGCGCACTTCCGTCCGGAGTTCATCAACCGCATCGACGAAGTGGTGGTGTTCGAGCCATTGGGCCGCGAGCAGATTGCCGGTATCACCGAAATCCAACTCGGCCGCCTGCGCAGCCGCCTGCTGGAGCGCGAACTGTCGCTGAGCCTGAGCCCAGAGGCGTTGGACAAGCTGATTGCCGTGGGTTACGACCCGGTATACGGCGCACGGCCGCTGAAACGGGCGATCCAGCGCTGGATCGAGAACCCGCTGGCGCAGCTGATTCTGGCCGGCAAGTTCCTGCCCGGTACGGCGATCACCGCCAAGGTGGAAGGCGACGAAATCGTCTTTGGCTGATTGCGTTGCACCATGAGCCCCGCGTTTGCGGGGCTTTTTCTGCCTGTTGCCAATGCCGGCACAGCCCAGCTATTTCGGGCCTTTGCGCCAACCCCGGATAACCGCCTGAAATTTTTGAAATTTTTGCTTGCATCAAATTTAGAGTGCCCCTAATATACGCCGCGTTGTCAGGCACTAAGCGAATCACCAGCAACATCAGTGATCGCAAAACAACTTACAAATCAGTAAGTTGAATGAAAAAAAGTGGTTGACAAGCAAAACGAAGAATGTAGAATAGCCGGCCTCAGCAGCGACAACGCAAAAGCGAAGAAGCTAAAGAGTCCGAAGCGAACACAGTCTTCGGAGTTGTACCGAAGTTCAGTTCCGCGATAGCTCAGTCGGTAGAGCAAATGACTGTTAATCATTGGGTCCCTGGTTCGAGTCCAGGTCGCGGAGCCAATCTCGGGGTGTAGCGCAGTCCGGTAGCGCGCCTGCTTTGGGAGCAGGATGTCAGGAGTTCGAATCCCCTCACCCCGACCATTTTCCGGGTCGTTAGCTCAGTTGGTAGAGCAGTTGGCTTTTAACCAATTGGTCGTAGGTTCGAATCCTACACGACCCACCATGTAGAAAAGGGCATCTCCAAAGAGATGCCCTTTTTTTTGAAACACTCGGGGTGTAGCGCAGTCCGGTAGCGCGCCTGCTTTGGGAGCAGGATGTCAGGAGTTCGAATCCCCTCACCCCGACCATTTTTGGGTCGTTAGCTCAGTTGGTAGAGCAGTTGGCTTTTAACCAATTGGTCGTAGGTTCGAATCCTACACGACCCACCATGAACAAAGGGCATCTCGCATGAGATGCCCTTTTTCATTTGCCCTGAATAAATGCGCCCATCGGTGCAAATCCCACCTGTTTGCCACACCGCCCCTTTGTAGGAGCGGGTTCACCCGCGAATGCGGCAGTGCAGCCACCATCGCATTCACAGGTAAACCCGCGCCATACAGGGCATGGGGGCGCCTGCTAGTGCAGCTTCAGGCGCGGCTCAGTGCCCCGGCCAATCTTGCTGCCCAGCATCATCAACGCCGTGCGGAAGAACCCGTACAGCGCCATCTGGTGCATGCGGTACAGCGACACATAGAACATCCGCGCCAACCAGCCTTCCAGCTTCACGCTGCCCATCAGGTTACCCATCAGGTTGCCCACCGCCGAGAATCGCGACAGCGAAACCAGCGAGCCGTAATCCTTGTACTCGTAAGTGGGCAGGGCCTTGTTCTCCAGGCGCGCCTTCAGGCTTTGCGCCAGCATCGAAGCCTGCTGGTGCGCCGCCTGTGCACGCGGCGGCACGTTGCGGTCGCTGCCTGGTTGCGGGCAAGCGGCGCAGTCACCGAAGGCGAAGATGTTGTCGTCGCGGGTGGTCTGCAGGGTAGGGCGCACGACCAGCTGGTTGATGCGGTTGGTTTCCAGGCCATCGATGTCCTTGAGGAAACCTGGCGCGCGGATACCGGCTGCCCACACTTTCAGGCTGGCCTGGATCACTTCACCGTCCTTGGTTTTCAGGCCGTCCTCGGTCACTTCACTGACTGCGGCGTTGGTCATCACCTTCACCCCGAGTTTTTCCAGGGTCTTGTGAACCGGGACGCTGATGCGCTCCGGCAGCGCCGGCAGAACGCGCGGGCCCGCCTCGATAAGGGTGATGTGCATGTCCTTGGGCTGGATGCGGTCCAGGCCATAGGCCGCCAGCTCGTGAGCCGCGTGGTGCAGCTCGGCCGCCAGCTCTACACCGGTGGCACCGGCGCCGACAATGGCAACGCTGATTTTCTCGCTGGCCACGTCGCCGGCGTGGGCACGCAGGTAGTGGTTGAGCAGTTGCTGGTGGAAACGCTCGGCCTGCTTGCGGGTATCCAGGAACAGGCAGTGCTGCGCTGCGCCCAGGGTGCCGAAGTCGTTGGTGTTGGAGCCCACGGCCATGACCAGGGTGTCGTAGCCCAGGGTGCGCGCGGGCAGCAGCTCGCGGCCCTCTTCGTCGAGGGTGGCTGCCAGTTGAATCTGCTTGCCTTCACGGTCCAGGCCGCTCATGCGCCCCAGCTGGAAATTGAAGTGGTTCCACTTGGCCTGAGCCACGTAGTTCAGTTCGTCTTCCGAGGAGTTCAGCGAGCCGGCGGCCACTTCGTGCAGCAGTGGCTTCCAGATGTGCGTGAGGTTGGTGTCGACCAGGGTGATTTCGGCCTGCTTGCGCTTGCCCAGGCTTTTACCCAGGCGGGTCGCCAGTTCCAGGCCGCCGGCGCCGCCGCCGACAATCACGATGCGATGAGTCATGGGAATATCTCATAAGGTTTACGGAATTCGTGGCCCTGGGGGCCGGCCGCAAACTGCACGAGGGGAGGGCGAGCGCGAAGCAGCTCATAGCACCAGTCCACTCAGCAGGCGGCTGAGGAGACCCAACCCGATGGTCACGGCCAGCACCAGCACAAGGAGCAGCCACGGCCGGAAGGGCCTGCGCTCGACTTGGTGCTGGGGGGCTCGCAGATACTCATCGACACGACGCTGATCTTCCGGGTTCAGGCGGCTGGTCATGGTGGGCCTCGTCAGGTAGACGTTTGTGACTGTGCAAACGCTACAGCGTTCGCGCAGGCGCTTGAAACAAATGATAATGCTTTCTATCCCTGGCGCCGAGTGTACGCCATCGCAAACAGTCGCTGCACTGGATCAAAGACTGATGCCTACGTCGAAGACGATGCTGCGGCCCAGGTTGCCGCGCAGGAAATCTGGCGCATCGGGGTGGGCAAACAGTACCCGGGCAAAGGTTGGCCCGACCAGCGACAGCGAGCGCCAGCCTTGGCGCAGGTATTCGGTAGGCGGCGGGAAGTGGGTGTTGAGGTCGAGCACTTCGCGCTTGAGGCTGGAGAACGCGATGATGTCCAGCTCGTTCAGCTCCAGCCCGCGTTCCCGGTAATTGTGCGCCTTCTTGCGCAAGGTGGGCGCCAGGCGCCCCAGCAGTTCGGTGGCACTGATGCGCCGTGGGCGTGCTTCGCGGCGTACCAACTGCGCCAAGGAAAACGCACTGCGTCGCCGCTGCAGCTCCTCGCGCCATTCATCGTTCAGCCGGCGGCCCTCGTCGAGCACGAAAAACACCTCGAAGGCGGCGTCGCGGAACAGCACGTCTGGTGGCTCCTGCCCGGCCGGGGTGAAGTCCTCGCTGCGGTAGGGAATGTTCAGCCCCTGCAGCAGGCGCTGGCACACCCATCGCTCCCGCTCCCACTTACGGGCGTTGGAGAGAAAGGCATTGGCTTGTTCGGCCTGGATGGTAAGCAGGCGCAGGTAGTCTGAGTCATCCATGCAGACAAGCTTAGCCGCTAATCGATGACGGTAAGATGCTGTTTAAGCGTGAGAATCAGCCCAGCACCGGCCACTGCTGCACCAGCCCGACCAGATGCACCAGGCCAAAGCCAGGCAGATCAGCGAACTGACCACGATAAAACGCTGCGAACGCCCGGTGCCCGCCAGCAATACTGGACCCAGCAGACCGCGTAGCAAATACACCAGGGTGATCAGGCAAATGACTGGTAGCAGCAAGGGCAGCCGCCCGATCGCCCCGGCAGCCGACAGCGCATAGGCCGACCAGGCCAGCAACACGCAGGCGATGGCGGCGGTGATCAGCGCCGGGTAGCAGCGGCCCTTTTCGGCGGCCACCGCCATGCGCTCGCCGGCCCCGAACAAACGGTACCAACGCGGCCCCACGGCGATGATGGCCAGGTGAATTACACCGATGATGGCGTTGAGTGCCGCTGCCAGTAGCAGAGCGGGGTTGGTTCCTTCCAGCATGACCAATGCTTCCTGCATCGAATGGAAGCGTCAGCCTACCGCAGCCGAAGGCAGGGGAGAATGGGTGTAGACTCGGTTTTATCCACATGGCTGCAAAGGGTATTGTTCAGGTGATCAGCGCGCAGGTGTTATCCGGCACCACCCTTACCCTTGGCTGGCTGGGTTATGTGCCGTTGCTGATCTGGGCGGTCAGCCAGGTTCGCTGGGTTGAACTGTTTACCGACCGGCGCCGCCAGCATTTGCTGTTTGGCACGGTGTTCTGCCTGTTTGCGCTGTGGCTGGTGCGGCGCGACTTTGATACCGGGGTGTCGTACCACTTTATTGGCATGACGGCGGTCACCCTGTTGCTGGACTGGCCGCTGGCGGTGCTGGGTGGGTTCATGGCCCAGCTCGGCTTGCTGGCGCTGGGGCGTCAGGACCTGGCGGCGCTGGGGTTGAATGGTTTGTTGCTGGTTGGCTTGCCGGTGCTGATTACCGAGGTGTGCGCGGTATTGGTGGAGCGTGCCCAGCCCCGCAACCTGTTCGTTTACATCTTTTGTTCGGGTTTTTTTCCGGCCGCGCTGACTGTGCTGATTTGCGTCCCCGCAGCGCTAGGGGTGTTGTGGCTGGACGGGCGTTTTGCCCTGCCGGAGTGGCTCAGCGACTTTGTGGGCTACCTGTGGCTGATGATGTTCCCCGAGGCGTTCATCAACGGCATGGTGATCAGTGCGCTGGTGGTGTTTTGCCCCGAGTGGCTGGAAACCTTCAACCGGACGCGGTACCTGCAGGCGCCGTGGAAGGAAGAGGAGCGATGATCATGCGGCGGCTCTGCCATCACATCTAAAACCTGACGCGGTCTTTGTGGGAGCGGCCTTGTGTCGCGAAAGGGCTGCGAAGCAGC